>JBCDKB010000761.1:0-1538 GCA_038747035.1 Acidobacteriota bacterium | reverse complement strand
GAGCAGGTCGAGCACCTCGGGAAGTCTCGCCGCCTCGGTATCCGTCGACAGCTTGACCAGGACCGGCAGCCGCCGGCTGCGGGTCGCCAAGAAGCCCTCCGAGAGGGCGCGGAGCCGGTCGACCAGCCCGTCGAAGCTCGAAGCTTCGGCTTCGGTGTTGGGGCAGCTCTCGTTGATCTCCAAGAAGTCGAGACCGGCTTCTGCGTAGCGCCGGAGGCCTTCGATCAGTCCGTCGAGGGCAGCCCCGGCCTCGGCTCCGGGGTCGGCGCCGAGACTCGCGCCCGCCGGGCAGCCGTCGACCCGCTCCTGGCGGTCGAGCCTCCGGGCGACCGCCGCGTGGCCGGGGTTCGGCAGGCCGAGCCAGTTGGAGGCCGCGCCTGACCGTGGATAGGGCGCGAAGGGCTGGTGGATACCGAAGCGGTCATTACCTTTCCGCGGCGTGGCGGTGGAGGTGCCCGCCAAGTAGGCGCCGGCGCCCTGGGCGGCGACGACCCCATAGCCTTCGCCGTTCTTGAACAAGCCGGCGGCGTTCAAAATCGGGGAGCGGAAGGGCAGCCCCCACGGCGTCCGCTCGAATTCGCGCGGTACCTTCCGTCGGCGCGGCGGTCGGCTAGCGAAGACCGACAGCACCCGCCGGCGGCCTTCGGAGTAGAGGCGAATGGGGAGGTCACCCGGCAATCGGACGAGCGCCGGGCGCAAGCGGCGGTCCGAGGCGGCGAGGCATTCGAGGGCGCCTTTCATCGCTTGTCCCCGGGTGCCGGTGGTCTTTTCATTCGGCCGCCTTCGGCAGCTTGATTTTCCGGTCTCCGTCACGCCGGGCGGGGCGGAAGAGGATCAGGAGGTGGCCCACCCGACCCGCTTCGGCGCACTGGAGGCGCTCGACGATGTCGCGACTGATCGCGGCTTTTTCGTCCTTGAAGTCGACGAATTTGACCTTCACCAGCTCGTGGTGATCCAGCGCCTCGTCAAGCTGCCTCAGGAAGGACTCGGTGAGTCCGTGCTTGCCGATGTGGGCGACGGGCTTTAGACCGTGGGCCAAACCCCGAAGATGGCGTTTCTGTTTGCCGGTCAGTTCAAGCATTCCGGGGCCCCGTCGCGATATCGGCATAGCCGTGCTCGCGGGCGACTTGGTCGTAGGCGTCGATGGCGCGGCGGACATAAGCCCGCTTCGCGTTGTAGCCGCCCGGAAAGAAGCTGCGCTTGAAGCCGTGGATCACGATGCTGCGGAGCTCCTTCGGCGTCAAATCGAACGCGCGGCACGCTTGCTGGATTTCCGCCGTGACGGAGGTCCTCGAAACCAGTCGGTTGTCGGTGCAGAGCGTCACCGACAGCCGCTCGCGGACCATCCGGCCGAATGGGTGGTCTTCCACCCGACGCAGCGACGGCATGGTCTGCATGTTGGACGTCACGCACACCTCGAGGGTGATGCGACGGTCGGCGACATATTCGGCGAGCTGCCGCACGTAGCGCTCGGGATCTTCGGCCTCCACCTGCTCGGCGGCGAAGAGGTGGGTGCCGTGGCCGATGCGGTCGGCGTT
>JBCDKB010000760.1:0-1685 GCA_038747035.1 Acidobacteriota bacterium | reverse complement strand
TCACCCAAACCGATCATGCGGATCATGCAGTCCTCCCGCACCACCTCGGTCACCCCCAGCTCGACCACCGCGGGCCACGCTTTCTGCCCGCCGCCTTGTGGATCCTCGTCGCGGCGGATCGGGTCGTCCAGCCGCAACTCCAGACGCAGGGGCCCGAGCTTCTCCGCTTTGGCGCTCCAGCCTTCAACGCGACTCCCATTCACCAGGAGCGTCATATTGGATGGAGCGGACTGCTCCACGGCGCCGGTGAAAACCGGAAAGCTCGTCCCCCGCTTCACGCAGGCCGGAAATTTCGGCTCCAGCGGCGACAGGGTGTAGTTGAGCACGAAGGGCTTTTCGACGGCCGGTGCGCTCTTGAGGTTCGCCGGCGCGTAAATGACTCGAGCGAAACCGCCGTCGAAGGGGCGGGGCTGGCCTGGCCCCCCGCCCAAGACTCCGTAACTGTGGACCCGACCGAGGCGATCCTCGAAGGCTAGGCTCAGATCGGGGTCACTGCCGACCAACTCCAGCGTCGCCAGGGCGAGGCGGGACTTGTCTGGAGCATCCGAGAGGGTCTCCACCCTGACGGTGCCGAGATGAATGGCCTGGGCGGCGAAGACGGGGACTTGGGCTCCCCCCTCGTCTTTTTTGAATTGATAGGTTCTTGTTTCGTCCCGGCGATGGACGATCGGCTGCTGTCGATAATCGAAGACTTCCCGGAAGTAGTCGGAGTCCAGGCTGTTCAGTTTAGCAACGTACGTGGGGAAATATTCCGGAAACGAAAACCCTTCGGGAACCCGGTCATAGAGATAGCTCATACCTCGGGCATTGCCGGCCTGGAAATGGTTGGAAAAGGCGGCGAGGTAGCCGACTCCCTCGGGGGAATTCGCGGCTTCTCCGAGGGAATATAGGTAGTGGTAGCGCTCGTAGCCTTTGCTCTCGAATGGGGCGTGGACGCCGTTGAAGGGCACGTCAAGGTCGAGGGCCATTCCGGTGAAAGCAAGGCCCTTTCTCTTGGTCCAGGCGCGTTCGAAGGCCGTGGAGTAAGCCTCGGTCAGCCACAGGGTCTCTTCCGAAGCGAGGGTGAAAATATGGGAGATTTCATGGGCCAAGACCGTCGAGGCGTCTTCTCCCGAGCCGTCGAACGCGATGTTCTTGCGGTTCAATAAAAAGGCGAGGGGAAGGCCGGTCTTGGCATCGACAGGAACGCAGGCGATCACGTCCTGGCTCCTGCACGCAAACGTCCCGTCCATCCGGTGCCACTTGATGTGAAATCGCCCGTCTACGCGCTCCAGGTGAGCCTCTTTTAAGCCCAGCGCCTCCAGCCACACCAGGACCTCATCGGAGGTTTGCACCACTTTCTGGACATCCTCTAGGTGTTTCCGAATCTCTTCAACCTGCTCCGCCGTGATGCGGTTGCCCTGTGCACAAGGACGGGCGTCACAGGTGGCGATAAAAAAGTGGTCGCCGAGCACCGGGAAAGCGTCGCGCGGATCTTCCGGGAGTGCCGGGGCGGCGAGCAGGGTCAAGCCAAAGAGCGCTCCGAGCAGCCAATTCGGCGGGGTCCGATCCATAGGCAATCCTCCTCACAGGACGTCGTTGGGAATTCCCGCCGAGGGGCGGGCCTTCAAAAAGCCATACGGAATCGGCCGCCGGCGCCGGACACGGCCGGACGAAACGTGGCCATCTTTAGCCCACGGGCCCCC
>JBCDKB010000759.1:0-1775 GCA_038747035.1 Acidobacteriota bacterium | reverse complement strand
CGCTTGCGCTCGGCCTCGAGGTTCTTTTCGGCGAGGCGACTCGACACTTTCGCAGACTCGATGGCCTTGTTGGCGGTCTCGACCGCGCGGGCCGTCCGGCGGACGTCCAAGCGGACGTTGCCTTCGAGGTCGCGGAGCTCCCAATCTCCCTGCTGGACGAGGAGGTCCGCCTGGGCGGCCCGCGACCGGGCGGCCCGGTTCTCCAGCGGCATCGAAAAGTCCAGGCGCACCTGCCAGCCGTCGAAGTCGGCGCTGATGATCGAGTCCAAGGCGTCGCCGTAATTCGTGGAATTGTCGACCAGATTGCCGTCATCGTCCGGCATCGGCATGGTGTCGTCGCCGGCGAGGGAATCGAGCACGTAGCCGGCGGTCAGGTCCAGCCGGGGACGCATGTTGTTCTTGGCGACATTGGCGTCGAGCTTGGCCGTCCTATTCCTGAGTCGCTGCTGAATCACATCAGCCCGCATCTTGAACGCATCCTCAACCGCTTCCTTGACGTCGATCGGCTCATGCGCGAGCTCGGGGGCGGTCACGGGGATGATCGGCACGTCCCAGAGCTCGCCCGATGCGAAATTGACCAGCTGGCGCAGATTGTCTTCCGCATCGGCGACGGCTTGCTGGCGGCGAATGATGTCCTCTTCACGGCGCGCCACGCCGGCTTCACTTTGCACCATCTCGAGCGGCGCCTTAGTCCCGACGTCGACCTGGATGCGATTCATCTCGTGGAGCTCTTTCGCCAGGTCGAGGCTTTTCTCAGCCACTTCGAGCTGTTCCTTGGCGCCGACGAGGTCCCAGTAGACGTTGGAAACTTGCTGCACCACCGTTTCCACCTGCAGGCGGAAAGTCTCGCGATTGATCTCGGTGTTGTTGCGCGCCACCACAATGTCGCGCTCGGTGACTTCTCGGCCGAAGTTCCGCATCAAAGGCTGGACGAAGCCAAGATTGAGGTCGACGCGGTACTGCGGGTTGATGACCACGAAGGCGTTATTCGACTCGGAGAGCGAGTTGTTCCACGAGACTTCCGCGGTACCACCCCAAGGCGTGAGCCGGCTCAGGGAAAAATTCCAGGCCTCGGAGTCCGTCGTCAAAACATCCGCGTCTTCGAGCAAAGACTGCGGCGGACGGGAGCCGCTGTTGGCGAGTACGGTGGCCGCAAACTCGAAATCGTAGATGCCGACCGCTTCCTGGACGCCGAGCAGCGAACGGCTGCGCGCGTAGCGTTGGACCACCAGCGACACGTTATGGCGTAGGGCCTGCACCACGGCGTCTTCGAGCGGCATTTCGAACGTCTCGCCGACGTCGGCTTCGAACACACCCGTGGGCTCGCCGTCGGCGGTCATCGGAAGCTCAATATCCTCGGCTCCGACCACGGCGGTGGAGGCGAAGACGGTACAGAGGGCGGCTATGGCGTAGCGGCGCGCCCAAAATCCGGGTCGGACCCGATCGCCTGCGGGAGGCGTCTTTATCGCAGAGAAATACATATGCTCTCGCTCCATGCTCGCCACCGCGGCGCGCTCCGGATTGGAATCGCGTGCCGGTGGGATGTTCGTTTCGTTTACGTCACTTACGGAAGAATGTTATCTGGCGTCTGCGTTTCGTCGAAGGAAGGTTCTCCAGAGAAGCTCAGGTGTCCGTGACGAGGGGTAGATGGCAAGCCACTCTTCGGTCGGCCACCCCGTTTTCGATGAGGATCGGTTTTTCGAGCCGACACCTAGCGACGGCCCGGGGACAGCGGGGATGGAAGGGACAGCCGGGGGGCGGCGCGGAGGCGCTCG
>JBCDKB010000758.1:0-1918 GCA_038747035.1 Acidobacteriota bacterium | reverse complement strand
GTTCGGCTTTACGGACAGTCCGCTCCACTCGGGAGAGAAAGAACCGCCAGCTATGGGGACCCACGTGCAGGTCCGAGATCTGCGCCACCCGCAGACCGTCGAAGGCCTGGCCTAGCCGAGGCAAGGTCACCTCGAGCTCCCTCACCACCAGCCGGCGAGCCCCGATGTAGCCGAAGATCCCGGCCACGGCGAAGAGGGCGCCGCCTGAGGTCATCGCCAATTGCCCGAAGCGGAGGGGATCGCCGGCGACAAGGCCCATGAGGGCTCCCGCGAGGGTGAATCCTGCCAGCAACGGCAGACAGAGCATGGCGTACCAGAACGGACGCAGCACCAGCAATCGCACGGCCGCAGACGGATAGGACAGTCCGCGGAGTCCCCGGATCAGCACTCGCATGGGGATGGCGAAGCCTGAAAACGCCGCGAGGATTGCCCACCAGCCGCCCGGAACCATCGGCTGGAGGAAGAAACCCACGATCAGGGAAGGCACGCCCAGCCAGAGCGCAAAGAAGACGACGATGGGCGCCGCCGCCAGGTTTCGCGGCGGGCTTTGGGGACCGCGGGCACCACTCATCGCGGTATTCTATGGGCGGATCCGAGTGACATCCTGAGCCCGCCGGTCCTGAGCTCTCCGGGCCTGGGCTCTCCGGGCTTGGGCTCGCCGGGCAAGGGATTGCAGGCCGCTCAGGGTGTCGGCGTCGATGGGCCTATGGCCTCGAGGATGGCCGCCGCGGTGGCCTTGGCGACGATTTCGCAGCCGAGCGAGTTCAAATGGCAGCAAGAATCGTTATAGACGGTCCGGGGCTCGTCCTTAAAGACGGAGGTCAGGTCGATGAAAGCGGTTCCGCCTCGCCGCAACTCGGCGCCTCGGGCCTGCAGGTAGGGGTAGCCACGGGCCGCGGCCCGACTCCAGGCCCTTTCGGGGTAGTACTTGGATTCGAGCTCGTCTCGGCTCAGCGGTTTCGAGTCTTCGACGTATTGATTGGGTTGCAGGATGTGGACGTAGTCGGCGCCGACGCTGCGCGCCAGGGCGTCCATCGCCAGGGAAGAGCGCTGCCAGAGGTCGGCGATCAGGTCCCAGCAGGCGCCATCTTGACCCAGGCATGGATCCGAAAGCTGCGCGGTGGTCGGCGCCAGCTCTGAGGCGACGCGGCTCTGGAGCTCCGACTCCATCTCGGACGCGCGCCACCGGGCCCGCAAAGCGACGGTCCCGAGCACGGCTCGTCCGGCGGCGAGTCGCCCCAGCGGGTGGCTCTTTGCGAAGTCTTTCACCGCCTGGCTTCGCCGACGCGCGCGTTCGATCTCGGCGGTCTTCAGGATCTCGTCTCGGCTCAGCTCGTGGGCCCGAAGTTTCAGGGCGCCGGACCAGTGGTTGCGGCTCGGGAAGATCGGGTGGTGACCCTTGAGGGCGTCGCTACTGCCGAGGGCGAGCTCATTGAAGCCGTCGATATTGACGACCACATCGAGCGGCACGCCGAGCACGATCATCTGGCTGAGGAGCGTGAGCTGTTGGGGCTGTTTGTAGCCTCCGAGGGTGAAGGTCAGGATCCGGACCCGCCCGCGCAAATCGGGAAGCTGCTCCTCGATCTCGGCGATCAACGTCCCGCCGGCGCGGAGCACGAGCTGACTGCCCAGCGAGCCGCCGAAAACACCGATGGTGAAATCCGACGGGGAGAGATCCCGGTAGTCGGCCAGTTCATTGCGGAAGCCGAAGACGTTGGGATTCCGGTTCCGCCGTGTCCATTCCGAGATCGGCCCCGGAAGATCCCTGGCCACATTGGGCCGCCGTGACCAGCCGGTGAAGGGGTGCACCACATTCTCGGTGAGCGCTCCGTCGGCATCCGCCGACCCCCTCGCCTCGTCCACAAGATCCTGAGAAATCAAGGCCCCCCGTTGGACCTCGAAGAGTCCGCCGGCGCGG
>JBCDKB010000757.1:0-2111 GCA_038747035.1 Acidobacteriota bacterium | reverse complement strand
GGCAGGCCTCCCACCAGGTGCCAGCCCACCGCCCCGGCGGTGGCGACGGCGAGGTAAGAAGCCAGCGCCACCAAAAGCAGCCAGGCGGGCTCGGCGCCGCCGGGGTCGACGGCGAGGGCCACTTCGACCAGGAAGAAAACACCCGCATTCAGCCACCAGCGAAGCAAGCGGCGGAGCAAGGACTCGCGGGCCGACGTCTCGATCTGCATGAAAAACTCCCTACGGTGCGGCGAATCGACTCGAGGACGCGCCGGCGCGTCCCCAAAGGCCCCGTTGACGAACCTTGGCGGGGAGCCCGGACGCGGAGAATCCGAGCTCGGCGGACGCGTTCGCCAGACGGTGCGGCGACGTTATCACCCGCGCGAGCTATGGTAAGTTCGCGCCCCCGCCTCGGCCCCAACTCCCTCCCCCGTCGGGCCGCCGCCGGACCCGGGCCAACCGCCGGACCGCCTCCGCGACGGCGCCTTCAGATGTCGACATCAGCTGTCGACCGCACCGGCCCCAAGCCCGCGTCGTCCCTAAGTCTCTTGCAAGCACCCGCGGCACAGCCGCCTTCCATCCCGCCCTGGATACCATGATGAACAAGCTCTCTTTGTACGCGAAGCTGGCGCGTCCTTTTACCCTGCTGCCGCCGCTCCTCGGCATCCTCTCCGGCGCCGTCTGCGCCTTCGGTTCGGTGCACAATCCCGATCCCGAAGCGCGGCTGACACTCTCCGTCATCCTCACCGTCGCCCTCGGCTCCCTCTGCGCGAGCCTGCTGAACGCCGCGTCCAACGCCATCAACCAGATCTACGACCTCGAGATCGACCGCATCAACAAGCCGGACCGCCCGCTGGTGACCGGCGAGCTTTCGATGCGCGAAGGGTGGATCTTCACCTGGGCTTGCTACGCGCTCGCCCTCATCCCCACTTGGCTAGTCGTCGTCTATCCCTTCAACACCTGGGCCGAAAAGCTGACGGCCCCCCTCCAATACCACGAGACCTTCTTCATCTATCTCGCGGGTATGGTCTTCACCTTCATCTACTCAGACCCCAAGCTCGGCAGGACGAAGGCCCTGGGGATGTGGGCCAACATCACGATCGCCATCCCCCGCGGCTGCCTGCTGAAGGTCGCCGGCTGGGCCATGGTCGCCCACGTTTACCACTGGGAGCCCTGGTTCATCGGCGGCATTTTCATGCTCTTCCTGATCGGCGCCGCCACGACCAAGGACTTCGCCGATATCGAAGGCGACCTCGCCGGCGGCTGCAAGACGCCGCCGATCCTCTACGGCCCGGTCAAGGCCGCGTGGATTATCAGCCCCTTCTTCATCTTGCCGTGGATGCTCTTACCCTTGGGCGTCTACCTCAGAGATCCGCAGGACCCGACCCACGCCATCTTGACCGGCAACCCGCAGCTGATCACCCTGCTCGGCGTGGTCCTGACGCTGTGGGGCAGCTATACGGTCTATTTGATCCTCAAGGATCCGGAGGAGCTCACCCGGAGTGAGAACCATCCGTCGTGGCGTCATATGTACATGATGCTGATGTCGGCCCAGATCGGCCTCGCCCTGGCCTATATCTTCTAGAATCGGACGCCCAACGACCGCACCGCGGAGGTCCTGCCATGCACGTGAGCCACGACGATAATGCCGCCACCGACGGCGCCATGGACGAAGCCGAAGTCGAAACCCTCAGTCGACTTGCGAACGACGTTGACGACAGCGAAGTGCCGTCGGGCGGCCTGTTCAGTTTCTACGACGGCCTGCGCGACCGCATCACCGGCTACCTCAGCGAGAAAGGCGGCAAGCTCGGCGGGCCGACGGCCGACGCTTTGATGCTCGTCCCGGACGTCTTCATCCTGCTGGTCCGCCTTTCCCTCGATAAGAACGTGCCCGCGGCGAGCCGGACCCTGATCGGCAGCGCCCTCGCCTATTTCGTCCTGCCTTTTGACGTGCTGCCGGAGGCGATCGTCGGCCCCGCGGGCTACGCCGACGACCTGGTGCTGGCCCTCGCCGTGCTCGCCAAAGCGTTCGGCCGCGACCTCGAGCCGTGGTCGGCCCGCTACTGGAACGGCTCGCAGCCGCTCCGGCGGGTGATCGGTGACGTGCTCGGCGCCTCCCACCACCTGCTCGG
>JBCDKB010000756.1:0-2178 GCA_038747035.1 Acidobacteriota bacterium | reverse complement strand
GCGCTGATCGTCGCCGTGCTGTGGATTGTCATAGGCCGATTTTGAGAAGGGAAGAATGAAGCTCTAAGGGTCCCTGCGGCCACACGCTATGGCTGGGCTTGACGCAGCGCTGCGCTGTCCGTCAGCGCCGAACTCTCTTACGGATCCGTGGTCTCGAGCCGGGCGGTGATGCCGATCGCACTTGGACCGACTTGGCTGAGGATCCGATAACGAGGTCTTCACCAAGTTTTTCGCCGCGGCTAAGCGGCTACGGCTTCAAGGACGGATCCTCACCCGGGTCCCTATCGAAATAGCCCCGTAGAGCTCTTTCATATCCGGGTCGTCGAGGGCGACGCAGCCCAAGGTCCAGTCCGAGCCCGCGCCCCGGCCGTGGATGAAGATCTCACCGCCGAGGGCCGTATTCCACGGCGGACGGACGCCGCGCTCCTCGGCTCGGTGAATATCCCGGTGCTCGGCTTCCGAGATCAATCCCGACTCGAGTCCCCGGTCTGCGTCATGGGCGTTCGGATAGTTGATCCCGAGGGAGAGGTAGAACTGACTCTGCGGATTCTTCACCACCACGATGTACTCGCCTTCCGGTGTCGCGCCGTCTCCTTCTCGAACCTTATTCTTGACAGGCTCGAATCCGAGGCCAACGGTGTAGGTTCGAATCAGCTCGTCTCCCGAGAAGAGAAGAAGCCGACGCTCGCTCTTCTCGACCTCGATCCGGGCGTTGTCGACCGGGTCGCTAAGCGTTGAGCGATCCGAAGCGTCGGCGACTCCTCCACTGAGGGTCAACGTCATCAGCAGAGCGAGTCGCAACGAGTCCCGTTGTTTGCGCATACTCAGTGGACTCTATCGGCAGACCCCGAGTTCCCGCTTCTTCACTAGAATCAACGCTTCGAGCTATCTTGGGCCCGCCTCGCATCCAGAGTCAGAGCCGGGAGCGCTCACCTCGGTTTTCTCAATGAAACCAAAGAGGTCCTCTTGTTGCCGTCCCATGATTCACAAAAACCACCCTTCCGAGGGCGATTCTCACCGGCACGCGGCCGAAGGCGTCTTTCGGAGCTGGCGCGTCTAGTCTCAGACCATCCGGCTTGCGAAGGATTGATCCACCTGACCGCAGCCCCGCATGGCTACGACTGCCAGGCGACCGTCGCGCAGATCGGCGACCGCTTCTTCAAGAGCCAGTCGACCGACTTCGGCGTCGACGAATGGGCCGACATCACCGACCGCTTTCATTTCTCCATCCTTGAGGCTTTAGAACTGGTGAAGCCGCTCGACCGGCCACGTGGCCTTTGGCTCTCGCTGATCGCGCAGCTGGTGCGCCGCTGGCGGCGTGCCCCGTCGACGTGGGACGCGACGCGCGGCCGGTGGGTTGAGATCTACGTGGCTCTCCCCGCCGAAGCCGCACATCGGAGAGTCCAGGGGCTGCTGACGACCACACCGGTGGTCAGTCGCCTGGACCAGCTCCTCGTGCAGCTCGGGCCCCAATTCCCATAACGCACGCTTCCAGGCGATCTCAGGCAGCGCTCGCACCTAACCTTCGAGCCCGCGACCGCCACCTGGCGACGGTGTCCGGCTTCGGGTGGCTGGCCATCTTGAGGTGGGTAAAGCGGGTCGGCGTAATGCCGACGAATCGAAAAAGTTGCTTTCGAATCGTGTGGAATATCGCGTTACGGTAGAGGAACCGCATGACGAGGGCCGGGGTATCCGACGTCACGACCACCCGGGCGCTCTTGCCGGTGAGAAGCGGCTTCGGGGCGCCCCACTCGATGACGCGCGGGTCGAAGGCGCGTCCCGGAATGAAGGCTCGATCAAAGAGTCCCTTCAACTTCGCCGGCAGACCACCCCACCACAAGGGCGTGGTCATGACGATGTGTTCCGCCCATTCCAGATCCCCGAGAAAAGCCTCGAGCGCCGGTTCGAGCGGTTTCCTGTGGCGGTATCCGCCGTTTTCGTGGTCCACATCGAAGTCGAGGTCGTGGAGGTCCAGTCGCCGAACGGAATGGCCGGCGGCCGTCGCTCCCTCTTCGTAGGCTCCGGCGAGGACCCGGGACAGCGACTCTTTGCCGGGGTGTCCGTTGATAATCACGATGCGCTTGGTGTCCATCGGTGTTGTTCTCCGGTGCGAAGGTCCTACGTGGCTATGCCGCCTCCGCGGCGGCGCCCGTCTTCGAGCGCGGAACGTCAGCGGCG
>JBCDKB010000755.1:0-2198 GCA_038747035.1 Acidobacteriota bacterium | reverse complement strand
TCAGGCTTCCTTCCGAGTCCGCCCGCCCTGCATCCGGCTGATTGGCGCTATGCTCCGGCGACCGGCTGAGGGCGGGACCTATCCCGCGCCGAAGGGCGGCGGAGGCCCTGGATTTATGCGCACCAAAAATGAACTCGTCGAGAATTGGCTCCCCCGGTATACCGGGCTCCCCCTAGATCAATTCGGTCGACAGATCCTGCTCACCAACTTCAACAGTTACGTCAGTCTCTTCGCGAAGCACCACGGGGTGCCGGTCGTCGGGTTGGATCGCCCCATGCCCAACGCCACCGCCAACGATACGACGATCATCAACTTCGGCATGGGCAGCCCCAACGCCGCCACCGTGATGGACCTGCTGGGCGCCATCAGCCCCAGGGCCGTTCTCTTCCTCGGCAAGTGCGGCGGTCTCAAGAAAAAGAACCAGCTCGGGGACTTGATCCTGCCGATCGCAGCGATCCGCGGCGACGGCACCTCTGACGACTATTTCCCGCCGGAGGTTCCGGCCCTGCCGTCATTCAATCTCCAGCGCGCGGTCTCCCATACGGTCCGGGAGCACGGCCTCGACTACTGGACCGGCACTGTCTACACCACCAATCGGCGGGTGTGGGAGCACGACGACGCCTTCAAAGAGACCCTCCGCGCCACCCGTGCGATGGCCATCGATATGGAGACCGCGACGATCTTCAGCGTCGGCTTCGCCAACGAAATCCCGCGCGGCGCCCTGCTGCTGGTCTCCGATCAACCGATGATTCCCGAGGGCGTGAAGACCGAGAAAGGCGACAAGGTTGTTACCGAGAAGTTCGTCGAACGCCACCTCCGCATCGGTATCGAGTCGCTGGCGGAGATCCGGGACGGTGGCCACTCGGTCAAACACCTTCGATTCATCTAATCCCAGGTCGATGTTGCCCAACCGCAGGCCCCTCGCCGCCCGGACTCGGCGAAGTCTGGCGGCCTTTCTTGTCACGGCTGCCACGGCGACCCTCTTCGCGGCGGCCGTCGCCGCCGAAACGATGCCGCAGCTTCGACTGATCGGTCAGCAGACCTTCGATAACCGAACGCTGACTTTCGAGGGCACGGTCCCCGGAGGCCTTTCGGGCATTGAGTACGACGCCTCGTCAGGGCACTACGTCGTGATTTCCGATGATCAGTCCGTGCCGGAACGCGGCGACGCACGCTTCTATACGGTCGAGCTGGACTTTGACGCCCGTGCATTCAGAAGCTTCACCTTCACTGGAGTGACCGTGCTGAAGCGGCCTGACGGGAAGCCCTTCCCCGCCTCCGGCGTCGACCCCGAGTCCATCCGACTCCTGCCGTCCGGCCACCTCCTGTGGACGAGCGAAGGCCTCGCCGAGTCCACACCGCCGATCGCGCCTTTCGTGCGCGAAATGCGGCCGGACGGGTCCTACGTTCGAGATCTGACGATCCCCCGACACTTCATCGCCACCTCCGTGGGCGCCTTCGGCGGGCGCCACAACCTGGTTTTCGAGAGCTTGACCATAACCCCCGGCGGACGCTGGGCCGTCACCGCGACCGAAGGCGCCCTGCTCCAGGACGGTCCGGAGGCGACCTCGTCCACCGGGAGTCCGAGCCGCGTGCTCTTTATTGACCTCGAGACCGGAGAACCTGGCCCCGAATACGTTTATATGAACGATCCCGTCACAGACGCAACGGACGCATTCAGCGTCAACGGTCTCGTGGAGCTCCTGGCCCTCGACGAGTCGAGCTTCCTAGCCCTCGAGCGCTCGTTTAGCGTCGGTTTCGGGAATTCGGTCGACCTCTACCGCTTTGACGTCTCGGCGGCCGCCGACATCTCGACGATCGACTCCCTCGCGAACGCCGAGGTCAGGCCGAATCCGGGCGCCAAGACCCTGGTCGCCGATCTCACCTGCCTAGGCGTCACGCTCGACAACCTCGAAGGCCTCACCTGGGGCCCCACGCTCGAGACCGGCAACCCGTCCCTAGTGATCGTGTCGGACGACAATTTCGGCTACGACGGCTTCACCCAATTCCTCGCCTTCGAAGTCTTGGCGAAGCCCTAGGGATCGGGCCTCAGACGGAGCGTGTCGCCAGGCTCGCTACCTTCGGGCTTGACGCCCCCGGGTCGAGGGCCGGGCTTCCCTGACCAAGAAGGCGATGGGCCTTGGCCACGATGGCACCGAACCCGCGAAGCTCGGCCTCACGGGCGAGCTCAGCCAGCG
>JBCDKB010000754.1:0-2224 GCA_038747035.1 Acidobacteriota bacterium | reverse complement strand
CGTCGGGGCGCCACGCTTCGCGTACCCCGGCCGCCGGCCATGCCACCGACGCGTCGGCCGGGTGGCCGTCCCGCGCGGCCCCGCGCCACTGCGGCCATTCGCCTTCAAATTCAAGCGCAGGCTCCGGCGCCGGAGCGCAGGCCGCGAGCAGGCACAGGGACGAGATCAAGACCGGCCGTCCCCACATCCGGGGGTTTCGAAAGCAGCGCATGGTGGGGCCATCGTCGGACCCCTCCGATTGGATGCATCGCACGGCGTGATCCCCGGAGCGCTGGATTCTCGCGTGAAGCAGATAGAACCCAACAGGCCCGGCCAACCGCCCCTGTGCCGGAAGCGTGACTTCAGCCTTGCGCGCCCAGTTCAATGCTACAATGACATAAAAGGAGCTCCGAATGCACTGCCGAATCCTCATCGCCGCCCTCTGCGCCCTCTTCACCGCACTTCCGATCGCCGGCCAAGAAGCCTGGAGCATCCAGATCGGGACCAATAACCAGGCGCTCTTCAAAATCGACCTCTCGGACGGTTCCCGGGAAAGCGTGAGCCCGCTCGGTGGACTGGTCGATATCCAAGCGATGGCGCGCCGCCCGGGGGCCGACCACTTCCTCCTCTACGGCAGGACGGAAAACAACATCTTCTCGCTGATTCGCTACGACGCTTCAATTCCCGTGCTGGAGGAGATCGTCCCGTTTCGAGTCGACCAGTTCCGCGACATGACCTTCGCCCCCGACGGACGTTTGCTCGGCAGCATCGACAACGAGATCTTTGAGATCGACCCGACGACCGGCCAGCAGACGTTTCTCGGCGCCTTCGGCCGGGAGCTCTGGGGCATCGAAATGATCGGCGGCCGCCTCTACGGCGTCCTCGGTTCCGGGAGGGACTATGATCTCTACGAGCTCGATCTGACCACCGGCCAGGCGACCTTCGCCGCGGCGATTCTGAAAAACCCCTCCGGCAGCGACCTGGCCCGCATCATCCTCGACACCGATCTCGAGGGCCGGCTCTACACCCTCGCCTTGAACCGCACCTTTGTCATTTCGACGCCTCCGACCTACCTCTCCGCGACCCGCATCGACCTCGCCACCGGCGACTCCGAGCTTCTCTTCGAGACCAGGGTAGCCCCCTTCTTTAGCTTTGACGGTTTCGAGCTCGTCGACAGCGGCCTCAGCATTGCGGTCCCGGCCACCGGCGCCGGCGGCCAGATCGCGCTGGCGCTGCTGCTGGCGGCGACGGGGGCGCTGTGGCTGCGCCTGAGGCGCTGAGGGCCCCAAAGAAAGTCGCCGACCGGCCCCTCGATACACTGCGGCCATGGAGGGTCGACGTTCCGCCGCCAAAGCAGCGGCGATAGCTGCACTCGCCGCGCTCAGCGGGGCCGGATTCGCCTGCATCCCTACTCCCGGCGGAAACGGTGGCACGGGCACGTCCGCGACCGGGCAACCCTCCGCCGACGCCCGACCTTCGGACCCCTCCCGAGCCGACGGGGCCGCCCCCGGCGGCGCAGATCCAGAGGCGAACGGCCAGGCCCGCCCCCAAGAGGGCAGGGCGGACCCGCCGGATGAAGCGGACCCGTTCTGGCGCGTCGCTACCGACGGCGAAGCCTGGGCCACGCCGACGATCCGCGGCGGCGTCGCTTACGTGGGCAGCGACGACCGCCGTCTCTACGCGATCGACGTCGAGACCGGTCAAAGTCGATTCACCGCCGGCCCGTTCCCGACGCCGCTGCGCTCCACACCAGCGGTCGACGGGGAGCGCCTCGTGCTCATCGACCAAGGCGGGCGGATCCACGCTGTGGCGCTCGACGGCCAGACCCTATGGCACCTTGACGTCGGGGCCGTGGGCTCCGCGGCCCTCGACGCCGACGGCGTTTTCATCGTCACCGACGGCGGTGACCTCCTGCGCCTTCGCGCCGAGGACGGACGGGAGCTGTGGCGGCTGTCGCTCGGGGCCAAACGGCCGCCGGAAGCCGGGCCGCAGGCGTCGTCGGGACGCGTGGTCATCGCGACCGGAGACGGCGAGCTGCACGGCGTGGACGCGGCCTCCGGCGACCGTCGGTGGCGGCGCAGCGTCGGCCAGGGGGCGGCACTTCGCCTCGTCGGCGGCACCGTCTACGCGTCGGGCGGCGGCTTCCTGTGGGCGCTGCGCGGAGCCGACGGCGCCGAGCGCTGGCGCCTGGGGGTGAGTGACTTTCGCGCCGCACCGCCGGCCGTCCGGGGGGACGTCGTGGTGG
>JBCDKB010000753.1:0-2240 GCA_038747035.1 Acidobacteriota bacterium | reverse complement strand
CCCGCCGCTGCGCCGCGCTCAGCCAGGACCCCGTAGGTCAAGAGCGGAGCCGACGCCATGAAAACAAGCCCCGTCAGGGCCATCGCGTAGCGCGCCTGCGAGCTCGCCCCCGAGGCGAAGCGCAGGACGACGACCGTCACCACGGCGATCAAGGCGCCTTGCCACAGAAAGTGCAGCAGCGTCCACGCCACCGGTTCGAGAGCGGCGCTCGAGGGGGCGCCCGTCGGGAGGAAAGAGGCCAATGACGTCACGATTCTTCTCCCCCATTCGTTTCCAAAGTCCCACGCTCCGCCGCGTCGAGCAGCGAGCGGATCTCCGCCAGCTCCGCCGCCGAGGCCGGCCGGGAGGCCAGGGCCTGCTGGACCAGCTGGCTCGCCGAGCCTTCAAACGCGCGGTCCAGCAGGTGGCCGACCAATCCACGCTGCACGTGCTGACGCGGCTGACCCGCTGAATAGACGTGGGCCCGGTTGGACTCATCGCGCTCCACGAGCCCCTTCTCCGTCATGATCTGGAGCAGCTTCAAAACGGTGGTGTACCCGGTCGGCGTCCGCTTCTGGAGCTCGGCCTGCACTTCGCGCACGGTCGCGGGCCCTCGTCGCCAGAGGACCCGCAAAATGCCCAACTCCGCATCGGTCGGTCGCGGCTGCGCCGACCCGGAAGGGCTTGACGGCGACGCTGAAGACGCCGCCGGAGAAGTCTTATTTGAGGTTTTCTTCACCATGTGACGATTATCTACGAAGAGCTACGTAGATGTCAACGAAGACTTTCGTAGAAAGAGCTCCCGAGGGGAATCACGCGGCAAACGGGGCCCCGGCATGCGGCCGAGACCCCGACGGCTCGTCCTTAGCGGAGAGCCTCTTCGGTCTTGACCGGCGGCGCCGGACGGGACGGCAAGCCGCGCGGATCGTCCTTCACCGACTGGAAGATCACCTCGATGGCCTTTTCCAGCTGGGGATCGCGACCGGCGGCGAGGGACGTCGGGTCGTTGTCGACCTCGATATCGGGATCGACGCCGTAGCCTTCGATGATCCACTCCCCGTCCGGACCGCCGCTGCCGGCTTCCGGCACCGAGACGCCGCCGCCGTCCATCAGCGACAGGGAGCCGTAAATGCCGACGACGCCGCCCCACGACCGCTTGCCGATCAGCGGCCCCAGGCCTTTCTGCCCGAAGACCCAGGCGAATTGGTCACCGTCGGAGGCGGTGGTTTCGTTGAGCAAGCACACCAGGTGGCCGACGAAAGTGCGATTCGGCACCGACTCCGTGACGTCGTTGTGGCGCTCAAAGTCGACCATCGACAGGCGACGCTCGAGGCGCTCGAGCAGCATCGGTGAGATGTTGCCGCCGCCGTTCGAGCGCACGTCGATCACCAGTCCTTCCTTGTCGATCTGGGCGTAGAAGTGCTTGATCCACTCCCGGATACCCGAAGCCCCCATGTCGGGGATGTGCAGATAGCCCACGCGCCCGTCCGTCGCCTCGGCGACTTTCTTGCGATTGTCCTCGGTCCACGCCCAGTAGATCAGGTCGTCTTCCGAGCGGATCGGATGGATCACCACCGACTCGGCGTCTTCCATCTCCGTCGTTTCCGAGACCATGAGCTCCACGTGTCCCATATCGGCGTGGCGCAGGACCTCATAGGGATTGGTGTCGGCCGTGAGCTCCCGACCGTCGATCGCCAGCACGAAATCACCGACCTCCACGTCGACGCCGATTTCGGTGAGCGGCGAGCGGTAGTTCGGCTCCGCATTGTCGCCTTCAAAAATCTCGTCGAGCCGGTACGCGCCCGCCTCGTCGTCAAAGCGCAGGCGGCCGCCGAAGAGCGCCACCGGCGCCCGGTCCGGCCGCCCGAGGTCGCCGCCGGCGACATAGGCATGCGACACGTTGAGCTCGGCGATCATTTCGCTGATCAGGTAATTGAGGTCCGAGCGGTGGCCGACGTGCTGGAGCAGCGGCCGGTAGCGGTCCCGGATGGCTTCCCAGTCGTAGCCGTGCATATTGGCGACGTAGAAGAAGTCGCGGAAGAGTCGCCAGGCGTCGTCGAAGATCTGCCCCCACTCCGCCGTCGGATCGATCTCAGTGCCCATGCGGGAGGTCCTGATCGGCGTTCCCTTAGCGCCCTCCTTGGCTTCATAGACCTTGAAACCGGAGCTGTCCCGCGCCAGGAAGTGGCGACCGTCGGCCGAGAATGCGGCGCCGAAGAGACCCGAGACCAGGGTCGACGAGCTGCGCTTCTCGAGGTTGT
>JBCDKB010000752.1:0-2276 GCA_038747035.1 Acidobacteriota bacterium | reverse complement strand
GGAGAGGCGGGGCGGCTCGAGTCGACCCGCGGGGTGTTGCAGCGGGCCGGGTGCAAGCCGGGCGCTGTTTTCGGCGATTGGACCGATAGGGAGGCCTATCGAATCATTCTCGAGCAGGATCTCGCGGCGGTCCAGGCCGTGGTGGAGGAGGTGGCTGGGGACCTTCTCGCCGAGTCCAGCACGCAGTTGGTCAGCGACGCCGTCGAAGGTTTCAACGCGGTCCACGATCTTTGCTATGTGATCGCCGAAAGCGCTGTGGCCATCGCTTCGCGTCGAGCTCCGAGGCCGCTCGAGCATTTGTTCTTCCCGCTCGAAGCGGCTCCCGCCGAGCGCATTGGAGATGCGGGGGCCGGGCGGGTCCAAGTCTGCCTGGACGCGTCGGCCCTTGAACGCAAGCTTGAAGCGGCGCGTGCGTATCCCGAGCTGCGGGCGGAGGTCGATCGCGCAGTCTTGGCCCACTCCACCGAAGGCTTCGGCGTAGAGGTTTTGACGGAGGCGGCCCAGAACGGCGACCTCCTGGCGATGGCGGCGCCCCGGGGCGGGGCGCCGAGCTACGAAGTCTTCGGAGAGCGGAGGGTCGCCGACGGCATCTATCGGCAGGTTCTCCGTCTCCAGGAGCACTGGTGGCCTCTCGCCCGGTCGATTCGGCGCTGGGCAAGGACCCAGTGAGCGCTCAAGTATTGTGAGGATTCTGTTCACCAATCACGCGCTCGCCGAGCGTTCGGGCACGGAGGTCTACCTCCGGGATATCGTACTCGAGCTGCTCAAGCGCGGGCACGAACCCGTGGCCTACAGCCGTCGCCTGGGAGATGTAGCCCGCGAGCTTCGCCGGGCGACGGTCCCGGTGGTCGATGACCTGGACGAGCTTCTAGAGCCACCGGACCTCATCCACGCCCAGCATCACCTGGAAGCCATGACCGCGCTGGCTCGGTTCCCGCTGACGCCGGCCGTATACCTTTGCCACGGCTGGCTGCCCGATCCGGAAGCGCCTCCTCGGCATCCTCAGATTCGCCTCTATGGCGCGGTCGACGATTTGGTCATGAAGCGTCTCGTCGAGGAGTGCGGGATTCCGGCGGAGCGGACACGCTGGCTTCCGAACTTCGTTGATCTTCGGCGCTTCCGCCCGCGACCCGGTCTGCCGGAGCGGCCGAAAAAGGCGTTGGTTTTTAGCAACTACGTCAGCGAGGAGAACTGCCTGGACGCGATTCGACACGCTTGCCTGCAGTGGGGGCTGCAGCTCGACGTGGTTGGCCGCGCCCACGGCCGTTCCGAGACGGCGCCGGAACACCTCTTGGGGCAATACGACGTGGTTTTCGCCAAAGGACGGTCGGCGCTCGAAGCCGCCGCCGTCGGATCGGCTGTTGTGCTTTGTGACGCCGCGGGGCTCGGCCCCTTGGTCACGGCCGCTGAATTCGCGCGGCTGCGGAAGCTGAATTTCGGCGTTCGGTTGCTCCGTCGGGACGTCACCCCGGAGAACATCCTCAAGGAGCTCCAGCGGTACGATCCCCACGACGCGGCCGAAGTGCAGCGCCTGATGACCGAACAGTGTAGCCTCGAGGGTGCTGCGGATCGGCTCGAGGCGGTTTATCGAGAGGTGCTCCAAGACGCCGAAGCGGAGGCCCCGCCGAGGGAAGAGTTAGACCTCGCGGTCTCAGGCTACCTCCGGTGGGGGCCCCTGACCGGGGGGGACCTGCATTCCTCCGAGCGTGGGCGGCTCGAAGCCGAAGTGGCCCATCATCGGGCGCGTGTCCGCGAAATCCGAAAGGCAGCGGATCGACTGCGGGAGGACAAGATTCGGCAGTCGGAGTCAATTCTTATTTTGAAAGAGAAAGTCGGGGACCTCCGCGGACGCTTGCGTGCCTTTGACGACAGCGAGCGAGACGCCAACGAACTCCGACATCGAGAGCAAGCCGAAGCGGAACGGCTTCGCAGAGAAGAGTCGGCTAGCCGCCAGGCGCACCTCGAGAAGGAGCTCCAGGCCTTGCGTCGCGACGGCGAGGCGTTGCTTGAGCTGGCGGCGGGGGCCACGGCGGCGGAGAAGCGCGCGGCGGTCGATCGGGAAAAGCTCGCTTCGCGGTTTGAAGCACTAGAGACGGCCCAGGAGTCGGCGGACGAGCGCTTCCAGGACCAGCTGGACTGTCATGAACAGATCCTCGACGCTGAGCGAACTGCTCGCGCCCGGGCGGAACAGTCGGCCTTAGAGCTCAGGTCAAAGCTCGACAAGGAGGCTGCCGAACTTCGGTGGATGCGCGCGAGTCTGACGTGGAAAATTCGCG
>JBCDKB010000751.1:0-2305 GCA_038747035.1 Acidobacteriota bacterium | reverse complement strand
CCGCCCTCGGCGTCGACGTGCGCACCATCCGCCGCGACTGGGCCAAAGCCCGCGCCTGGCTCGCCGACGAGCTCGGCGATACATCGACTGGTCAGATGGGCTGATAGAAGAAAGAACCCACTGGCTTGGAGGTCGCACGTGACCGTCGCGGTGCCCTCAGCCCCAGCCAAACCGGGGACGAGCCCGCTAGGTCGATTCAACGGCGACCTAGACTCCCGTGGCCGCTGAACGAGCTTTGCGCTTCCACCGCCCTTGATCGATACGAGACGGCGCCAGGGTGCACGTCGTCACCGATAGCTCCATCGGGCAAGAGTCGAGTTGTTTTTCATTCCGATGGGGGATCTCGCCGCGTTCTCACGCTGGGGACTACAAAGCCCCACTGGGACTTTCGACTTGCACCGGCCCGCGAAGAAAGCCTGCGGCCTATCGCTGGGTCGACCTCTTCTGCCCAATCCGCGACAGGATGTCGCCATCGGAGGATTTGATGAGAATCGTTATGGAAAGCCGTTGCCTTCGGCCTGCGGTAGGCCTTCGAGGATCCAGTTATTTATTAATTTTTCTATCGGCTCTTCTTCTCAAAGCACCAGCCATCGCTCAGGCACCGACGCCCCCGACGCCCAAGCTCGACCTCACGGCCTCAGTGGACCCAGGGATCCGCGCCGGTGGGATCACAGAAGGAGCCATCCGGATCGAGGCGGATGTTGACGGCACCGCCTGCCAGGGGGTCCCAATCGAGGTTTCCGTAGCGCACGGCGCCGTCTCCATTTCCCTGGACGGCGCGCAATTCGTGAAGAAGCTCACGGCCTCGACCAACGCAGAAGGTCAAGTTTCTTTGGATTTAGACACGTCCTTGGTTTCCCAATCGGTCGGAGGTGACTTGGTCTTTCGGGCAGACGGCTCGCTCGCCGCAGGGATGTGCGGGAGCACCGTGGCCCTGGAGGACAGCATTAGCTTTCCAGGGACTGCGCACCTCGGCTTCCTTGGCCTTTCCAGTGAACGCGTGGCCACCGAATTCTTCTTGGGGACCACGTTTGCGACGCAGTATGACGCGGAAGGGAATGCCGATGGATTCGGGGAAACGGACTTCCTCGCCGTGCTTCGCTTCGACACCCTCTGGAAGCTCGACAAGCCAGCGGCACTACATACCCACGTCATCTTTAGGCTGGCCGGCTACCCATCCAACCCCGTGATGGAGATGGGTGGGGACGGAATGGACTCCGGCGCGTCGGAGACTCCGATGGAGCCGATGACTTCTGAAGATTTCAGTGTTGAGTTCGCCGACTCGTTCTCCGCCATCGGGCAAGTGCTCTATCAACCCGGCGGGAAATGGGCTTCTTATACCAAAACGAATAGAGATCCGGACAGACCCTACGATGCCCTCCGTTTCGGCATCTTCGGGCGCCTTGGTTTCACCACCGTCAACGATCGAACGGTCGCCGAAGACGGACAGCATAACTTCATGGGACTTGGCCTCTCCCTGACCCACCACAGGACGGCAGCTGAAGATCCCAAGAGCGACAACAGAAACGTCTTCCCAGACCGGTTCATCGAATGCGGTGTCGGCTTCTACGAAGAAATCTTTGGACGAACTGACGATTGGCGAGTGGTCTGTGACGCCGGGCTCCGACTCACGACGGTGGCCAAGAGCCAGATGCCGTTCTACGCCGGCGTCCATGTCAATAGCGGGGAAGGCCCCGACGACCTGCGTCTCTTCACCGGGGTGCTCTTCGAGATCGGCGCCCTACCCAAAATCTTCGGGCGCTGACCATGGAAGCAAATATTGAAGCGAAAGTGACCCTGGTTACGTCGACGGGGCGCAACCTCGTCGTGTGCTCCGACGGCACCGGCAATAGCGCCGGCAAAGGCCGTGGCACCAATGTTTGGAGAATTTACGAAGCCCTCGAGCACAAGGATCAATTGGCGATCCATGACGACGGAGTGGGCACGAGCGACAATCCGGTCCTCAAGGCGCTCGGCGGCGCCTTCGGCCTCGGCTTGGCGAGCAACGTCTGCCAGCTCTACGGTTGGCTCGCCCGGCACTACGTCCAAGGAGACCGGATCTATCTCTTTGGCTTCAGCCGGGGAGCCTTCACCGTCCGCTGCCTGGCCGGGGTCATCGCCCGCTGCGGGCTTCCTGACCGAGCGAAGGTCCAGAAGGCGCAGAAGTCCCTCAATTCGGTTGTCAGTGAAGCGTGGCAGGCCTACAAACGCACCCAACGGAGCTTTTTTGGCACCGACGCTCCAGCCGAGCAGCTCAAGTCTCAACTCGGTCTCGAAGTACCGATTCATTTCGTCGGCGTCTGGG
>JBCDKB010000750.1:0-2310 GCA_038747035.1 Acidobacteriota bacterium | reverse complement strand
CTGTCCCTTCTTAGCCTCTGATCTCACTCCAGCAAAGGCTCAAATTCAATCGGCCCGAGGTCGAGATCAGAGGGCGGCGGACCGCCGTTGAACCAACCGACGATCGCATCCCCGAAGTTCGGATCGAATCTGAGCGATTCCGTCAGCACTCCGTGGGATCCCCCCTCGACCGTGACCAGCGTGGCGTTGGGAAAGTGCTCGAGGGTTTCCACGGCGTTCAGGTAAGGCGTCGCGACATCGTACGTGCCGTGTAAGAAGAGGCCCGGAACTTCCGACGTCTCGCCGGCCTGGAAGCTCTCGGGCAAGGGCGGAACCCCCCAGCCTGCGCACAGACTGTCCATGAATTCGAGATCGTAGGGAAATCTGGGCGGCGCCGTCGATTCCAGGAGTCGACGCCGTTCGGACGAGATCGACGAGGTGCAGTCGAAGAGGCCCACGGCGGCTTCGGAGGCGGATCTACCCACGAACCAACCGGCGAGATTTCGCATCATCCCGAGTCGCCATGAGTTTTCTCCGTCCAGCAGCCGCGAGACATCGGCCGGCCAGGACTTCATGCCCCGGCGACTATTGAGCCCATAGTCAAAGCCGAGCAGGTCGCCGGACGTCATCACGAGCAAGACCTCGTGGGGACGCATGCCCAGGGCGAGTTCGGGATCGCCTTCGGCGGTCTCGACAAGCTTCTGCATCGCCTGCAGCGGATTCTTGGCGCCGTGCGCGCCGTTCCAGACGGCTTCTGATTCTTCGGCGATGCGCTCCACCGCCGCCAGGACCTGCGTGCCGTCGTCAAAGGTGTGGTCATAGCCCTCGACGCCGGTCACCAGAAAACGTTCGATCCGCTCCGGATACTCGCGGACCGTCGTCAGAGTCAGGTGCGAGCCGAAGCTCGTTCCTTTCATATGGAATCGCCCGTAGCCCAAATGGTCTGCGACGGCGATGACGTCGGCCGCCGCCTCAAGGACGGTGTAGCCCGAAAGGTCGAAGCCGGCGTCTTCGAGCTGCTTTCGACCCGCCACGCCGGCATCGCGCAGCAGCGTGGCGAAGTCAGCTCCGTCTTCAAGACGGCGCATCTTGCGTTCAGGCCCTCCGATCTCGAAACTCGGCTCGGATCGACCGATTCCGCGCAAATCCACGAAGACCACATCGCCGAGGCCGCGGAAGAGCTGGATGAGTTCTTGGAGCCAGACCCGGTCGAGGCGACGGGTATAGGTCCCCCCCGGCCCTCCGGCGACCACAAAGACCGGCGTCTCGCCGGCGCCGGCCAAACGCGGGACAAACCCGTAGCCGACGCTAATCGTTCGACTCCCCGCCTTGCCGCGGACTTCCGGCACGTCGACGGCCCCGAAGGCGATCGGAAACTCGCCGCCGTCCGCCGTGATGACCGTGCGCTCTTCCATCGACAGGCCCCGGTAGGTCACCGGCTCGAGCGGCTCTTCGCTCGGGGGGCGGAATAGAAACCACAGACCAACAATGGCGGTCACCAGCACCAGAACGACTAAGAAACGACGTTTCATTGAAAGCTCCGACCTCTTCAGCTAACGCTCTGGGGACTTTCGTGCGCTGGGAGCCCCAGACCTACAATTCCCTACAAGCCACACAGCGCAGGGGCTCAGCCGGCCGGACTGTGCCGCTTGGAATTTTCGGGCGAGACCACCAGCAAATACGGGCCACGGGTTATGTTGTTTCGAATGAAGTGGCCCTCAGGTCGACTCAAATCGGCCTTCCGAAACGCACATCTCGGCGTATTATCCTGAGCCCTGCGCGACACAGCTCAGGTCGCAGAATCCGATCATCAAGGCACCCGAATCCGACGATCACCATCGAGATTCCAACTTTGACGCCACCGATCCCTCCGAAAGCAGGACCCTGTCGTGGTCGACACGGATGACAACCTAGCGCGAGCTTTGGTCTCCCTCGAAGGCCTGTCCGTCGGCGACGCCTTCGGTGAACAGTTTTTCACCTCAGAGAGTCAACTCGCTCACTATCTCGAGAGCGAAGTAGCACCCGAAGGACCGTGGCACTTTACCGACGACACCAACATGTCCTTGTCCGTGGTCGACGTTTTGAGACGGTTTGGGCAGATCAACGCGGACGAACTGGCCACCAGCTTCGCGCGGCACTACGACATCAGCCGGGGCTACGGACCGAGCATGAATCGACTCCTCCGCCAAATCGCTGACGGGCATCGCTGGGAAGAGGTCTCGCGGTCACAATTTGCAGGCCAAGGTTCCTCCGGAAATGGTGCCGCCATGCGCTCGGCGCCCGTCGGCGCCTATTTTGCTGAGGACATGGCGCTGGTCATTCAGCAAGCCG
>JBCDKB010000749.1:0-2320 GCA_038747035.1 Acidobacteriota bacterium | reverse complement strand
GGCGGTGATGTATTCGCGGCTGTGACGATCGCCAACGCGCTCCGCCGCCATAAGGCTCGCGTGATTGTGCATGTCGATGGCCTTTGTGCCTCTGCCGCGTCGTACATCGCCCATCGGGTCGCCAAAGAGGGGGACCTGAGAGTCCACTCCGACTCGGCCGTCATGATCCACGAGCCCTACACATTCGGGATCTTCTCGGCGTCTGATCTGGACGCCGAGGATGGGCAAGGCGACCTCCTACGCCAGCTTTCAGAGATCTACTTCGAGGCCTATAAGGGGCGCTGGTCTGGCTCCGACGACGAGCTTAGAGGCGCGATGGCCTCGGAAAGCTGGTACTTCGGCGCGCGGGCCGTCGAAGCCGGAATGGCGGATCTTGTGATGACCGACGCCACCTTCCAAGCCCGCCATCGGGCTAAAGATTTGCCGTTTTCGAAGCCGCCCGCGTCTGTGCGGGCGCTCTATTCACGCAAGACGGAGGCGTCCATGCCGAACAAACCCGTCGCCGGCACGCCGCCGGCGGATCCTCAGAATAGCGACCCGACTACGCCGGAGCCTGCGCCGACAACTCCGGCCGCGAGCGCTTCGCGAGTGAACCCCAATCCATCACCAGCTCCGTCGCCTGAGGCGCCGGCCGCGACGGCTTCTGGCTTTGATTTCTTCGCGCTTGCCCAGGGTGGCAACCCCGCGAACTTCAACGCCGCGGTTCAGGCGGCGATCGATAAGGCCGCGTCAGCCAGGGTCCAGGAGGTTGAAAAAACCTTGCTTGACGACCTGGATGCCCGGGCGCTGGCGTCTCGCACCGCTCGAGTTGACGCCCTGGTGCTCGCCGGAAAGATCCCGCCCGCGGAGCGCGACCATGTTCTCGAGGTGCTGGCGGCGCTTCCGGCCAAGCTCCAGGAGTCCCATCTTGTTGCCATCGAAGCTCGTTCTTCCATGACCGATGGTCTGGATCAGGAGTTTGTCGTCGACCTCGGCGATACGACCGCATCGGTGGACATGTCGGACTACTCCGGCGGTCCGTCCGGAGCTGATGCGGGCGGTATGCAGATGGTGGCGCTGGCTCGGGCTCGCGCCGAAGAAGTTTCCGGCGGTGACCCCGCGAAGTACGCGGCGGCCTACCGCCGGGAACTCCTTAAGGTCGGACGGGAGGCTGGGCGATGAGCGGTATTTTGAAGGCCTCTAGCGGCGCCTCGACGTTTTCGACGCGGGTGACCAGGGTCAACGGGCAACGGGTCATCCGACCGCAGGCCGGTGCCCTCAAAGATGCCCAGCTGGGCTACGACCCATGGATTACGGAGCTGGTTCTCGGTGATCCCCAGGTCGCGGGGCAGTTCCCCGGCGAGCGCATCTTCCGGCGGATCACCTCTCCCGGCTTGACCTACCGATTTCGGGTTCACGATCGCTCCCACCTGAAGCGCGTTGCGTCGAAGCGTGGAGCGGGTGCGGAGATTCGGTACGTGGATTTCAACACGAGCACCGAGACTGGCGATATCGATCGCCACACCCTGGCGACTCTTCGCGACGAAGACGAATTCAAGCTGGCGGGCCAAGCCGACCCGGCCTGGTCGATGGAAGCGCAAGCGCGAGTGCTGGCCAATCAGCTCGTTCGCCTCGACCTTGAGGCGGAGCGGGCCGAACTGCTCACGGATCCTGACAACTACCCGACTGATCATGTCAATGACCTTCCGCTTAATTCCGAATTCAACGGGCCGAACGGGAATAGCAGGCTCCATATCCGAGCCGCCGCCCAGCAGATCGCCCGCCGGAACCTCGGCATCCGCATCGACCAGGACATCAAGGTCTACGCCGGCCCGTCCGCCCTCGATGCCATCGAAGAGGACACGACCTGGACAGCCCTCCGCGCCGTTGCCGGGCGCGGCGACACGCCGACCGCTGAAGAGATGCAGCGGTACTTCAAGGTCGCCGAGGTTTGGACTGGCTACGTGGTCATGGAGATGGACGACGGCGAGCTCGTCACGCTCTACGACGACGACGTGCTCGTTTACTACGAAGCGCCTTCGGCTGGGCTGATGACCGGCCAGGGCGATCGAGACTTCGCCGTTCGCGCCGAATGGTCCAACGGTACGGCCCTCAATCCCTGGCGCATTGAGAATCGCACCAGCGTTGCCTACCCGTGGCAGGAGTACACCACTCCTCGCATCGTCAAGCCCACGTCGGGTTACCTGATCCGTAATTGCAACGCCAACGTGTAGGGGTCGCGAGAAGGGTCGTCTGATGAAAACGCACTCCACCGCGAGTCAGCTCTATGCTGAACTTGAACGACATCTTGGTGACGACGACTTGGACGGATCGCTGCTGG
>JBCDKB010000748.1:0-2359 GCA_038747035.1 Acidobacteriota bacterium | reverse complement strand
GTGACCACCGATGAGCGAGGCGAGGCCCTGGTGCGTCTCAAGGCCGGGCAGAAGACCGACGTCGATCCGGTGCTGCTCCGCCGAGACGAAGTGGATCGCTATCGGTCCCAAGCGAGCCGCCAGCTGGTGGGCGCCAGCGTCGTCGTGGAGGGCGGAGCGCTGTCAGTCTTGACGCCGATCGAAGCCTACGCCTTTCCGGGGCCGGTGGATTCGGTGGAGCGGGCCAACGACCCCGGCACGCAGTTTCTTTTTGGAAACCTGGGACGTTTTTCCGACACGCTCCGCCTGCTGGTGCTCGACGCCTTCGGAAATCCGGTGGCGAACGCCGACTTGACGGCCGTGGCCCTACCGCCCGACACCACCGCGTTCCAAGCGATCCCTAACGGCGACGCCGCGCCGATCAGCTGCTTGATCCCGCCGGAGGACGAGATTCTCAACCTCAGCGTCTTCGAGGCGGCGCTTGACGTCTCTGGTTCTTACACGAGCTGCGAGCAGTCGACGCCGACGGTCGGCGGCTGCGGCCGTCCGCTCTTGACCCTCGAGACGGACTGGCACGGCGAGGCCTACGTCGGCGTGATCTTGGGGGACTCGATCGTCGAATATCGGGTCGGCGTCCGGCGCAGTCTCGACGCGGATCTCACGTGCGAGCAGCTGGCGACCGGGGCGGACGAGCCGATCGAGGAAGCGTGCGAAGACCTCTATCCGCCGGATGTGGACGGGGACACGGACCTCTACAACTTTCGTTTCTTCTACAGCTACAGCCCGGCCATCAACGTCCGCACCGCGTTCCTACCCGGGGCCCAGCCTTGCGAGCCGACGGTTTCTACCCAGGGCCGGGCCGAGAACTTCGGCGCCAACGCGGCGGCCAACGCCCTGGGTGAGCTGCCGCATCCTCTTCGCTACGCGTTCTATACGCTGACCAATTCCTGCGAGTCGGGTGGGCCTCCCGTTTGCCAGGATCCGCCGAGCTGCGGTGACGACTGCGCAGGAGAGGAGGACTGCAGCCCCTGCCCGTGTGACGGCTGCGTCGCTGGCGAGTGTTCGCAGTGTCAGTTCGTATGGGATATGTGCACCACGGAGGTGGACGGAAGGATCTTCCCTAATGGTTTGTGCTTCATCCAATACGCGGGCATGTGTGTGTTTCCCTCGACGGTGTGCGATGACACGCGGTGGAGCATGCTGCCGACGCCGATTAGCAGCTATCCCGTCCCGGAACTCGAGCTTACCAATGAAGGGGTGGTGGGGCCGATCGGTCTGGCGGAGCCGAATGTGATCGACGCACGCCTCTTCGGCGGCGGCACCCCGGGCGAGAATGTACTCTCCGGCGAGAATCACTACTACGTGCCATTCCTGGCTTCGGACCTGGAAGGCGAGCTTTTTCTGACGGATAGTCGAAATGCCGCTTCCATCGGAAACTTCAGGTACACCGACCCGAACATCACCTCCTTCTACAGCCTGGACCCGCGGATTCTTTCCGTTGAGCCGGAGGTGGTCCCGCTCTCCGACGACGGCGTTTCTCTTTCCGAAATCGTCGTCCGATATCGGGTAGACCCCGAGGAGTACGTCGCCCAGCGCGTCGAAGTGCGGATGTGGCAAAACCTGGAGGATGTCATCGCGGTGGCGTCCGGGTCGGCGTCGGGCGAAGGCGTCGCGGTACTGCCGCGTGGCTTGAATCTAGAAGGCTTCGCCGCCCATGACCTGCAGCTGGTAGTCAATCCGGGTCTGCTCTATGAAGTGAAGTCCGACTTCCTTCCTCTTCAGACATCCCAACGCCTTATTCGTTCCTACTCGCCGTCGATCCGCCTTTCTCAAGAAACGGACTTGGTCAACGGCTCGATCTGCACGGATCCGGTCGACTTCACCTTCTCCCTCAATACCGACGCCGACGTGCGCCTCGAGGCCTTGCCGATCAATGGCCAAGACGCGCTCTCCGGCGAAGTGGACATCGGCATCGCCTTCCCGCTTTTCACGTCGAGCTATCCGGCGAAAGAGATCGACGCGGAAGGCAACGAGGTCTTCATCGTCCACAGCGAAGAGCTGACCATCGACGACCTGCCGCCGGGCGACTACGTCCTAAACCTGGTGGCGACGTCCCAAGACGGCAGCGAGGTCCGCCAGGCCAGAGCTCTCTCCGAGCTGCGGGTGACCGACCAGCTGCCGCTCGGCCATACGCTCATCAAAGGCGTCGATCTGTGGAACGGCGCGCTCACGATGTCGCACCAAGACTTCACGGTGCCCGGCCGCGGTCCGGACCTCGATTTCAGCCGCTCCTACTCGTCCTCGGCGGCCCAAGTCGACGGTCCGTTGGGATTGGGCTGGCGTCACAATTGGCAGTCCGAGCTTCGCGTCACGCCGTGCG
>JBCDKB010000747.1:0-2370 GCA_038747035.1 Acidobacteriota bacterium | reverse complement strand
GCAGGAGCTCGGGTTCCCCAACCTGGCCGACGCTTCGGTACCGGTCGGCGAAGACGAGTCCTCGAATCGGGAAGAGCGCCGTATCGGCGAGCCCCGGGCCTTCGATTTCGACGTCAAGGCCCACTGGGACCTCGGCCCCGAGCTCGGCATTCTCGATTTCGAGCGCGCCGCCAAGCTTTCCGGAGCTCGCTTCGCGGTCCAGCGCGGAGCCGGAGCCCGTTTGGAGCGGGCCCTCATCAGCTTCATGCTCGACCGGCACACCGGCGAGCACGGGTACGAGGAGATCCATCCTCCCTATCTGGTCGGCCCGGCGGCCCTGCGCGGCACCGGCCAGCTGCCGAAATTCGAAGACGATCTCTTCAAGATGACGTCGAAGGAGCTTTACCTCATCCCGACGGCTGAGGTGCCGCTCACCAATCTCTACGCCGGCGAGGTCCTCGACGAAGCGGCCCTGCCGATGCGACTCACGGCCTACACCCCGTGCTTCCGCGCCGAGGCCGGGTCCCACGGCCGCGATGTGCGCGGTCTGATCCGTCAGCACCAGTTCAATAAGGTCGAGCTGGTCCAGCTCACGACCCCGGACAAGAGCTTCGACGCGCTCGAGGCGCTGACCGGCCATGCCGAGAAAATCCTCCAGGCCCTTGAGCTGCCCTACCGCGTCTTGACGCTCTCGAGCGGCGATATGGGCTTTTCTGCCACCAAGACCTATGACCTCGAAGTGTGGCTGCCGGGACAAGACGCCTACCGCGAGATCTCGTCCTGCAGCAACTGCGGCGACTTCCAAGCGCGCCGCGCCGGCATCCGCTATCGCCCCGCCGGGGGCGGCAAGTCGCAGCTCGTCCATACGCTCAACGGGTCGGGGCTGGCGGTCGGTCGGACGCTGATTGCGATCCTCGAGAATTACCAGGACGCCGACGGTTCGGTGCGAATTCCGGAGGCCTTGCGGCCCTACCTCGGGGGCCTTGGGCGCATCGCCCCGGCGCCTTAGCTGCTGTTGTGCAGTCCGGGTTCCGGGGTTTGGACAGACGGGCGCGGCACGATAGTCTGAATCGCCACCCGGCGGAGCACGCCGGGTCATCTCGCGGAGGGATGGCAGAGTGGTCGAATGCGGCGGTCTTGAAAACCGTTGATCCTTCACGGGATCCGTGGGTTCGAATCCCACTCCCTCCGCCAACACGCTTCCAACCGCTTCGGTCGCTACACAACCTGTGACCTGCCGGGGGACCCCCTCACCATGACCTGCCACCCCGGGTCGGCGCTTGACGCCGATTCGCTCGCTCGGCGCTACACGGCGGTCCGAGACGCCACCGCTCGGCTTTGTCGTCCGCTCGAAGTCGAGGACTACGTCGTGCAGTCCATGCCCGACGCCAGTCCGGCCAAGTGGCACTTGGCCCACACCACCTGGTTCTTCGAGGCCTTCATCCTGGCCCGCCAACCGGGTTACGAGAGCCCCGAGCCGGCGTTCCACTTCCTCTTCAATTCCTACTACAACAGCCTCGGCGAGCAGTTCTCCCGGCCCGACCGCGGCAAGATTTCCCGGCCAACCGTGGCCCAGGTCCAGGACTACCGAAGCCGGATCGACGCCCACATGCTCTTGTTCCTCGACGAGCTCGGAGAGGGCGATGCGGAAGTCCTACCGCTGGTGGAGATCGGTCTCCACCACGAACAGCAGCACCAAGAGCTCATCTTGACCGACGTCAAGCACCTGCTGGCGCAGAACCCGCTCTGTCCGATCTACACGCCGGCCGCCGACCCGGGGCCACCTTCGGACACCGAAGCGCGCTGGCTGAGCTTCGACGGCGGGCTGGCGGAGATCGGTCGGAATGACCGCCGGTCCGGCGGCGACGGCTTTAGCTTTGACAACGAAGGGCCCCGTCACCGCGTCTTTGTCGAGCCATTCGAAATCCGCTCGCGCCTCGTCACCTGCGGCGACGTGCTCGAGTTCATGGCCGACGGCGGCTACGGTCAAGCTTCGCTGTGGCTTTCCGACGGTTGGTCCACGGTCCAGCGCGAAGGCTGGTCCTCGCCGTTTTACTGGCACCGGGAAGCCGACGGATCGTGGAGTCAGTTCACCCTCGCCGGCAAGCGGCCGGTGGAACCCTCGGAGCCGGCGTGTCACCTGAGTTTTTTCGAAGCCGACGCCGTCGCCCGCTGGGCCGGCGCCCGGTTGCCGACGGAGGCGGAGTGGGAGGTGGCGGCGCAAGAGGTCCTGGCCGGAGAGGCCTTCGAGCGCGCCGTCGCCCGCGCCAATCTTGTCGAATCCTGCCGCTATCACCCCGCGGCCCTGGGTCGCGGCGCCGAAGACGACCTGCAGCTGGTCGGCGATGTCTGGGAGTGGACCCGCAGCGCCTATGCGCCGTACCCGGGCTT
>JBCDKB010000746.1:0-2384 GCA_038747035.1 Acidobacteriota bacterium | reverse complement strand
GAGATCGGTACGGCGCCGGTAGGCCGGTGCTCGTAGAGCTGGAGGACGATATCGACGCCGTCGGCGGCCGGCACGATCGGCTCGGCGACTTCGAGGGTGCGGATCGGCAACGGACATGCGCTTGCACTTGCGTCGATGGCGGCGGTGAAGAGGATCAGGAGACCCAGGACCGCGAGCCAGGCCGTATTGGAGTCGCGACGATGGCGGGCGCTCATGTCAGCGCCCCTGGAAGGTCTGAGGTTCGCCACCAGCTTCGCAGTCGATGCGGAGGGAGACGCTGGCCAGGTCGGTGGCACCGTCCGAATCGGTGGCAGAGAGCTCAACGGCAAAGAGACCGCCGGCACCGAAGTCGGACGGCAAATCGATCGTTACGGAGGAGTCCTGGGGCCAACCGGCGCTGGTCGTCACGCCCGGAAGGTTGATCCACGCGGCCCGCCAGTCGAGGCGGTAGGAGCTGCCGGCGAACGGCTCGCCGCCGCGGGTGCGATCGTCCAAAGTGATCTGGCAGGGACGGATCACGTCGTCGCCTTCGAACTCCGCAGGCACGTAGAGACCCTCGAAGGCGGCCGCCAGCTCGAAGGTTAGCTCGGGCTCGGTGGGGGCGTCGTCGGAGCATGCCACCGACGTGACCGCGGCGAGGATTAGGAGCAGGAGGGGGAGGAGTTTGCGCATGGTGTTACCTCGGGACCGAGAAGTCTTTGAGTTCGAAGGACGGGGATGACGCGCCGGCCGCTCGAGGGGCCAAGCGCTGCGACGCGGAAGCGGCTGCTTGGTGGGCGGCTAGCTGGCGAGCGATTTCGACGTTGGCGGAGTGGAGATGGCGCGGGACCTCTCCCGGGTCGTAGTCGCGGTCGATCGCCTGGACCCAGTTGCCGATAAGGTCGCCGGGGTCGACGCGGATCACGTCGCCCGACTGGAGGCCCAGGGCCTCGGTCTCCGGCATCGTCCAGGCGTCGGCCTTGATCAGCTGCCCGGCGGGCAGCTCGTTGACGCGGGCGACCCGCACCTGGCAATACCCGGAAGACTCGCAGGCCATGTCGAGCACAAAGGCGTAGAGATCGCTCCAGATCTGAGATCGGGCGATGCCACCCGCGGCGTCCATCCAGGACGCGCAGCCCGCGGACGACAGGAGGAGAACGGACAGCAGCAGCACCCAGAGCAGGCGTTTCACGGCAGGCTCCCGGGTTCGGCCACACCCGTGGAATCCGCCTGGGCGATCGAGTCCCACAGATCCCGCATCGCGACCGCGAAAGACTCCGGCTTGGGCGGCTCTTCGACCTCGACGCCAAGGTTTTCGGCGATCGAGATGATGCGCCCGACGAGCTTGTCGTCAGCCTTGGTGGCGGTGGTTTTGGCGACAGCCCAGGCGGATCCAATGACATCGTCGACGTTCTCGCCGACGGCGCGGAGGCGCCTCAATAGCTCCTCCAAGGCTTCAAGATCCAAGAAGCCAGCAAGGCTAGTAATCGTCATTCTTCAGCCCTCAACTTGAGTTCGAGCAACTGGCGGATGCGCTCGTTCTCGAGCGCCGCTCGCGCGTAGTAGCCGGACAGCTGCTTGTTCTTGGTGTCGGTCGGGCCATCAGGGTCGATAGCCGCGGCCAGCTGCGCGAAATCACTAAGTCGGCCGGCGAGACTGTTGGTCACGGTGGCGCTGACGTAGATGGAGTCCTCGAGGCTCTTGAGGCGCTTTCCGAACTTCGAGACGATCTCCCGCAGAAGCAGGAAGACCCCGAGAAGGACGGCGGCCAAGATCGCTCCAAGAATCGACTTTTCGTAGAGCTCGCCGAACTCCAAGCCCGAGGCCTGGCTCATGACCTCGGCGGCGGCTGCAGCGGCTGCCGGCACGGCCATGGCCACCAAGCCAACGACGGTCAACGCCTTCATCGGCCACCCCACAGCGGCAAGCGCAACGACACCCCCGACGCCGAAGCCGCAACCGAAAGCACGCGGAGTCGCACCACCGCCCCCGGCTCGATCGTCAGCACCTCGGGGTAGATCTCCGAGACGGTGCCGTCGGCCTGAATCGCCGGTCGCCGGTCGTCAGTGGCTGAGCTCGTAAAGAGCGACACCCAGGCCCCACCGGGCGCCCGCTGCTCGACCTCGAATCGCCACTCACCCGAGCCTCCGAGGCCGGCGGCGTCTTCGTGAAGCTCGATCGCCATAGAGTCCGGCAAGATGTCCAGCGGTCGGCCGGTCGGATTGGCCCAGACGGTCACGCCTCCGACCTGCGGATCGAGGATGGTCAAGTTCGCGGCGAACTGCCGGCCTCCTAGCCAGCGGCGGACGTCGCGGGTCGCGGTGATGCTCGCGGCGTCGGTGTCGACCTCGTAAAGGGCAAGGGCTTGTGATTCGGGGAGCTCGATCGCCGGAAGGATCGAGCCG
>JBCDKB010000745.1:0-2415 GCA_038747035.1 Acidobacteriota bacterium | reverse complement strand
GGGCTGATTCAGGAAGCTGCCCGTCGAAGCTACGGCACGGGTCGGGTCAAGATCCAGGTGCTCTTTCTCGGCGACGGAGGGCGTCGGGACCTGCTTCTCCCCCAGCGCCTTGTCGACGCGCAGCTGGAGAAAGCCCGAGAGACGTCGAGGGGGGTTGCGGGGCACCGATTTGCCCCGAAAGTTGATCCCCGTCGCTGTCCGAGCTGTCCCTTCTTCGTGCTGTGCCCGGGCTAGCCCGGTTTTGACGTCGGTGACCGAAGCCGCTACCCTACGGCCGCTTTACCCCAAGCTCTGGACTCGGCCCATGCGACGCCGGATTCAGCAACGCCCCTGCCCCGCTCTTCTACGGAATCCCATCGATGACGCTTTCACTCAATCCGCCCCACGGCGGTGACTTGGTAGATCTGATCGCCAGCGCCGAAGAGGCCGCTGAACTTCGTCGCCTCGCCGCCGACGCCGTCTCGTGGACATTGACCCCTCGCCAGCTCTGTGATCTCGAGCTGCTGCTCAACGGCGCCTTCTCGCCGCTCCGCGGCTTCATGGTCAAGGCCGATTTCGACGCCGTCGCCGAGACGATGCGGCTCGCGGACGGCACCCTGTGGCCCTTGCCGGTGACCCTGGACGTCACCCCCGCCGTCGCCGAGGGCCTCAAGCCGGGGGATTCTCTGGTGCTGCGCGACGGTGAAGGCGCTCCCCTGGCGGTCCAGACCGTCGAAGAGGTCTGGCCCATGGACCGCGGGCAGACCGCCGAGCGGGTCTTCGGAACCGCGGACCCGACCCACCCCGCGGTCGCCCACCTGATGCGCCGCGCCAACACCTTCGTGGTCGGCGGGCCGGTCCGCGGACTCGAGCGCCCGGCGCGCTATGACTTCCAGGGCCTGCGGGCGACGCCGGCGGAGCTGCGGAGGCGGTTCGAGCGCTTCGGATGGCGCCGCATCGTCGCCTTTCAAACCCGTAATCCCATGCACCGCGCCCACGTCGAGCTGACCCTCCGGGCGGTCCGTGAGCTCGAGGCCAACGTGCTGCTGCATCCGGTGGTCGGCGTCACCAAGCCCGGCGATATCGATCCCTACACCCGCATCCGTTGCTACCAGGCGCTGCTGTCGCGCTACCCCGCCCAAACCGCCATGCTCGCCTTGCTCCCCCTCGCCATGCGAATGGCGGGCCCGCGGGAGGCCCTGCTCCACGCCATCGTGCGGAAGAACTTCGGTTGCTCACACTTCATCGTCGGCCGCGACCACGCCGGACCCGGGGCCGGCGCTGACGGCCGCCCGTTCTATGGCCCCTACGACGCCCAGGATCTGGTTCGGGCCCACGAAGAAGAGCTCGGCATCGAGATGGTGCCGTTCCGGCACCTGGTCTACGTGCCTGAGCAAGACGACTATCTTCCCTCCGATGAGCTGGAAGACGGCGTGCGATCCCTGTCAATTTCGGGGACCGAGTTGCGCAACCGCCTCGCCGACGGCCGAGAGCTTCCGGAGTGGTTCACCTACCCGGAAGTCGCCCAGGAGCTCCGCCGCACCTACCCGCCCCGTCACCGACGGGGCCTGACCGTCTTCCTTACAGGTCTTTCCGGCGCCGGCAAGTCGACCCTCGCCAAAGTCCTCGAGGCCCGGCTCCTCGAAGCCGGCGGCCGCCCGGTGACGCTGCTCGACGGCGACATCGTGCGCCGCAACCTGTCGTCCGAGCTCGGGTTCTCGCGCCACGACCGTGACCTCAACATTCGCCGCATCGGCTTCGTCGCCTCGGAAATCACGAAGAACGGCGGCATCGCCATCTGCGCTCCGATTGCGCCTTACGACGCGGTGCGCAAGGAGGTGCGCGAACTGGTGGAGGATGTCGGCGGGTTCGTCCTGGTCCACGTCGCCACCCCCCTCGAGGTCTGCGAGCAACGTGACCGAAAGGGTCTCTATGCGAAGGCCCGGGCCGGCATCATCCAGGAGTTCACGGGGATCTCCGACCCCTACGAGGCGCCGGAGGATGCCGACCTGGTCATCGACACCACCGAAGTCACCCCCGCCGAAGCCACCCAGCGGCTTGTGCTCTACCTCGAAGGTCGCGGTTTTTTTGGCACCGCGCGGCACTAGGGCCCGGATCGAAGCCTGAGGGCTATTGGGGCGTCGTCGGCCTGACGTCTTCGGCTTCGATGCTTGACCCATCGTCCACCGGCGGCGGGGCGGAGCGGCCGCGCTGCGCCACCCAGTGTCCGCCGAAGGCGACGAGGGCCATCAGGGCGATGATCAAGATCCAGGCCTGGGGGCGTCGCAGGTCAAGCCACGCGGGCGGCGTCGGCGGAGCGGGCGGCAGGTCCTCGGGCGGCGCCTCCACTTCGCCGGTGCCGAGGCCCGCCAGTTGGAAGCCGTCGACCCCTTCGGAGAGCTGATCTTCGCCGCCCGTGGCCTCCGGCGGCGACGG
>JBCDKB010000744.1:0-2431 GCA_038747035.1 Acidobacteriota bacterium | reverse complement strand
GTCGCGGGTTCGAATCCCGTTTCCCGCTCCATTCCTCACCTTTTTCGGTGGGAGTGCCAGACTCGGGGCGACGTGGCCAAGTGGTAAGGCAAGGGTCTGCAAAACCCTCATTCGCCGGTTCGATTCCGGCCGTCGCCTCCAACTCCTTAGATTGTTACCCGCGTCCTTCCGTAAGGGCACTTAGGCGGTAGATCTTTCAGCAGAGCCTCTCCGACCGACACCTGCCGGGATTCGTTCCGAATCTCGACACGGGTCCCGCCGGACACGCGCTCACAGCCTCGTTTTCAAAGCGGGAATAGCTCAGTGGTAGAGCACAACCTTGCCAAGGTTGGGGTCGCGGGTTCGAATCCCGTTTCCCGCTCCAGTCTCCCTCTTCGTACGGCGGACCACAGCCGTTCTTGTTAGACTCCGCGCCTCTGCCGGCGTGGCGAAATCGGTATACGCAGCGGACTTAAAATCCGCCGCCGCAAGGCTTGGGGGTTCGAGTCCCCCCGCCGGCATCTCCCAGAAAACAGGGGATTTACCAAGAAGGCCGCCTCTCTCCGAGGCGGCCTTTTTGGCGGGTGGTAACAGAATTGGTTACACTTTGGCTGCGAAAGGAGCAAATTCGTGGCAAGTGTTGTCGCCGAGAAGAGGAAGAGCGGGACCCGTTATCGGTGCGTGGTCCGCAAGAAAGGGCCGGCCGATATCCTCATCACGAAGACGATGAGATTCGACACCGAGGCCGAGGCGAAGAAGTGGGGGAAGCGGATCGAGGTCGAGATTGACCAAGGCCTCCACGACATCGCCGGCCCTCCGAAAAAAGCTCTGCTCGTCGGCGACCTGCTTGAGGAGCGGAAGCGACTCGATCTCAAGGACGACACGAAGGCTCACCGGGAAGGGCGGACGAAGCTCGACTGGTGGTCGAAGCGGGTCGGAGAGTACCGGGCCGACAAGCTGCCGCCCAAAGTCGTCTTGCACCACCTCGAAGAGCTGACGAGCGGTCGCGCGTCTCGAAGTGGCGAGCCAGTCAGCGACGCGACCGCGAATCGCTATCTCGCCGCCCTGGGGGCGGCCTACCGGCGCGCCGTCAAGTCGGGGGACGTCGCCTACTCACAGGTGCCGACGCGTCGCCTGGGCGCCTCCGAGGTCGGGAGGGAGCGCAAGCGCTGGTTGTCGGACGCAGAGCATCCCCGGTTGCTCGAGGCGATTCGCGGCAAGGATGTCGAGATCTGGGTGCTCCTCGGGATGACGACCGGGAGTCGGCTCGGCGAGATCGCAAAGCTCGAGTGGCGCCACCTCGACCTGGTGGCGGGAACGATTCTTCACGTCGACACGAAGAACGGCGAAGCTCGGCAGATCCCTTTACTCCCGAGAGCCAAGGAGATTCTCGCGGCGAAACACGCTCAGCTAGACCCGGGCGAGCGGGACGAGGCACTGAAGGGGCCCCGCGGAGGCGTGAAGTTCAACTATCCGCAGTGGCACCAGGCCCTGGAAGCGGCGGAGATCGACGATTTCCATTTCCACGACCTCCGGCATACGGCGGGCGCTTGGCTCGCGCAGGCGGGCTTCTCGCTGCGGGAGCTGGCGGACATCCTAGGTCACCGAACCCTGGCGATGGTCAAGCGCTACACCCACTTCGCGCAGGGCCAACTCGTCGAGAAGGCGCGGGCGGCGATGCAGGCTCGCGGCGCCGAGACCGGCGAGGCTCAGAAGCCGGGCGAGCAGGTGGCGGCCCTCATCGAATCGATGTCGCCGGAAATGCGGGCGGCGCTGGAGCGGGCTGCGGGGCGACGAGTCGGCGAGCTCGTCGAGGCGTTGCGAACCGACTAGGGAGTAGGGCGTCCAGCAGCTAGGCCTTGACTCTTTTTGACTCGCCCATCTAGTCTCTAGCCACAATTTATTTCTTGAGGGTGAAGGTATGGACGCTTCGGCGAACGAGTCCGTCAGAACAAGACGGAAGACGGTCCACTACGTGCGCGCGCTCTGGGAGCATGGGTTTCCGCATGATTTTCCGGACTCACCTGCGAGTCTTCAGGATCTCCTGATCTGGCTGCTTGAGAAGAATGCTCAGGTGGAAGATCGGACCTTCCCTTGCCGCGACGGGCAGAGCCGGCTTCAGTGCCTGCAATGGCAGTGGAAGGACCAGCTCTTCTTTGGTCATCTCTCGGAGTGTGAACCCGACGGGAAGACGCTGGCGGTGCCAACCCGGACGGACGTCAAGTCGGTAAAGCCGATCGAAAAGGAGCCGGACGAGGGCGAGGCTTTCCAGCAGGGCGAGCTGCACTTCGCCGTGTCCGGCAACAACGTCGCCTACGTGTGCAGTGGCCGAATGCGGCTGAATATGCTGAGCGCGTTTCTAGAAGGTGTCGTCGAGCAGACCATGGAACGAAGCCTCGGGGCGGTGATGAAGCTGAAGCCGCAGCTCAAGGCAAACGCCGTTGAAGCTCTG
>JBCDKB010000743.1:0-2457 GCA_038747035.1 Acidobacteriota bacterium | reverse complement strand
GCGCCGATACCGGCGCTGCCGCCGGTGACCACGGCGGTCTTGGGTTTGGCGTGACTCATGGCGCAGCTCCCTCAGAGAAGTCGTTGGAAATCAGGGCCCTAGTTGGAGTCGTCGGCGCCGTCCTGCGTCCAGGCCGGCAGCAGGTCGGGGTCGATGCCCACGGACTCGACGGCGGCGCGCCACACATCTTCCGGATCGTTGGCGAAAATGAGCTCGCTCGACACCGGGGCGATCAGCCAGTCGTTGCGGACGATCTCTTTTTCCAGCTGCCCTTCGCCCCAGCCGGCGTAGCCGAGGTAGAGCCGGAACTGGTCATTGGGCAAGTCGACCAGGCGCTGGAGGTCGGACGCGCTCTGGGTCAAAGCCACGCCGGGGGTCACCCCGTCCGCCGCCTCCACGTCTTCGTCGCGGATGACCAAGGTCCCCATCTCCCACGACACCGGCCCGCCAAAATAGGCGCAGCTTTCATCATCCTCGCGCCACGGGACTTCCAGATCGTCGAGGATGTCGGAAATCTTCAGCTCCGTCGGCCGGTTAACGATAAAGCCGAGGCTGCCCTCTTCGGCATGCTGCACCAACAGCACCACGCTCTTGTGGAAGAACGGATCCATCACTTGCGGCATGGCCAGCAGGAAGACGGGGCTGTCGAGGGATTCGGGCGGTGCGGCCGCCGGGTCGTCGGGCGTCGACATCCGCTGGATCTTAGCAGCTGGAGGGGTTCGACGCGGGCGCTTGGGGCGGCGGCTTTGCGACCGCCGCCGAGGCCGCCCGAGGGGCTATGCCGCACTGCGGAAAAAACTTGACGGATACGATAAACTTAGGAAGAACACGCTTCGACCGCGATTTTTCCGCCCCGGCAAAATAGACCCCGAAAGGTCCTCAATGAAGAATAGTTTCAACGCCCGACAGACGCTCAAGGTCGGCGATCGGTCCTACGCTATCGCCAGCCTCCAGGCCCTCCAAAAGCAAGGATTCGACCTCGAGCGGCTTCCCTTCGCCACGCGCATTTTGCTCGAGAACTTGCTCCGTCGCGAAGACGGCGGTGCGGTCCCCGCCTCCGACATCGAGGCCGTCGCCAACTGGGACCCGCAGGCCAAGCCGAGCGTTGAAATCGCCTTCATGCCCGGGCGCGTCTTGCTCCAAGACTTCACCGGCGTCCCCGCCGTGGTCGACCTGGCGGCGATGCGCGACGCCATGGTCGCGATGGGCGGCGACCCCGAGAAGATCAACCCCCTCCAGCCCGCCGAGCTGGTCATCGACCACTCGGTCCAGGTCGACGAATACGGTTCGGAGGCGGCCCTCCTGCTCAACGCCGAGAAGGAATTCGAGCGCAACTATGAACGCTACGCCTTCCTGCGCTGGGGCCAAGGCGCGTTCGAAAATTTCAAAGTGGTGCCGCCGGCCACCGGCATCGTGCACCAGGTCAACCTCGAATACCTGGCCCGGCTGGTGATGACCGCGCCGCAGGGCTCAAACGGCGCCGCGCCCTGGGCCTACCCGGACACCTTGGTCGGCACCGATTCCCATACGACCATGATCAACGGCCTGGGCGTGCTCGGTTGGGGCGTCGGCGGCATCGAAGCCGAGGCCGCCATGCTCGGCCAGGCGATCTCGATGCTGATCCCGCAGGTCGTCGGCTTCCGCCTGGAAGGCGAGCTGCGGGAAGGCGCCACCGCCACCGACCTGGTGCTGCGGGTCGTCGAGATGCTGCGCGCCAGGGGCGTGGTCGGCAAATTCGTCGAATTCTTCGGCCCTGGCCTCGGGGACCTACCGCTCGCCGACCGCGCGACCATCGCGAATATGGCGCCGGAGTACGGCGCCACCTGCGGCATCTTCCCGGTCGACAATCAGACGATCGACTACCTGCGTTTCACCGGCCGCAGCGAGGAGCAAGTCGCCCTCGCCGAGGCCTATATGAAAGAGCAGGGACTCTTCCACACCGCCGCCACCCCCGAAGCCACCTACACCGACGTCCTGACCCTCGACCTCAGCACGGTCGAACCCGCCCTCGCGGGTCCGAAGCGTCCCCAGGATCGCATCGCTCTCAAGGACGTCCACACGTCCTTCGCCAGCGACCTCGACGTGCTCAAGGGCGTCGCCGCCGAAGATGACATCGACGGCGACGGCGACACGTCGGTGGAAGTGACCCGCAACGGCGAAACCTTCCGGGTCGACCACGGCTCGGTGGTGATCGCGGCCATCACCAGCTGCACCAACACCTCGAATCCGTCGGTGATGGTCGCCGCCGGCCTGGTCGCCAAAAAGGCCCACGAGCTTGGCCTGACCTCCCAACCGTGGGTCAAGACCAGCCTGGCGCCGGGCTCGAAGGTGGTGACGCGCTACCTCGAAGAGTCGGGACTCGACGTCTACCTCGAGCACTTGAAGTTCCACACCGTCGGCTATGGCTGCACCACCTGCATCGGCAACAGCGGTCCGGTGCCGGCCGAGATCTCGAAG
>JBCDKB010000742.1:0-2472 GCA_038747035.1 Acidobacteriota bacterium | reverse complement strand
CTCAACCTCGACTTCGAAGCCCCAGACGGCGTCGCGCCCTTGGGGTGGTTGGCTGAGGCGGAGTCATCGAAGGACTGAAAGGGCGGTTCCTCAGTCTCTGGCCCCCGGGTTTTCGCACTGACTCGAGTCGAAGGCCTTGAGCGCGGCGAATACCTTCGGGTCGAGCCTCTCGGCTAGGGAGCTCCAGCGTCCTCCGCGGGTGAGCACACTCCGGAGCTTCAAGATCTCGCACGCTGCCGTGGCATCATCCTCTTCATGTTGCGTCTTGATATTTCTGTAGACCCATGCACAAGCCTGAGACTCGACCCCCTGGAGTCTTTCTGCTTCCGAGGGGTAGAAGTCCGTATCAAGGCAGGTCCAAAAAGCCTCTTCACGGCCTTCGAATTGTTCGTTGATCTCGTCAATGAGCTGCTTAAAGAGCTCGGAGGTGACCGCATCACGCAGGCAGGTGGCGTCACCCCGAGCCTCTTCTTCCATGAGCCGCTTCGACACATCGGACGACTCCCCGAGAATCTGCGACGCCCCCTGATAGTCGAGTTGTCTGACCAGAATGGGTGCCATCTTGTTTCGGATGATCGCAAGGTCTCGGTTCCAGCTCGAAACTTCAGGAAACGTTTTAGCCAGCTTCTCTCTCTTCAGAAGAGCTTTCTCAAAGTGCTCAAGGGCTTCGACCGGACTCTCCTGAAGAAATCGAGTCTCCCCCAGGCGATGGTGACAGAGGGCTGAGAGGTGGGTGAAGTAGATGAGATCGGGCTGATCCACCAGGACCGCTTCGGTGAGCTTCGCTGCGCTGCGGAAACTTTGAACGGCGACTCGAAAATCGCCCTGACGCAGCGAGTCTTCTCCGTCGACAAGATAGTTGAGAATGAGTAGGCGATCCTTGTTGAGGTTTTGTCGACCCATCAAGTGATCCAGAAGCCCGAACAGATCTTTGAGGCCCTGAGAGTCCAGCGAGTCCCCTCCGAGTTCCAGGTCAATGATTGTCGCGGCTCGGTCTCCAAGGAAGGCTCCTCCCGAGATGGTGGCCTCGAGAGCGGCCGCGCGCGCGTTGATCTTTTCGCGGTCGATAGAGAGAGTGCGGGCCCAAGCCACGGTGCCTAGAAGCAGGACGAATACGACGAGAAAACAGGCGACTAGCTTCTTTGAGCTGGGGGAAGCGGCCGGAATATAGTCCAGTATCGATTCCTGGGCGGCTCCAGTGGCCTCAGATTCACAGCGCAGCTTCTGTCGGAAATCCTCAACGTCTTCTTGGGTGCCGAGGTCCCAGGGACCGACCCGGGAGAAGTGATTGAGAAATTTAGGCCACTCGGTTTCATCGGACGCCGAAGTCGCGAGGCTGTAGGGCACGATGACGAGCTCTTCAGATCCGAGCCAGTGCCTTTCCAGTCCGAGAAGCACCTCCAGTTTTTGGACCGGGCCCCAGCCGTTTGGACCCAGGCACACCAGCATCGCGTCGCTCGCTTGAATCTCCCCGAAAATCTGCCGCCGCCAGTAGCCACCTGGCCGACGATCCTCGTCATCCATCCAGGGCTCTAAGCCGCCCTGCTCCAGCGCACGGTAGAGCAGGCGCACTTCATCTCTGTCCTTGCTGTTGTAGCTCAGGAAGACTTTGGGCTTGGGGAGGTCTGACACACAGTCTCGCGGAATGGATCCACAAGACGTCGCGCAAATCGAGGCCCTAGAGTCTCAGAGGGAGAAGCTTTAGCTGCCTTCGCCGATTCGCGGAAGGCTTCTTCGAGCCGGACGCTTGATCGCGTCCGGCCTGGATGGTGATCGCTCGACTAGCGCCGGGTGACGACCGGCAGGAGCCCCGGATGCTCGAGCTCGACGGTCATCAGGCTCGGGCGGTTCATCGTCGTGAAGAACGGGAAGGCCGCGTTGGTGACGTAGAGCGTCAGGCGGTCTTCCGAGCGTCGGCCGAAGGCGGCGGCGGTGGGGCCATCGAAGAGGTCATCGGCGATGACGGTGACGGTGAGGCCGTCGGGCGAGATCTCGAGCACGGTGTTGGCCGGGTCGGTGGTGCAGAAGATCGCGCCGCGGGTATCGAAGGCGAAGTCGTCGCAGCCGTTCGGCAGCTGGGCGTGGATGCGCGGATCGCCGGCGGTGCCGTCGTCGAGGAGACGGAACGCCAGGATTTGGGCGCTGTCGGAATTGGCGACGTAGAGCTCGTTTTCGAAATACTGGATGCCGTTCGGGCCGGGGCCGAAGACGTCCGGGTCTTCGGCGAGGGCGGGGTCGGCGCTCCACATGTCGGCGTCGCCGCCGTCGATCGAGGCCGAGAGGATCTGGCCCAGGGAGTCGGCGACGAAGAGTCGATCGTCAACGCGGGTGATGCCGTTGGGCAGGACGTCCATACCGAGGGGCACGATGCGCTCGGCGGTGCCGTCGGGGTCGATGCGCCAGACGCCGCGGTTCTCGAGCTCGCAGGCGGCGAAATTCGCGTAGAGGGTGCCGCGCTTGCCGAGGGTTAGG
>JBCDKB010000741.1:0-2497 GCA_038747035.1 Acidobacteriota bacterium | reverse complement strand
CGGGCGCGGGATGAGCCGGTGTCGCTTCAAGAATTTGAGTTGCCGACGAATATAGCGGTCTGCATCGAGTCGAGGCCGGGTCTTGAACGGTCGTCTCCACGCGGCGGCGTGCAGACGACCGACGAGCATGCCAAGGCGTCGCGCCAGGCTGAGATCGAGCTCGTCGGGGGCCCGTCCGCCGCTGCGTTCCCACAATCCATAAAGAAGCCCGTCAATTTCACGGAGGGTGCCGCCGTCGGGGAAGGGCAACGCGGCGCAGACCGGCAGCTCGTCACCGTCGAGGTCGGCGAGCAGGCGGTGCTCTTCGAGGATTTGCTCTTCGCTCCACCGACGCGGCCGGTAGAACTTGGCGACCAGTCGGCGTCGGTCGGCGAGCTCGACCTCGTAGACGCGGTTCTCGAACGACGCGAGGGGGTAGCACACGGCCCTCGTGGTGTAGCCGCCCCGGTCCACGGCGTCGAGCACCCGCTCCGGGGTGAGGTGGAGGAAGAGGTCGGTGGTGTCAGTCCCGGGGCGCGAACCGGCGTCGTTAGAATCGGCGGTCATCGACGAGACTCTAGCAGCCGACCCATGCCCCCCGTGACCCCGACTAAAGAAGCGACTGAAGAACCGTCAGTGACGATCCGCCCGGCGACGGTGGAAGACGTCGGCTTGATTCTCGAGATGATCCGCGGACTCGCTGAGTACGAAAAACTGCTCCATGAAGTCGTGGCCGACGAAGACAGCTTACGTCGCCACCTCTTCGGGGACACCCCGAGGGCTGAAGTCGTCATTCTCTGTGAGGGCACCGGGCCAGGGGGCGAAATGGGCTTCGCCCTCTTCTTCCACAACTTCTCGACCTTCCTCGGTCAGCCCGGGATTTACCTGGAAGACCTATTTGTGAAGCCCGAGGCGAGGGGCAAAGGCTACGGCCAAGCTTTGCTCGCCCACCTGGCGAAGCTGGCGGTGCAGCGGGGCTGCGGCCGCTTGGATTGGGGCGTCTTGGATTGGAACGAGCCGGCGATCGGTTTCTACCGCCGGCTCGGCGCCCGGATGCTGGACGACTGGCGCTTCTGCCGACTCACGGGCGAAGCGCTTGTCGATCTAGCGAAGCTCGCGGACCGCGTCTCCTAGGGCGCGGTCCGCAGGTCGCTAGGGCCTTCTGGGGAGAAAGCCCTAGAAGGCTTCGGTATCGCCGATGCTGGCGAAGTTGCCGGCCGGGTTGTTGTAGACCCTGACCTGGCCGCTCACCGTGTCGAGCACGGTGATCTCATACTCGACGTTCGAGAGCGCGCCGTAGAAGACCCAGAAGTTGCCGTTGAACTGGCGGCCGTCCAGGACCTTCAAGATGACTTCCAGGTTCTCCGGGGCGAAGAACCAGAAGGCGCCGGTGTCGGCGGTCTGCGGCACGGTCCGACCGAAGCCGGTGTTGCCGTCGAAGTCGGCCCAGGTCGCGGTGACCTGGAAGCGACCGTCGTTGAGGCACAGGGTCTGGTCGGACGGCGTGCACACCGAGCGAGGGCGAATGCGATCGCCGATCGGAGTGGTCGTGAATTCCGGGTCGATGCGGCACGGTCCCGCGGCGAGTCCCGCGCCTTCGATGCCTTGACAGGTCGCCTGTATCGACGCGGGGGTCGGCTGCGGAAGGCCGCCGACCCAAGCGCGGAGGGACTCCCACGCCGCGGCGGTTTCGGCTTCGGTGAAGCCGCAGTGGGTCGGCGGATCCTCGACGATCACGCCGAGGGTCATGGTGCCGTCCGGCACGATGGACGCGTAGTCAATCGATTGTTCAACAATGACTAGACCATCTTTGTCCGTGTGCAAGCCAACGATCTTGACGTCGCCGATCTTGCCGGTGGGCGTGTAGTTGTCCAGCAAGCGCTGGCGGGCCGCGGGATCCGCGGAGACGCGTGCGATCGACGCGTCGATCTCCGCATCGCCGTAGACCACGTTGAGGTTGTCGAGGGCCTGGCCGCCGCCGAGCTTGGCCGGATCGAAGACCAGGTCGGCGAGGCCGAAGGTGGCGAAGATCATGTCGGTGACGATGAATTCTGGGCCGATGCGGGTGACGTTAACCCACTCCTGGATGCGAGCGGCCTGCTCGTCGGTGCGGTTGTCGCCGGCCAGGAGGCCGAAGCAGGCTTCCGCGGCGATGCCGACGGAGGTCTGGGTGAAGTCCGGGTCTGGGGGAAAAGGCAGGCCGGTGGCGCCGCCCGGGATGTTGGCCCCGGGCACGTCGGCGCAAATGGCGTCATAGATCAAGCGGACGTCAATGGCGCCGTCCCAGCTGCGGCTGCCGGACAGCGCGCCGCAGATCGGCATGGCGCCGACCACGTTGCCGAGGTTCGCCTGCTCGATGGCCTGGACCGTCACTGCGCCGCCGAGGGAGGCGCCGTAGACAAAGACCTGGTCAGGAATGCCGAAACGCTGCTCGAATTCCCGGACCATCTGCTCGTTGTCGTCGATGGTCTGGAAAACGGCCCAGCCGAGCTGGCTGTAGCTCGACGCGGCGACGGCG
>JBCDKB010000740.1:0-2566 GCA_038747035.1 Acidobacteriota bacterium | reverse complement strand
GACTGCCAACCGAAGCTGAATGGGAACGCGCGTGTAGGGCTGGAACGCAAGGGGCAACCTGGGTGGGCGAGCTTGATGTCGTTTCTAGAAATCATGCCCCAGTTCTTGATGCGATCTCCTGGTATTCAGGCAACAGCGGTGTGGATTTCGATCTCGAGGAGGGGCGTGATTCTTCAAAGTGGGAAGCCAAGCAACACAACCATCGAATAGCCGGGACTCGTGAGGTCAAGCGGAAGAAACCTAACCCATGGGGCCTCTTTGACATGTTGGGCAACGTTTCGGAATGGTGTTTGGATACTTGGATTGATTCCTATGACCCTGGGCCAAGGAGTGATCCTCTGGGTTCCGGTGAAGGGCCCTACAAGGTTGTTCGGGGCGGTGCATTTGATGAAGATGTCTACGATCAAACGGCGGGCAGGCGATTTAGCTACCGGCCCAACGATTCCACTTTCTACATAGGTTTCCGGTGGGCGGCGAAGGACGATTGATTGATTTCTCGAGGGACGAGCCTGCGCCCCGGTGCCGAGCGGACGGGTGGTGAATTCAGGAAGTCGCCAGACGTAGTTTCGACATGCCCCCCACCGTCAAAGCCACCGACTACTCCCGCTCCGATTTCCAATTCGCGAGCCTCAGCCTCATGATGACCACGGGCATGACCCTCTTCTCGGTCATGGCTTTCTTCGCGACCGGCCCCGACGGCGAACCGATGGCGCCGACGTTGGTGCTGATGCTGATCCCGGTGGGCACCCTCCTGGCGGCCTACGCCGCCCTCCGCTGGCAGGTCGCGACGGTCAATCGAAAGATCCGGAAAGGCGACCTGCTCCTGCGGACGGTCGACAAGGTGATCCACGAAAACGACGGCTTCTTCCTGGCCGTCTACGGCAACGGACCAGGCGTCCGCGACCGATTCCCGACCTTCCTACTCGCCAACGCACGCACTCGACGGATCCAGCCCGGCGGCACGCTGACCTTCCCGAATCTCGGCCTGCTCCTGCCGGGCCGACCAATCGTGCTGGAGGCGTTGCTGGATGAAGACGAGGTCGAAGCGATTCGGGCGTCTTTGCAGAACTAAACTCGCTCGATCTTCGGTCGGCCCAGTCGGCTCGTTAGAATCCGCGGTGAGATAGATCCCTTCAACTTTTTGCGTCGGCCCCGGAACGGCATGACCCATTTTTCAGGAGTTCACGATGAGCGAAGAGACTTTAGGAGAGGGCGCGTCCGAAGGGATAGCCGGGATGGAAGGCTTTGTCTCGGGTGACGGAAACGCCCAGCCAGGCGCCGAGGCCACCGCCGTTCACGAAGAAACCGGAACCCAATATGCGGCCTTGAGCGGCGGTGACGGGCTCTGGAGAATAGACCATATGCGGGTCGGCGGGCCCTATGAGGTCACGGTGTCTGCGCCGGGGTTTGCGTCCCAAACAAAGGACGGTCTCCATCTGAGCGCCGGCGAAGTGTTGCCGGTGGAATTCCATCTTCATTCTGAGAGCATCGAGGACTAACCCCAGCTCTTCGGCTCGCTAGAATTCGCGGCGAGCCAGATCCCCCTCGACGAAAAAATCGGAGTCAGCCCCGAAGCGGCGAGACTTACTCAGGCAGGAGCTCCACGATGGGCGAAGAGTCTTCCCAAGACAGAACCACCGAGGTCACCGCCGGATTGACCGGCACGGTCACCAGTACCGACGGCGGCGTTCTACCGGGCGTCGTGATCGATGCCGTCCACGGTCCCACCGGCACCACTTATCAGACCCTCACCGTAGCCTCTGGGAATTATCGGATCGCCGGGATGCGCGCCGGCGGACCCTATACGGTGACCGCGTCCCTGGATGGGCTTAATCCCCAAACGAAGGGCGATGTTTATCTGGAGCTCGGTGAATACAAGACGCTCGACTTTGAGCTTTCTTTGGCCAGCAACTGAGTCGGCCTGAGGGCCACCGCAAGTCCAGAAGCTAGAGCAGCGGCTAGGCGAGTCGCGAGAATGATGCGGTGAACTCGGGTCGCTCCGAGAGATCAGGGGCCGCTCCTTTTTAGAGGGAGCGGCCTCTTGGCGTTGTGGCCGTGAAGGCGCGCGGAAGGGCCTCGACGGGCGTCTGATATCCTTAAAACCGAGCGATCGTTCGGTTTTAGAGAGAAGGCCCGTCCCGGCGGGCTCAACCCAGCGTCCGAGCCCCCACTCGGAGGTCTTTGACATGCCAGGAGCACCCCCCATGGATCCCAGGAAACGCACGCCCCTCGTCCTCCAGCTCGCCGTTCTTTCGGTTCTTCTCCTGCTTCCTTCGAGCCTGTGGGCCGGCACGTTCAGCCAGGAGTCATTCTCTGGACGGACGTACTGGCTCTACGTGCCGAGCAGCTACCAAGCCGGCACGGACATGCCGCTGATCATGATGCTGCACGGCTGCACGCAAAGCGGCGACGGCTTCGCGACCAGCACCGGTATGAACGCCATTGCGGAAACGGAAGGTTTTCTCGTCGTCTATCCGACGCAGCCGAGCTCGGCGAATTCGAGCCAGTGCTGGAATTGGTTCGAAACCGTCCACCAAAGCCGAGGCAGCGGGGAGCCGGCCCTGCT
>JBCDKB010000739.1:0-2633 GCA_038747035.1 Acidobacteriota bacterium | reverse complement strand
GTCGTCGATCAGGATCGGCGCCAAAAGGGCCGGGGCGTCGACCGCGGCGGGGGGCACGTCGAAGAGGGGGCGGCGCAGGGCGTGGGGGCCGCTATGGGTCTCGCGGGCCAGCAGTCGGAGGTCGTAGGCGCCGGGCGCCAGGTCAAATTCGGCGTAGAGCCGAAGACCCGCCCGCAGCCGCACGTCGACTTTCTGCGGTTCCATGCGCAGCGTCCGGGTGTAGAAATCGACCACCGCGCCGCCGCGGTCGAGCACGTAGGCGAAGACCTCGATGTCGAGCTTTCCGCTCTCCGCCGAGGCCTCGGCGAGGGCGGCTCCGTCGAGGTGAAGCCAGGCCGAGGTCCGGGCGTCGGTCTCGGTAGCGCCCCGGAAGCTCACCAGCTGGATACCCGCGCCCAGATCGCCGCCGCTCTCGCCCGAGAGCAGCCTCTCGGCGACGGAAAGGTTCTCCGCGAGGGCGCCTTGGCCGACGCCGGGCTCTCCGGGGTCGTCGTCGCTCGGTGCGTAATAGCCCGGGCGGTGGAGGAGCCGGGCGCCTTTCGGCCCACCGCGCAGGCGAACGTCGATGTCCCGGAACTCGCCGTCCATGCGTACGCCGTCGGCCTGGAAAGCCAGCAGGTAGGTCACTCCAGTTTTGCCCAACATCCGATCCATCGCGCCGCCGAGGTCGTTGAAGCCACTGTAGGTTTCGCCGCCGGTCTCCCTGGCAAAAAGCGAGAGGCTCGTGCCGCCGCTGACGGTGCCGCCGCCGACGCCCGAGGCGTCGACACTTTGGATCGTCCAGCCGGCGCGGCGAAAACGGTCCGTCATCGTCTGCAGGGTGCGCAGTGAGCTGGCGCCCTGGCGACTATCGAGGAGTGAACGGCGGGTGAATGTCTCAGGCTCAAAGAAAAGGTCTTCATCGAAGCCGCTCGAGAACAGGACCAGGAATTTTCTGCCGTCCAGCCGCGCCGTGGCGTCCGCCAAGCCGCCGAGCGCGTCGGTGAAGCGGCGCATCTGCGAGCGCGCTTGGTTCCGTCCGTGGTCGACGTTCTCGCGATTCATATCGAAGAGCAGATCCGCGTTGCTTCCGCGGCCGCCGCCGTCACTGGCGAGCGCTTCGCCCGCGAGGTCCACGGGGCGAGCGCTCGGCAGCAAGCCGAGGGGATCTTGCCGCGCCTCGGCGGCGCCCGGTTCGTCGTCGCCGAAGCGTGATCCGCCCAGGTCTTCGAGGACCTGCAAAACGCGCCCGTGGTCTGAGGTGAAGGCGCCGAGCAGGTTGGCGCCGGCTCGACCGTAAAGGCCGACGCCCACGAGATCGGTCTCGTGGAGGGAAGACCGGACCAGATCCTGGGCCCCCGAGAGTCCGGAAAGGCCGCCGGTGGTGAGGTCGAAGAGCAGCAGAAAGTGGCGCCTCGCCGCGATCGGAATGGGCGCGGCGCCGGCGCGGGACGTGTCCATGGTCGCCAGGTCGACGACTTCGAAGCCCACCAGGGGCCACTCTTTTCGCCCCTCGCGGATCACGAAGTCTTCCCGCGTCAGACCCCGAACCGGCTCGCCGTCGAGGTGCACATTGACGGGGACCTCGACGACCATCACGGTGGTCTCGTCGTCGAACTCACCGGATTGGCCGAGGGTCCCGGGGGGGCCGGCGAGGGCGCATAGCGCCCAGGCCAGGGGGATGACCGCCCGGAGGCGGAGCCGGCGACACAGCGGATTGGCGTCCATGGCGGGCATTGTGCCACGGGGCGTCTCCCGGGGGCCGGGCTCCGGGGCGAGGCGGCCGTCGTCGGCGACTAGCGGTTAGGCTGCAGCAAACTGCCGGTCCCGCGGTCGCGGTTTTGTAAAGTCTCGACGGCGCGGTGGAGCCATGGGTTCGACATCCCGAGTATCCTAGCGGCTCACCCGATTCTGGAGTCGCCATGTGTTTCTGGCAGGTATTCGCCGCCATCTCGTTCGTCGTGTCCCTGGTCTTCCGCGGGGGCGCCGGCATCATCATCGGCAAGAAGCGATCGGATCCGAATTCGCCCGCCGAGCCGCCGCGCACCAGCGGTCCCGGGTGGCGGCTGGTGTCCACGAAGACCTATGGCGTGAAGACAACCGAGACGGATGCCAAGGCCGACGCCCCGGCCCGGGACGCCTCCCCCGCGGAGACTTCGGGCCCGGACAGCTCGGACCCCTGACGATATGGATCCTTTGACCCACACCTTCTTTGGCGGCGCGCTCGCCGAATCGGGCTTGAAGCGGCGGAGCGCCCTGGCGACGGCGACGCTGATGATCGGGGCTAACCTGCCCGATGTGGACGTCGTGGCCTACGCCTGGGGTTCCGATGCGGCCCTCGGCTTCCGCCGCGGGTGGACCCACGGCGTGCTCGCCATGGCGGTCCTGCCCTTGGTGTTGACCGGGCTCATGGTCGGGGTCGACCGCTGGCGTCGCCGCCGGGATCCCGGTGCCCCCGGCGTCGGCGCCGACCCGAAGCAGCTTCTGGTGCTCAGCGCGCTGGCGGTGTGGAGCCACCCGCCCTTGGATTGGCTCAACACCTACGGCGTGCGCGTCTTGATGCCGTTCCGCGGCGACTGGTTCTACGGCGACGCGCTTTTCATCATCGACCCGTGGGTGTGGCTGATGCTCGGCGGCGAGGAAGACCACGCCGC
>JBCDKB010000738.1:0-2699 GCA_038747035.1 Acidobacteriota bacterium | reverse complement strand
TCGACGTCGGGCTTCTCGAGCCAGACGTCGAGCTCTCCGTCGACGCGCTGAAGTATCTCAGAGACTTCGTAGCGGCTGGTGGTCCCTCGCCGCAGCGCCTCTCGCAGCATCAAAGCCAGGCTGCGGAGCTGGGCGTCAAGGAAAATAATCGACTCTCTGGGCGTCACTCGGTCACTTTAGCAGCAAGCGGCGGGAACGACGATACGGGACGCACGCCCTCGGCTGACCGGGCCCATCCCGGATCTGCCGCCCATGGGCGGCCTCGCTCCGGGCCCGAAGCGGACCGGAGAGGCATCGGGACGCGAAGTCTGCCATCATGAGGCCGCGACACTTTAGAGAAATGGCCCCGGGGTGCTCAGCGGGCGGCCCCGACGGATGGACTGGATGGCAGATTCGAATCCCAGCGCGAATAAATCCGCTCAGCTCGGGACGTTCTTAGGCGTTTTTACGCCGTCGATCCTGACGATTCTCGGCGTCGTGCTCTTTTTGCGCACGGGCTGGGTGGTTGGACAGGTCGGGCTGGTGCCGGCGTTGTCGATCGTGGTGCTGGCCCATGTCATTACGATCTCGACGGCGCTATCGGTGGCGGCGGTGGCGACGAATATGCACGTCGGCGCCGGCGGGGCTTACTACATGATTTCGAGGTCGCTCGGTTTGGAGCTTGGCGGCGCCATCGGCATTCCGCTCTTCTTGGCCCAGACCTTTTCGGTCACGCTCTATAGCTTCGGGTTCGCGGAGAGCCTCGAGCTTTTCTGGCCCGGTTTGCCGCAAAAACCGATCGCAGCGTTGACCGTGCTGGTGGTTTCGCTGATCGCCGGGCGTTCGACCCAACTCGCCCTGAAGCTCCAGTTGCCGATCATGTTGGGCATCGGCTTGGCCTTGCTCTCGTTGTTTATCGGAGCAGGGCAGAAGACCTCGTCGACGCTCGAGCTTTTCCAGACCGGGCCCTCGGAAGTTGGCTACTGGACCGTCTTCGCGGTCTTCTTTCCGGCGGTCACCGGCATCATGGCCGGTATCAGCCTCTCTGGGGACTTGGCCGACTCGAAGAAGAGTATCCCGTCCGGAACGCTGGCGGCGGTGGCTGTGGGTTTCGTGGTCTATTTGATGACACCGGTGGCGCTCGCCGCCGCCGCTTCCTCGGAGGACCTGGCGCTGAATAACTTGGTGTGGTTCGATATCGCCATCGTCCCGTGGTTGATCATTCCTGGGCTGCTCGGCGCGATCTTGTCGTCGGCCCTCGGCAGTATCTTGGGTGCACCGAGGACGCTCGAAGCGTTGATGGATGATCAGGTCTTACCGAAGCTGCCGCCGAAAGTTCTGGGACTGTCGATGCCGAGTCAGAGCATCGCCCATTTCTTTTCGACGATCGTGGCGCTAGCGGCGGTGGGACTCGGCGACCTGAATGCCGTCGCCCCCGTCCTGACGATGTTCTTTCTGACCACCTACGGCATGGTCAATCTGGTCGCCGGCTTGGAGCAGCTGAGCGGAGCGCCCTCTTATCGTCCCTCGATTCGGGTGCCTTGGTACGTGTCGATTGGCGGCGCGATCGGCTGTTTGTGGGTCATGTCGCTGATCAACCTTTGGGCCGCGCTCGCCGCTTTCGTGATCGAGGTGGGGGTCTATACCGGCCTGCGGCGGCGGTCGCTTTCGGCGTCATGGGGCGATCTTCGCTACGGCGCATTGATCTCACTGGCCCGCGCGACTTTGCTCCGGCTGCGCAGCCTGCCGGTGGATCCGCGCAACTGGCGTCCGCACATTTTGGTGTTCGCCGGCGATCCGAGGAAGCGAATCGACCTGCTGCGCTTCGCGGCCTGGCTGAATCAGAAGCGGGGCATCCTGACGCTCTGCCAGCTGCGCGTCGGAAAGCTCGACGAGCTCGCCGGCATGGCAAAAGAGGCGACGCAGGACGCCGAGCGCTTCCTCGACTCGGAAGGCATCGTGGCCTTCGCCGAGACGGAGATCGTGCCAAGTTTCGAAGCCGGGGTGCTGGCGATCGCCCAGGCGAACGGCATCGCCGGGATTTCGTCTAACACACTCATGTTCGGCTGGGCGGACGACCCGAATCGAATGTACGAGCTGCTCGCCATCGTGCGCCAGGTGGAGTTGCTGGGTAAGTCGAGCATCATCTGTCGAATTACTCCGCGCAAGTGGTCGTCGAAGCTCCGGCGTATCGATATCTGGTGGGGTGGTCTCGAGAACAACGGTGACCTCTTGCTGCTTTTTGCGTATCTCATCTCGGTGAATCCGGAATGGCGGGGGGCGATCCTCAATGTCAAGACGATCGCCTCAGATGAGATGACCTCGAGGAAAACAGAAGTCTCGCTGCAAGAGCTCATCGCGCGCTGCCGGATCAAAGCGTCGGCGCGAGTCCTGGTGCGAAAGCCCGGTGAGAAGGTTCATCAGATCATCCAGGCGGAGTCCCAAGCTGCCGATCTCGTGCTCATGGGCTTGCAGAGCGTCGCGGAAGGGGAGGAGCCGGCCTACCTGGAGCGTCTTCAGGTCCTGGTCGGCAACCTGCCGACGGTGATCCTGGTGCGAGCGGGCGACGAATTCGCGGGCCAGCTTCTATAGACCGGCGGACCTCCTTTTGACAGAGAATCGATGCGGACCGGTCGGACGGAGGATAGATCGCCCTGTCGCCGGAGGTATTGAGCCGCTAGTATTTCCTTCGTGAGTACTTCTGTCGCCATGCCGCCAGT
>JBCDKB010000737.1:0-2738 GCA_038747035.1 Acidobacteriota bacterium | reverse complement strand
GGCTGAAGGAGGCTTGGCGGATCGTCTTTAGCATCATCTCTCTGGTAGAGGGGCTCCCGAAAAGTGTCCGGTTTCATCGATAGTTACCGGTCTTCGTGCGCAGAATAGCAGCCGCCCCAAACAGTGTCCATGACCGGCCTCCGGCCCGTCATGGGAGCCTCTCCAGGGGTCCGCAGGGGGGCTCCGGAGCGCTTTACAGATCCGGCGATGGGTCTGTATCATCTGTGCTTACTTCAGTTACGGCGAACCCCATGGCTTGAGTTCGAATTCTTGGAATGAGGACTCCGGGGCTGCGCCGTGATCTGACGACCCCGGCTTTTCCCCAAACCCTTACGCCATCGTTACGCGCCGCGCGGCCCTTTCGGCTTCACGACACGGACAGGGGCATCCCCCCCGGACAGCGCGTGGTCCAGGGCGCCATCGGCGCCGAGAGCACAACCCGGCGCCATCGGCGCCGAGAGCACAACCCGGCGCATCGGCGCCGAAAGCACGACACGGCGCCCTACGCGCCGGGAGCACACCAGGGCGCCTTCCAGCCTCTCGAGCACACAGTGAGAACCTACGCAGAGCCGACGCGGAAGTTAGGACAGCAATTGGTCGACCGGGGTTGGATCACCGGCGAACAGCTGATCCGTGCGATCCAGAGCCAGCGCATGGTCGGCGGCCGACTCGGAACCTGCCTCCTCGAGATGGACGTGCTCACCGAAGACCGTCTGCTGGATGCGCTTTCGGAGCAGCTCAAGGTGCCGGCAGCCCGGGTCGAGCAGCTCCGCGGCATCGAGGACGAGACCCTCCAGCTCCTCAGCCCCAAGGTGGCCAGCCGCTGCCAAGCCGTGCCTTTCTTCGCGACCCGTAATCAGGTCAACGTCGCGACCCTCGACGTGCACGACCTGGGGGTGCTCGACGAGCTGGCGTTCGCCACCAACAAGAAGATCGTCCCCCATATCGCCAACGAGGTCCGCGTCTTCGAGGCCTTGGAGAAGTACTACGGTTTCGAGCTCCCCAAGCGCTATGGCCATCTGCTCGACCGCCTCAACCGCTCCAGATATATGTGGGATGAGAGTGCGAAGATTCTCTTCGGCAAGTACGACACGCCGGCGCCGAGCGACGTCGTCTGGAATACCGCTGAAGACACCTTCTCCGCCCTCCCGGGCTCTACGGTCGCTCCGCCGCCCGAGCCACAGGCGGCGTCTCCAGCGCAGCCCGCGCCTGTGCGCGTCTCCGGCTTTGACCCCACGCCGGCCGGAGGTTTTGTTCCGCTGGTCCGCTCCCGCGACCTGCCCATCCCCGAGAACCTCGAAGCGGTCGAGAGCATGCTGTCCCGCGCCCACGATTCCCACCAGGTGGCGGCGGTCGTGTTGGCCTTCGCCGCGAGGACTTTCGATCGCGCGGCTCTGTTTCGGATTCGCAATGGACGGGTCGGCGGATGGAAGGCCAGGGGTGAAGGCGTCGACGAGTCGCTCTTCCAGAAGTTTGAAGAATCTCTCGCCGAGCCGTCGATTTTCCTGACCCTTGACAAGGGCGCGAGCCACCACGGCGGCCCCCTGTCCGACATGCCTGTGCACCGGCAATTCATCAAACACTGGGGGGATCCGCCGACAGCCTGTCTGATGATGCCGATCATGCTCCGGCGTCGCATGGCTAGCGTGCTCTACGGCGACCGACGCCTCACAAGCGTCAACGGTGAAGACGTCGAGCTTTTCCAAAATCTCGCCGGAAAAGCCGCCATGGCTTTTGAATTGTGCATCCTCCGTCGAAAGATCCACCCGCAGTAGCTTCACACTCAAGTTTTTCACTCGCCTCGAGTGCCCATGAGCCTCTTCCACATTTAAGACCGAGGGACAGGAAAGGAAATCCAATGATCAAGGCCGATATCGTCAACAGGGTCGCCGAAGCCTCTGACGTACCGCGCACCAAAGCCGCCCTGGCGGTGGACACCATCCTCGAAACGATGAAGACCGCGCTTCGCGACGGCAAGCGCATCGAGCTTCGGGGCTTTGGTGTCTTCCAGGTCCGGGATCGCAAGAAAGGCGTCGGCCGCAATCCCAAGACGGGCGTCGAGGTGGCGATTACCCCTGGACGCACTGTCCGCTTCAAGCCCGGGAAAAACCTGCGGGACCTCTGATCTAAAGGAAGTTGGACCCCTCTGATCAGCGAGGCCTCTCTCCAGGCCGACCGCTCGGCCATGGGCCATCGGATAACAGGTCAGAGCACTCGCCCGTCCCGGACCTCCAGGACGAACGTCACCGGCCCGTCGTTGATCAGCTCGACCTGCATATCGGCTCCGAATCGGCCCGTAGCCACCTCGAAGTCACGGATCTTCAGGGCCTCAATGAGAGCTTCAACGAGCGGCTCAGCCTCTTGGGGTGGCGCCGACTCGTTGAAAGACGGCCGGCGCCCCTTCCGTAAGCTCGCCCCTAGCGTGAATTGGGAGACGATGAGGAAGGCTCCCCCAGCTTCTCTAATATCCAGGTTCATCTTGCCCTCGGCGTCCGAGAAAATTCTCAAAACCGACAGCTTGTCGGCCATCGCTTGGACTTCCGCCGGGCCATCTCCTCGCTCGGCGGCCACCAAAACCAACAGCCCCCGGTCGATCTTCCCGACGATCTCCCCGCCCACTTCGACGGACGAATTTCGGACTCGCTGCAAAACGGCGCGCATTTTTTCGTCTTTCTCCCTCTGAAGTGTGGAAGGTCCATCTCGGCCCGGCGTCGAGTTGTACCTCCGGCGCGCGCGGC
>JBCDKB010000736.1:0-2772 GCA_038747035.1 Acidobacteriota bacterium | reverse complement strand
GATTGGCCCTCCGCGGCGACGGCGCGGTTCAGCCTCGGGGACCACCGCGCGGTCGCCGAGGCGGCGGCGCACGTCACCCTAGAATCCGGCCACGTCGGCGCGACCTATGAGCTTTCGGGTCCGGAGGCGCTCTCCGGCGAAGACATCGCGGGCCTCTTCCAGGAAGCCCTCGCCCGCGCGGTCGAGCTCGAGATCACGTCGCCGGAGCGATGGCTCGAGCAGGCCCGGCGCGCCGGTCCGCCGCGGCTCGACGACCGGCGGCTCGAGGCGCTGGCCGCCATGTTCCGCTATTACGACCGGCATGGCTTCGTCGGCAACCCGACCGTGCTCGCCCACCTGCTGGGCCGCCCGCCGCGGACGCTGCGGGCGGTGATGGGCAGCTGGGACGCTTTCGATCAGAAGAAGCGCAGGTAGACGTCCATGTCGTCGGGGCTGCCTTTGCGCAGGTCGTCCCACAGGACCGCCGTGCGCTGGGTCGCCGGATCGAAAGCCAGGCCCTGGCAGAATTGGGAGTTGGGGGCGGTGGTCACCGGGATGTTGTGCCGGTTGAGGCGTCGACCGTTGAGGCCGAAGCGGGCGAGTTGGATATCCATCTCCGTGCTCCCCGGGCTCAGCTGCTCGCTCCACGCGACCCACAGCACGCCACTCTCGAAGCTGGCGTGGGGGAAGGCCCTGGCGACGTCGGAGCCGGGGGCCGTGAGCTCGATGCCGTCGGCGTCCCATTTTTGAAAGCCTTGATCGTCGAGGCGGAAGAGCCGCAGTCGGCTGCCGCTGTCGCCGGCCGGCTCGCGGGTGATGACGGCGAACCCGCCGTCGGGGGCCGGGACGGCCGTCTCGAGCTCGGTGGCGGCGGGGTCGGCGATCACCGGCCGCTGGTCTTCCCAGAGGATATTGCCCGAGCCGGACACCCGCTGCATGACGACGTCGAGGTTCTGGGCGTTGACGGTCAGCAGCGCTTCGAAGATCAGGTACGCACCGCCGAAGCCGTCGTTGAGCGCGACGAGGATCGACGGGCCGACGTCGGTGGATTCCGGCAGGAAGGTGTTGCGGATTTCGATGCCGTTGGCCCACAGCGGGTATCCCGGGCTGTTGAAATGCTGACCCTCCAGGGTCATGAAATCGGGCTTTTTATCGTCGAGACTCCCTTGGTTGCGCCAGAAAACCAGCACCCCCTCCGCGCCGTCGTAGACCGTCTGGGGACGGACTTTGAGGCCGGGCTCGCCGCCCGCGTCGAGGCCGGCTTCGCTCCACAGGCGGTCGCCGTCGCGATCGAGGTGCTGGCACTGGATCTTCGACGCCGCCGGCCGCGAGAAGCAGGCGTAGAGGCCGCCGGCGAAATCCGGCGTCAAGGACACGTCAAGCTGGGTATCGGGCAGGTTCGACACGCGCACGCCGTCACCCGGCCACTGGGCGACGCCGCTTCGATTGAAGGCCTGGGCGTAGAAATGCTGCCCCCCGGACGGTGTCTCTTGACCGTAGACAACGTAGGCGCCGCCGGCCGGTCGACGGACGATCGACGCGGCGGCGACGGCGCCGGCGTCGCCGGCGACATCCAGACCGCCGGCGGTGAAGAGCGGCTGACCCTGGGCGTCGATCCACTGCATCTTGAGGCGCGGCGCCGAGTCGCCGGCGATGAAGACCGTGGCGGTGACGCCGTTCTCGAGGATGGCGAGCGGCGTGCCCGTCTCATCGATGAATTCCGTGGCGGTCGACGCCGCCACCGGAACTTCATCGGTTGTCGCGGCGGCGTTGGAGGCGACGACGAGCGGAGTCATTCCGCACGTCAAAACACAAATCAGGGCGGCGCGGACCGACGCTCGGGTCCAACGGAGACTCATCCAGGGCACGGGGGCAAACGACATGTGGCACTCCTCGGAGTGAATGGGGGTCTGGGGATGGCTTTCTGCGTCGCGGGGGTGGAAAATCCCGCGTCTCAGTCCTGGTGTCGTCTCAAAAGGCGAAATCCTTCGCCCGGATGTCCTCATGGCCGATAAATTTTTTTCGAAGGAATTCGAGAACTCGCCCGACAAAGCCGATGATGGATCACGAATCTGCCCCTGATCAGAGCTTTGAGGAGCGGCGCTTGCTGCGGGATCTGGACCGCGGTGAGGCCGCCGCGTTCGACCGCTTCGTCGCGACCTATTCGCCGGTGCTGTGGCGCTATGCCCAGGCCCACCTGGGCGCCGACGCCGCGCCCGACATCGTGCAGTCCACCCTGCTTGTGGCGGTCGAACGTCTCGACTCCTTTCGCCATGAGGGCCCCCTGGGCGCTTGGTTGGTGAGCATCTGCCGACATCAAGTCCTCGACTATCGGCGTCGGCACAGCGTGCGCGCCCGCCACGCCGCCCCGGATGACCTCGACCTCGACCGATTTGAGGGCGGGGGGCCGTCGGCGTCGGAGAGCCTGGAGCGCCTCGAGGAGCGCGCCTCGGTCCACAGCACGCTCGAGCTGCTGCCCCCGCCCTATGGCGAGGTTCTGGAGTGGAAGTATTTGGAAGAGATCTCTGTCAAAGAAATCGCGGTGCGCCTTGCGGTGAGCCCGAAGGCTGCGGAGTCCACATTGACCCGCGCCCGATCCGCGTTCCGCCGCTTTTTCAAGCCGGCTCCGCTAAGCTGGAGTAACCCCTGATGACCTCTAAACACCAGATCCACCCCGAGGCGACGGGCGGTGACGCCCCGGTCGCCGACGCCGTCCGCGCCGCCGGCCCCAGGCCTGGGCTCCCGCCCCTCGACCTCGACGCCCTGGGCGGTCCGGCCCGGGCCGCGTGGCGG
>JBCDKB010000735.1:0-2786 GCA_038747035.1 Acidobacteriota bacterium | reverse complement strand
GTCGTCGTGCGTGGGCCCGACGCCACCGCTCGTCACGACCCAGTCGTGGGCCTTTCGCAAAGCGTTGACGTCCCCGGCGATGACGTCGATCTCGTCGGGGCAGACCACCACCCGGCGGAGGCTCACCCCAAGGCTGAAGAACTCCTTGGCCAAGACGGCGACATTGGTGTCTTGAATCTTGCCGGTGAGCAGCTCGTTGCCGATCATCAAGGCGGCGGCCGTGCGGTCGTCCGTCTGCGTATTCACGGCTTCAGCGTATCAAAATCGCCGGTCAGATCGGCCGGATCTGGTAGAGCTCGCCGTCGCAGAAGCCGAGCTTGCGGTAGTACTCCCGGGTGCCGATGGCCGAGATGACGGCCAGTTTCGCGAAGCCCGCTGCGGCCGCTCGGCGTGCCGCCTCCTCGACCAAGCGTCGCCCGAGTCCGCGGTGCTGCGAGCGCCCGCCGAGGGCATCGTCGGGGTCATCGCCGATCGCCGACACGCTGCCGTAGACATGGACCTCGCGGATCATCGCGCACTGCCGCAGCTCGTCGAGGACCGGCGGTTCCTTGGGCACGCTCAGCCGACAGAAGCCCGCTAAGCGATCGTCCCCGGTGACCACCTGTAGAAAGGTCTCTTGCGAACCCGGAGTGTCGTACTCCAGCGCCACCAGCTCGAGTTCCTGGGGATCGATGCGCCCCGTGCGAATCTCCCGCGCCCGGATATCGCGGCTTCGGAGGCCCCGCCTCTCCAGACGCTCCTCCACCACCTGCCGGAAATTGGTCGTCTTGTTGCCTTCGACGATCTCATCACCCGGAATGTCACGGATCACGCGGGTCACGCGGCAATACTCCGGCACCTCCAAGAGACAACCTTCCAGCAATTCAGCGAGCTCTTCATTGCCGTAGGGCCGCCAGGCTCCGCTGCGGAAGTGCACCATCAACTCGGCGGTCTCAATGAGGCTGCAGGGGTAGATCTTCAGTTCATCGGGGCGGATCGCGGCATCCGAGAAGAGCTGGAGGAAGTCTCTGGCGTCGGACGACGGGTCGGCGCCGAGCAGATTCGGCATCCAGTGGATATGCAGCTTAAAACCAGCGCTCCTCAGCATGACCAAGGCTCTTCGGGACGACTCGACATCGTGCCCGCGCCCGTTGAGGCGAAGCACTTCGTCGTCGAGGCTCTGAATCCCCACCTGCACTTTCGTGGCGCCGAGCCGTCGCAGGCGCTCAACCTCAGCCGCATCGAGGTGGTCCGGACGAGTTTCTAGGACCAGACCCACGCACCTCGCCTCCGCGTGCTCGTTGACGGCGTGGGCCCCCTCGAGCTCGCTCCATCGGGCCCGCTCAACGTCGTCGGTCAGGCGCCCGGCCAGGCGTTCCCGAAGGAACTTCTGAACGACCTCGTTATAGGTTTTCTCACCGCCCCCCTCGACCTCTTCAGAGAGCTCCTCAAAGTCGAGGTCACCGCGCACGTCGTGCGGCAGCTCTTCGGCGAGCTCCGCTCGGAAGTCGTTCATGGCGTCAAAGCAGCGCTTGACGAACCAGATTTGGTAGGGCTCAGGATAGGAAGACCAGGTACCGCCCAGGATGATCAACTCGACCTTGTCGACGAGATGACCGTTGTGGTGGTAGGTCAGGAGTCGGCCGAGCGTTTGTCCGTAGGGGTCGAATCGATGCTGCGCGGCCCGCTGCGCCCCGGGCTCCCGCGACAGGTAGCTCTTCGGCATGCGCACGTCGCTCGGGCAGAAGATGCAGCGCCCGGGACATGGAAAGGGCTTGGTCAGAACCGTGACCGGAGCCACCCCCGAGAGGGTCCGCACCGGCTTCATCCGCAGGCGGGCGATGAAGCTATTCCCGTCTTCCCACCCGAAGCGCGGCGCAAAACGTCGAAACGCCCGAATCACTTCACTCTTCGAGTAGGCACCGCCTTCGAGCCTCGGGTACCGCCTCACGATCTGGTTGTAGATCTTGTGGTCGACCGCCCCGAGGCTTCTCAACTCCTCGAGCATCGGCACCAGGCGTTCGGCGTGCTGGTCGGGATCGAAATTCTTGTAGTGGCTGTGGGCGGGCTGCGGCATCAACGGCTCCAACGAAGACAAGGACGCACGACGGGGTGCGCGCCGGCAAATTATCATGGGGCCCATGGACGAGAGCACCCGCCGCGCCCTCATCGCCCTGAGCCATCGCTTCTACGAGCGGGACGCGCAGACCTTCGACGCGACCCGGAGACGCCCGTGGCCCGGATGGCACCAGGTCCTCGAAGCTTGGCTACAACGCGGCCCGTTGAAGCGGCCGATGCGAGTCCTAGACGCAGGCTGCGGCAACGGCCGCTTCGGGCATTTCCTCGCCGCCCAGTCCGATCTCGACATCGCCTACACCGGCGTCGACTCGAGCCAAGGTCTCGTTACAGCCGCCCGGGCGAGTGCGGGCTTCCCTAGTTACTTCGTCGTCCAGGAGATCGAATCGTGGCTCGAGTCTCGAGGACCTGGCGAACCCGCCTTCGATCTCATTGTGATCTTCGGTGTCCTGCACCATATCCCGGGTCGGGACCGCCGCCGCCGGATCATGGGAACCTTAGCCCAGCTGCTCGCCCCGGGAGGGCTCCTCGCGGCGACCTGGTGGATGCTCCACCAGAGCCCGAGGATCGAGCAGCTCCGCCTGCCGTGGCACACCGCCCCCGAGATCGAGCCGAGCCAACTCGAAATGGGAGACACCCTGCTCTCCTGGCAAGGCCAAGGGGTGCGCTACTGCCATTTCCCCGCCCAGGAAGAGCTCGAGTCTTTCCTAGAGCTTCCCGGTCTCGAGCAT
>JBCDKB010000734.1:0-2789 GCA_038747035.1 Acidobacteriota bacterium | reverse complement strand
TCGCCAGGTCGTGGTAAGCCAGGATGTGCGAGAGGCGATCCGGGTCGGACTTGCCCAGGTACTCGAAATAGGCGATCACCGCCTCGCCGATTTTCTCGCGCAGCAGGCCGTAGCTTTCGTCTCGGACAAAGTTGTCGCGCGCGGCGTTCGGGCGCAGATCAGGCGTATTCAGAATGCCGTTGATGAACACTGCCCAGCGCGGAAAGATCTCCGGCGTGTTCTCGCAGACGAACATGCGCTTCTGGAAGAGCCGGATCGTTCGAGGCGTATCGCCGGCGACGCGGCGCGTGCGGGTGACGTAGAGCAGGCCGTCGGCCCGCAGGCGGATGCCATCCTCTTCGGTATCGACGTGGAACGGAATCACCTCGAGCACCGAGTCGGGCACGGCCTTCGCGAGGTAGATCTGGTATTCCAGGTCGCGCTCCCGGTCGCTCGAGTACTCGCGTTCCCACGGCATGATCCGGCTGTTGATCGGCTCTTCGGACCGGTTTAGGTAGATCGGCACCTTGAGCATGTCGGCGTAGGACCGAATGACCTCGCGGATGGCGTCGTTCTGGATCAGGCCCCGGTCGGTGACGTCCTGGAGAAACACGCGGATCTCGGTGCCGGGACTCGGCACGTCGCACGGCTCGAGGGTGTACTCCTTCTTGCCTTCGTTCTTCCACAGCCAGCCCTTGGCGGCGCTCTTTTCCTTGTAGTGCCGCGTGCGGACTTCAATCCGCGACGCGACCACGAAGCCCGCGAGAAAACCGATGCCGAACTGGCCGATGACGTCGGGCACTTCATCCCGGTCGCGCGCCAAGCGGGTCCCGGACGTGCCGATGGAGGACAAGAAGTCTTCGAGATCCTTCTTGCTCACCCCAATGCCGTTATCCCGAAAAATGATGTGTCCGGGCTCTTCGGCGAGACTCGGGATGATGTCGATCCGCCCCGTGCTGGCGGCGCTAAAGTCCGCATCGACGTGGGCGCGGCGCTGCACCGCGTCGTGGGCGTTCTGCACCAACTCGCGAATAAAGACTTTCTTTTCGCTGTAGAGATGGCCGGCCAAAAGCTGGATCAGGCCATCAAAATCAAATTGCATCTCAGGCATCGAATGCTCCCACAGTGCAGGGAGAAGCAGGTTCTCCCGAAATAAAAGCCATGGATGAGATTCATCCGCTCCCGGGGCAGAACAAAAACTGCCCCTCACGCCTTTACTATGCCACAAGCGCTGTCTTTCTTGGCAAGATCTCTGCCCTGGACAGTCCTCGCCTCGTCCGGCATCCCTAAGGACCTGGACGGTCTGACCCCTGGTATCCTCGGCGGCGAGGGTATTGCCGTGTCGACCAGTGCTGACGAGCCGACGCCCCTGGAGGGTGAAAAGAACGATCCGCCGGATGGTGGGCCAGGTCGCGCGCTGAGTCCTGATCCGCTCCAGCGCGGGCGGGCCCACGACCCGGACGCCGCCGTGCTCGGGCTCGACAACGTGGCGCTCGACCTGCCGATCGCCGGCGTCGGCAGTCGGTTCCTCGCTTTGGTGGTCGACCAGATGGCGCTGGCCGTACTGCTGCTGCTCTTTGTGCTCAGCACTGTCAGCCTCGGCGCGCTTTTCGACGGGCAGGCGGGCTGGGTCATGGCGGTGCTCGCCTTCGGCACTTTTTCGCTCCAGTGGGGCTACTTCTCGGTGTGCGAGATCCTGATGGACGGCCGCACGCCGGGCAAGAGCGCCGTCGGACTTCGCACCGTGTCGCACCTCGGCGGCTTGCCGTCGAAGGGGGCGTTTATCGCGCGGAACTTCTTGCGCTCTTTCGATTTCCTCGTCGGGCTACCGATCATGGTGCTCGACCGACAGGACCGGCGCCTGGGGGATCTCGTGGCGTCGACGCTGGTGGTGCATGACCGCCATCCGCCGAGCCTCCAGCTGGGCCGCATGCCGCCGTCGTGGACGGCGCGGGAGATCGTGGTGGCGGAGAGCTTGCTCCGCCGAGCTAGCAGCCTGGACGTCGACGTGGCGATGGAGCTATCGGCCCAGCTGCTCGGCTGGCTCGAAGAACGGGAGCCGGAGTGGCTCGCGTCCCTCGGCGGTGAGGCGCAGGCGGGGCCCGTCGGCGACGACTCGCTTTCTCGGCTGCAGCGGGTGCTGCAGCCGCGCTGGAATCTCGGCTGATGGACTATCCGCGCTTCGTGTCCCTCCGGGAGGAGGTGTGGGTCGAGTATGAGACATTGCTCCAGACCGCCCGGGCGCGCCGGAAGTCTGTTGAATTCGCCGACCTCGAGCGGCTGACGCTGCTTTACCGGCAGGTCCTGCACGACCATTCAACGGCCACCGCGCGATTTCCCGGCACCGCCGCCGCCAAGCGCCTGCGGCGCGGCGTCTTGGAAGGTACCCACTTTCTCCAGCGCGATGGCGGGGAACGGCTGCCGAGCCTTCGCCGCTTCTTCAGCTCGACCTTCCCGAGAACTTTCCGCGCTTTGCTGCCGCTCGTCGGCACGGTCACCTGGCTTTTTGGGGTCGCCGCGCTGCTCGGCTTTAGTCTGACCGCCGTCGACCCGACCCTCGGCACTTTCTTTCTGCCCGCCGAATCGATCGCAGGTTTGGCCCGGGGCGAGCTATGGACCGACTCGATCTTCGCCGTCACGCCGAATGCCGCGGCGTCGGCGCACATCGCTACCAACAACCTGTCGGTGGCGATCACCGCGTGGGCCGGCGGCGCGCTGGCGGGCCTCGGGGCGATCTACGTCGTGCTGGTGAATGGGATCATGCTCGGCTCCGTCATCGCCATGACCGAGCGCTACTCGATGGCGGACTC
>JBCDKB010000733.1:0-2827 GCA_038747035.1 Acidobacteriota bacterium | reverse complement strand
GTGAAACTCGACCCTCAGCGTCTCCCGCTTCACCACGCTCGCCGAACCCCGGAGGGCGGCGGCGCCGGGCGACGGCCCGACCTCGATAATCCGCTGCGTCCGCGCCGCCGGAGGCACTCCGGGCGACTCGGAATGGACGCCGACGGCCTCGAGGTCCGCGAGGGCCCGGGCCTCGACGCCGCGGACCGACACCGGACCGCGGTAATACGCCACCACCCAGAGCACCGCCTGCCAAGGCCCTTCGGGCTCGACGTGGAGGCGGAGCGGCTCCGGCGCCTCGTCGGCGTCGACGAGGAGTTCGAAGCCGACGAGCTCCAGCTGCTTGCACAGCCGCTGCGGCTCTTGGGCGACGAGCCACGGGCCGAGCCGGCCGAAGCGGTAGGCCCAAGGGAGCGACAGACGGCGGAGCATCGACGGCCTGGGCAGATCAGGCGCCGAGGGCCGCCAGACGCTCGCGGACGCTTTCGAGCGTGGCGCGCGCATCTTCGGCGTTGCGGCGGACGTTCTCAACGGCTTCGGGCTTGGCGCGGGTGACGAAATTCTCGTTGGCGAGCTGCTTCTCGAGGCCCGCCAGACGCTTCTCGGTGTGCGCGAGCTGCTTTTCGAGGCGCTGACGCTCCGCCTGGCGATCGGCCTCGCCGAGGCTCACCGCCGCTTTGAAGTCCGGGTCCACCGCCAGCGAGGCGTTGGCCGGCTCGTCGGCGCCGGCGTCGATCCACTGGACCTCGGAGGCCCGCACAAGGCGCGCGATGATCGGTCCGCAGGCTTCGAAGACGGCCTGGTGCGACGTCGCTTCGACCGCCAGCTCGATCTGGGCGCCGGGCTCGAGGTTCTGCTCGGCGCGCACGCCGCGCACCGCCGCCACCAGACGCACCACGGCGTCGACGGCTTCGGTTTCGGCGAAGTCGTGCGCGGCGGGGGCTTCGGGCCACTGCGCGTGCAGCAGCATCGACTCGCCGTCCACCAGCTCGCCCCACAGGTGCTCGGTGACGAACGGCATATACGGGTGGAAAAGCTTCAGGTAAGTGCGTAAGGCGTGCATGAGCACCGCCGCCGTCTCGCGGGATCCGGAGAGCGGTTCGACCTTGATCGCTTCGAGGTAGAAGTCGCACAGCTCATTCCAAAACGACTGCCGGATCTGCTCGGCGGCGTCGCCGAAGGCGTAGGCCGCGAAGCGCCCGTCAACGCGCACGATGAGCTCCCGCAGGCGATCGAGCATCCATCGGTTGACCGGGTGCTCGGGGGCCTCGGGCACCGCCAGCGCCGACCGCACGCCGGCGTCGACGATCCGACCGACGGTGACGTCGATCAGCTTCGACGCGTTCCAGATCTTGGTCACCAGGCGCTGGCAGCCGGTCATGCGCTCCGGGGTCAGCTTGAGATCTTGACCCGGCGCGTTGCCGAGCATCATCGACAAACGCAGGATGTCGGCGCCGGACTCCTGGATCACCTCCGTCGGATCCACCGCCGTCTCCGGCTTCGACTTCGACATCTTGTCGCCGTCTTTGTCGAGGATCAGGCCGTGGAGGTAGACCGTGCGGAACGGCACCTCGCCGGTGGCGTAGGTGGTCATCAGGATCATGCGGGCGACCCAGAAGAAGAGGATGTCGTAGCCCGTTTCCATCACCGCCGTCGGGTGGAACTTCCGGTAGTCCGGACTCTCGGCGAGCAGCTCACGGAGCGACTTGCTCGGGTCCTTCGCCAGTTCCGGGTCGATCAGCGTCGACCAGGTCCATAGGGCGGAGGAAAACCAGGTGTCGAGGGTGTCTTCATCCTGGGCCCAGCCGTCGCCCACCGGCGGCTCGTGGCCGACGTACATATCTTCCTCACCGCGGTAGTAGACCGGCACCCGGTGTCCCCACCAGATCTGGCGGGAGATGCACCAGTCGCGGAGATTGTCGATCCAGTGGAAATAGGTCTTCTCCTGGTGGTCCGGCAGGATCCGGATATCGCCGGACGCCACGGCGTCGCGCAGGACCTGCTTGAGGGACAGACGGCGCCCCTTCCACGGCACCGCCGGCTTGTCGACGGCGATGAACCACTGCGGCTTGGGCAGAGGCTCTATCGGCTTCTTGGAGCGGTAGCAAATCGAGGTCTGCTGCACGTAGTCCTTCACCTCGACCATCAGGCCCGCCGCCTCGAGCTCGGCGGCGAAGGCCTCGCGGCACTCCTCCACCGTCATGCCGGCGTAGTGCTCGCCCGCGGCTTCGGTCATGCGACCGTCTTCGCCGATCACCTGGATCAGCGGCAGGTCGTGGCGCTCAGCGATGTCGAAATCGACGGCGGAGTGGGCCGGCGTCACACCCAGTGCCCCCGTGCCGGTCTCGGGGTCGACCTCCTCGTCGGCGACCACGCGCACGGAGATTTTTGGACCCTTCGGCCACTGCACCTCATAGACTTTGCCGATGTGCTCTCGGTAGCGCTCGTCGTCGGGGTGCACGGCCACCGCCGTATCGCCGAGCTTGGTCTCTGGGCGGCTCGTGCCGACCAGGAACGGCCCGTATTTGATCGTATAGAACTTGGCGTGCCGCTCTTGGTGCTCGATCTCGTCATCGGACACCGTGGTCTGCAGGTGGGGATCCCAATTGACGATGCGCGGCGCCCGGTAGATCAGGCCGTCGCGGAACATGCGGGCAAAGACGCCGTTCACGCAGCGGTTGAGCTGCGGATCCATCGTGTAGCGCTCGCGCGACCAGTCGCACGACGACCCCATGGCGCGGATCTGTCGGCGAATCGTGTCGCGGCTCTCGCCGACGAAGTCGATGATCTTCTCCACCAGCTTGTCGCGCCCGAGCTCGTGGCGCGGGTCGGGCATGCCCGCTTCCTG
>JBCDKB010000732.1:0-2836 GCA_038747035.1 Acidobacteriota bacterium | reverse complement strand
GGTGCGCAGGGGGTACCGCATCAGGTCGCACCGGCCCAGGCGCCCCCGGCGCCGCCCTACGCCTCGGTGGCTCCGCCCGCCGTGCCCCAGCCCTCCGCGCCGCCGTCCCCGCCGCGAGCCGCCGCGCCCCGCGAGCCGGCACCCGGGATGGTGTACTCACCGCCGCCGGCCGGCGTCGTCTACGCACCGGGTCATCCTGGCGGTGCCGCGGCGGTGCCCCCTTCAGCGCCCTCGCCGGTCGCCTCGCCCGCGGCCGCGCCAGCTGCCCATCCTCATGCCTCCGACTCGCGGGCGACCGTGGCGCTCAGCGAAGCGGCGGTGGCGGCTGAGCTGCGCAGCCAATCCGCCGCCCGTCAGCCCGTTTCTCCCGGACCGGGCGCCCCTCCGCCGGGCGCCCCTCCGCCGGGCGCCCCTCCGCCGGGCGCCCCTCCGCCGGGCGCCCCTCCGCCGGCCGCTCGGCACGTCACCCCACAGGCCGCCGGTGATCCTTTTGCGCCCCTTATTCCGCCGTCTCCCTCCGCTGCGCCGGGGCCGACCCACGCTCCGCTCGTCCCGCCGCCGCCTTCAGCGCGGCCGCGACCCAAGGCCTACGGCTATGCGGCCTCGGCGGGCGGATCCAAAAAGGGGCTGCCCTTGCCGTGGCTGGTGGGCGCCCTCGCGGGCCTCGCGGCGCTCGCCGCGGGGGGCTACTACGTCTACTTCATGTCGCCGGCGGCGGATCCCCAGGGCGGGGCTGAAATCGTCGCCGAAGACCTGGATGCCGTCGGAGAGGTCGCCGCACCCGATGAGGAGGAAGCGCCGCCGGTTGAGTTCTCGGAGGCGGTCGAAGAAGGGGTCGCGGACGAAGAAGAGATGGCGGAGTGGGTCGAAGACTACGCCGACGTGATGGGCACTTTGGCGGTCACCCTCGACGAGATTGACTTCGAGGGGATGGAAACCGAGCGCTGTCAATCCCTCCGCCGACAGCTGAGTGCGGCGCGCCGTAGGCTCGGGAATTCGCCCGATGCGGACGTCGACAAGCTTCTGGCGAAGGCGTTCAACGCTTTTGGTGAGGGCGTGGCCGCCTGCCGCAATGGCGATGAACCGGCGTGGGCTTTGGCGCTACTCAACGGCAAGGCCGCAACCCATGAAGCGCAGGAGGTCATGGACCGGCGGTATCTTTACCGTGGCGTCTTGGAGCTCGAGCTAGAAAGCGAAACGGGCGCCGTGCGCTCGACGGCTTCGATCAGCGGTCGTTTTCTCGACGACGCTGAAGCTCTGCCCTAAGTCAGCCTTCGCTCCGAGGGAACCGGTAGGCCTGGAAGACCGCGGCATAGTGCGAGGCAACCGGATCTCTCGGTGACTGTCCCCAGCAGGGGTGAACCCGTTCCGGACGACCTGGCTGCCGATTTTTGCTTCCCCACATGAATCGAGCCGACTCCAATGGAAGTCGGCTCGATCAAGGGACGGTTATCGGCAGGACCACTCCAAGGACGGAGCGGTGCAGGGGTAGGTCGTGTGGGTGGATGTGGGGTGGGTTTGGAATGAGGATTCATTCATAGGCTGGGTCCCTTAGCCGGACTTCTCCGGCCTGTGACTTCCCCAACAGGTCCCCGCGTGCTTTTCTTCCCGGATCGGAAAGATTTCTTAGATTTTTTGGCGCTGCGGCATTCGAAGGTCTTCTTCGCCGGGTTCTTGGCACGTCGACGACACCGAAACGTCACTTTCTTGGCCTATGCTCCGTGGATGTCGAGTTCTCTTCCGCCGTCCGGTGACCGGCACCGCGTCCTGATCGTCGATGATGATCCGCATATCCGGGAAGTGCTGCGCTTCGCCCTAGACCGCGGCGGTTTCGCCGTCGAAGAAGCGATCCACGGGCGCGACGCCCTGGAGCGCTTCGATCGGCGGGGCGCCGACCTCGTCGTGCTCGATATTCTGATGCCGGAGATGGACGGCACGGAAGTGTGCCGTCAGCTCCGTTCGACCGATAGGCCCCACGTGCCGATCATCTTTCTGTCATCAAAGGGCGATGAGATCGATCGCGTCGTCGGCCTCGAGCTCGGCGGCGACGACTACGTCACGAAGCCCTTTAGTCCACGGGAGCTGGTCGCCAGGGCCCGCGCGGTGCTCCGGCGTCTGTCCCCTCCGGCGGCCCAGACCGCCGCACCTCCGGTGCTCGTCCACGGCGGTCTCCGCCTTGACCCGGAGCGCTTCGAGCTGCGCATCGACGGTGTGGACGTGGCGCTGACGGTGACGGAATTCGGCCTGCTGCGGACGCTCATGGGCAGGCCCGGTAAGGTCTTCACGCGCGACGAGCTCATGCAGCAGGCCTACCGCGACCACGTGGTGGTCAGCGATCGTACGATCAATACGCATATCAAGCGCTTGCGCCGCAAGCTCGCCCGGGTGGGTGCGGAACCGATCGAGACCGTGCACGGCGTCGGCTATCGGCTGTCCGCGGAAGGCTAAGGGGTGTCGGACCGGGAAGCACGGCGCCGTCCGCGCCTGCGGTCGATCCTGCTGCTGAGCTATATCCTCGTCTTGGCCATCCCTTTGGGGGGCATCTCGCTGCTGCGTCTCTACGACTCGATGCTGATCCGCCAGACCGAGGCGGAGTTGATTGTGCAAGGGGCGGCGCTGGCTGCCCTCTATCGGGCGGAGCTGCGGGAGGCGATGGGTCTACCGCCGACCTCGTCGACGCCGCCGGTAGACAACCGAGATCGTTTCCATCCGGCGATCGCGAGTCTCGACTTGGCGCGGCACTCCGTGCTCGACCCGGTGCCGCCGGCCCTGCCGCCCGAAGAGCCGCCGGCGCCGGCGCCAGCGGCGGCGGGGGAAGCGCTGCGGCCGATCCTCG
>JBCDKB010000731.1:0-2861 GCA_038747035.1 Acidobacteriota bacterium | reverse complement strand
GTCGCCGCTGAGATTGAAGATCACGCTTTCGACCGCATCTGCGGCCAGAATCCGGTTCGACTGCAGCTCTTGGTTCCGCATCCCGACCGTGTTGCCAGCGTCGTTGGTGCGACGAATCCAGCCGGCGGCGGAGAGCGCCCGCGCTAGCGATCGAACCTCGGTCTCGAGCGGTTCAAGGCGGGCCGTTTCCCTGAGCAGCAGCCGAGACTCCGCTTCGGTGATCTTCGACACGTAGAAGGCCGCCGGGTCGAGGTCGAAGCCTTCGCCGACGTAGAAGAGCAGATTGGGCCCCGACGCCGGCGTCTCCGGCCGGGTCGCCCAGGCCGCCATCTTGCGCAGGCGACTGATCGCCAGCGCCCGCTCATCCTCGATCGCAGCCACCAGGTCGGCCACCCGCTCGGCGTCGGCGATCGGGGGCTGCGCCCGGAGGCTCCGCCGGTAGCGCTGGAGGGCCTCTTCACGGACGTCGCCGATCAGGGAATCGCTTCGCTCGGTGAGCGCCATGCGGCGCAGCCTTTCCCCGAGGACGAGCGGCTCAGCGTCCCGCAGCTCGAGGCTCGGGTCTTCGTCGGCGATCACGATTTCGACACTGCCGAGCTGCGTCAGCTCGCGACTCACTCCGGCTAAGGCGTCGGCCGCCCGCGACACTGAGCCCCGTCCGGCGAAGGCCCGGTCGAGGTAGATCACGCCGCGCGCCCGCTCCGGGGAGACCCGCAGCGGACGCCCCACCACCGCCGGCTGGCGTCGATCGGCGCCCTCGGCGATGGTGACATCAAGGCTGGTGATCGCCTCCGCCGGTCGGCCTTGGGCGTCGAGAATCTCGACCCAAAGCGCGGCCTCTTCGAGGGCAGCGGCGGGGCCGGCGGAGAGGGCGGAGAGCAGCAGCGCTGCCAAAAAGGCCAGCCGCGGGTGCACGGGTGGCGCTGCGGGCGCCGGGTTCTTCATGGGCATGCGGCGAAATCTCGGCGTCAGGACGTCCATACTCCAAAAACTAGCAAATCAGCTGCCAGCTTTCCGAAGTCGTTGCCTCCATTTACGCCCGATCTCGCATTCCGGATGCCAGAATCCGGCGGCCGGGTCGCCGGTCAGGCGAGCGGATACCCGATATCGTCCATCTCGCCCATCAGCTCACGGAAGTCCGTCTCGGGGTTGAGCCGGGCCACCAGGTTGCGGGTGAGCGGCACGTGCCGATACACGCGGTCGATGGACGCGAGGTCTAGCGGCACGCCGAAATACTCATCGCCCCACGCCTTATAGGTTTCGGGCTGGCCGTCGAGGAAGCGCAGGAGCTGCCCGGAGCCGTCGGGATCCGGCGAGCTTGGGAAGTTGATGTCGCCGACCCGCCACTGATCTTCGCCGTGCAGACACCACGTGCAGAACGTGGTGGCGTCGCGGGAAAAAGCCGGCTCGTCGAGGAAGGTTTGGAAGCTCTCTGGCACATCGTTGAAGACACCCGGCCAGGGCGCGTCGGTCGCCATCGGCGCGCCGACGGCGAAGCCTTTGATGATGATGCCTTCCCGATTGAAGAAAGCGAGAAAATCGTCCCCTTCGCCGTTGCGCATCAAGGCGAGCTTCTCACCCTCATCCCATTCCGAATTGAAGGAGAAGTAGCGGAATTCCCACTCGGGGCACAAAATCGCGTCGAGGGTCGCGAGGGATTGGCACAGGCGTATGAGGGCATCACCCGTCGCCAGGCGGCTCAGGTCTCGGGTCGAAATCACGGCACCATTTCCAACCGCCGGCGCCGGGCGTCCATTGCCGTCGGCAGCCTGCGGAGTTATATCCATGGCTGAATTCTACAGATCTTTCGCCCAACTCGCACGCCCTGCCCCCGTTCAGCCCGTGAATCCACCGCGGCCGGCGCCCCGAGAACCCAAATTCTCGACGATTTGATCGCATTCGACCCCGGAACCCGTGGCCCGGGGTCAGCGAGCCGAGAGACTAAGGACTCGCGAAAAATAGCTCCGCAATTCCGGCCGCCTGTACTAGAGCGGGACAAGACCCAGGCTTTCCCGCGGCTAAACGCCTTGCGAGAGGGACGCGCGTTTAGGAATAGGGTCGGAGGTCTTCCCAGGACGACTCTTCGAGGTACGATTTGATCGCCACCATGAAGTGGTCGGCGTCCGCGCCGTCGATGAGGCGGTGGTCGAAGGTCAGGGCGAAGTAGCACATGGTGCGGATCGCCAGAGAGTCCATGCCGTTCTCGTCGGTCACCACGATCGCCCGCTTCTCAATCGTGCCGATGCCGAGGATGGCGACCTGCGGTTGATTGATGATCGGGGTGCCGAAGAGGGAGCCGAAGACGCCGGGATTGGTGATCGTAAACGTGCCGCCGGCGCCTTCTTCCGGCTTCAGCTTCCGCACCCGGGCGCGGTCGGCCAGGTCGTTCGCCGTCCGCGCCAGACCCACCAGGTTCTTCTCGTCGGCCTTCTTGATCACCGGCACGATGAGACCACCGCCCGGCATCGCCACCGCCATGCCGAGGTTGATGTCTTTCTTGTAGACGATATTCGTGCCGTCCACCGCCGCGTTCAGCTGCGGGAACTGACGCAGTCCTTTGCACACCGCTTCGAAAATGAACGGCATGTAGGTGAGCTTGGTGCCCGTGTCCTCGAGGAAGCCGTCCTTCGCCCGCTTGCGCGTCGCCGTGACCTTGGAGAGGTCGACGTGGAAGACCGTGGTGACGTGGGCGGAGGTCGCCTTCGAGTAGACCATGTGGGCCGCCGTCCGCTGGCGGATGCGGTCCATGGGCTCGACGGTCACGTTCTCGCTCGGATAGTAGGCCGGGACGTGGAAGTCTCCGGCGGGGCGCGCCGACGGCGGCGGCGCCGAGGCCGCGGGGGCCGAGGCCGCGGGGGCCG
>JBCDKB010000730.1:0-2898 GCA_038747035.1 Acidobacteriota bacterium | reverse complement strand
GCCGGAGCCCTCCGGCGCGATCCCAGCGGGCTCCCTGGCGTCTAACTGGTCGAGGCCGCAGCTCTAGCCATAGCTAGCTACCTAGCTAAACCGGAGCTCGAGGTCGCCGTTCTTCCCATCGACCTCCAGCGTTCCGCCGTCGACGAGGGCCCCGAAGAGCAGCTCGTCGGTGAGGGGCGTCTTGATCTTCTCTTCGATCACCCGGGCGAGCGGACGGGCGCCGAACGACGGATCGTAGCCCAACTTGGAGAGCACCTCTCGGCCTTCCGGAGTCAGTTTGATCTTGACCTTCTGGGCCCGCAGCTGCGTTTCCAGCTCGACGATGAATTTGTCGACGATCTTGTCCATGACTTTCGGCGAAAGCGGAGCAAATTGAAGCCGCGCGTCGAGGCGGTTCCGGAACTCCGGGCTGAAGAGCCGCTCGAAGGCCTCATCTCCGCGGGCCAGGGAGATGCCCCCCGTGTCGCCGAACCCGGCGGCGCGCCCCGCCATTTCCCGGGCGCCGATATTCGAAGTCATCAGCAAAATGACCGACCGGAAGTCCGCTTCTTTGCCGTTCGTATCGGTGAGCGTGCCGTGGTCCATGATCTGGAGCAGCATGTTGTACACATCGGGGTGGGCCTTCTCGATTTCGTCGAGCAGCACCACGGCGTGGGGACTCTTCGAGACCGCCTCCGTCAAGAGGCCGCCTCGGTCGAAGCCCACGTATCCGGGGGGAGCTCCGACGAGACGTGACACCGAATGCTGCTCCATGTACTCGCTCATGTCGAAGCGCAGGAATTGCACACCCATGACTTCCGCGAGCTGCTTGGCGACCTCGGTCTTGCCGACGCCGGTCGGACCGGTCAGCAGGAAGGCGCCGATCGGCTTATTCGGGTCGCGGAGGCCGGCCCGTGACACCTTGATCGCCGCCACCAGCCGTTCAATCGGCGCGTCTTGCCCGTAGACCACGGACTTGAGCTCCGATTCAAGCTGCTGGAGTCGCTCCCGATCGCCACCATTGACCCGGCGTTCGGGGATTTTCGCCAAGGTCGAAAGCACCTTTTCAAGCTCGGGGACGCCGACCTGCTTTCGGCCGAGGAGCGCCACGGAGGCCCCGGCCTCATCCAGCAGGTCGATGGCCTTGTCCGGCAAGCGACGGTCGCGCAGGTACCGTCCCGCGAGCTCGGCGGCGGCCCGGATGGCGGGCTTCGTGTAGCGCACGGCGTGGTGTTCTTCGTAGCGATCGCGGAGGCCGGCGAAGATCTTGACCGTTTCCTCGACCGAAGGCTCGTTGACTTCGACCTTCTGGAAGCGCCGGGACAAAGCGGCGTCGCGCATGAAGACCTGGCGATACTCCTCCCAGGTCGTCGCGCCGATGAAGCGTATGTGTCCCTGCTGCAACGCGGGCTTGAGCAGATTCGACGCGTCGAGGGTCCCCCGCCCGGCGCTGCCGGCGCCGATCAGGGTGTGGATCTCGTCGATCGCCAAGATCGGGCGCTCTTGGGCTTCCAGGCCTTCGAGGACCGCCTTCAAACGATTCTCGAAATCACCGCGGTAGCGGGTCCCGGCCAGCAGCGCCCCCATATCGAGGCGAAAGATGCCCACATCCTTGAACTGCTCGGGCACGTCGCCGTTGGCGACCGCCAAAGCGAGGCCTTCGACCAGGGCCGTTTTGCCGACCCCGGGGTCACCCACGTAGAGCGGATTATTCTTCTTGCGCCGCTGCAGAATATTCAGTGTGCGGGCGATCTCGAGCTGACGGCCGACCAGCGGATCGATCTTGCCGTCGGTCGCCATCTGGATCAGGTCGTGGGTAAAGGCTCCCAGCGCCTGCGCCGCTTGCGTCTCCTCCTCGTCCTCTTCGCCGCCTTCAGCATCCACCAGGCTGCGCGTCGCCGGCGTCGTCGGTTGAAATTTCGACACGCCGTGGGCGAGGTAGCTCACCACGTCGAGGCGGGAGATATTCTCGTCCTCAAGAAATTGGACCGCCCACGAATCGCTCTCGTAGAACATGGCCACCAGCAGGTCGTGGCCCTTCATTTCGTCTTTGCCGGACCCCTCGATATGGGCGTGGGCTCGCTCCATGACGCGGTGGAAAGCGAGAGAAGGCCGGGGCTCGAAGAGCGCATCGTCCTTCGGGTCGTCGAAGGGCTCGAGCTCGTTGGTGAGGTAGTGGTAAAGCCGAGCCTTGAGTCGCTCGACCCGCGCTCCGGCGTGGCGCAGCACGCGGGCGGTCTCGTCGTCGAGGGTCAGCGCGTAGAGCACATGCTCGAGCGTGGCGTACTCGTGACGCATGCGCGCCGCTTCGCTCATCGCCACCGTGATTGTGATCTGAAGGTCTTCCGAAAGTCGCATGCTTCCCCTTGGTGCTCGTGGCTACGCGGCAGTCTGATGAAGAATTCCACCGCGGGACGGGACGGGGCCCGTCCGGCGTCTACGGGATGTGGTGGGGATCAAAATCAAATGCTGTCGATCTGGCCGCGGGAAGTCGGGCCAAGCCGACCGTCCGAGGCCGAGGCGGACAGCTCCGCCCCACTATCCCGTTCGAGGGTTTGAGTCAGTGGATTCCTATTCGGGTTCGGTGGACAGCCGCAGCGGCATTCCCATGACCCTCGCCTCGGCTTCGACCTCGGCGACTTTGGTTTCGGCGACATCCTTGGGATAAACGCCGGCGACGCCTGCCCCTTTATGGTGGACCTGCAGCATGATCTGCGTCGCCTCAGCGGGCTGTTTGTGGAAATACTGAACCAAGACATCGACCACAAAGTCTGTCGTGGTGTAGTCGTCGTTGTGGAGTAAGACTTTGTAGCGCTTGGGCTTCTCGGTGCGCTGCTGGTGCTCGAGCGCCAACTCGCCGTCGAGGCCGTCATCCCATGTCTTGCGCTTGCCCATAGTCGAAGATTAGCAGCTGCTAAG
>JBCDKB010000729.1:0-2905 GCA_038747035.1 Acidobacteriota bacterium | reverse complement strand
GGGTCCGAGGATAGGACCGCCTTCCCGAAGCGACATCGTGGGTCGCCTGGGGTCCTTGCGCAGATGGAAGGGCGCCGGATGCCCGGCGTTGACGTAGATGAAAAGCCCGTTCGACTCCAGCTCGCCGTAGAACAGCGAGACGAAGCGGCTGGTGAGCGTGCTGTTGTGGATGATCTGGTTGAGGCGCTCGACGGTGCGCACGATCTTCAAATCACGCGCCATGCCCATGCGCAGGCCCATATAGACGTCCCGGACCTGCAAAGCGGCCGGGAGACCGTGGCCGGAAGCGTCGGCGATGGCGACGCCGAGGATGCCCTCGTGGATCGGAATGTAGTCAAAAATGTCGCCGCCGACGCTGTCGAGGGAATCGCTCCGGCCGGCGATGTCGTAAAAGCTGAACTTCGGCGACTCGGTGGGCAGGATCGAGCGCTGGATCTGCTTCGCCTGCTGGAAAATCTCTTCGACTTCCTGCTCGCGGATTTTCTGGGTCACGGCGTGCCGGATGACGCCGAGGGCGTTGACGATCGCGTCCCGGTGCCCGGGCTCGACATCGAACGCGATGACATAGCGTTCAGAGTCGACCTCGATGGCGGCGAACTCCTCGGCGCCGATCATCGACTCAATCGCCGCGTCGAGGCGCGGATCGTCGGCTTCCATATACACGACGCCGCGCATCAAGGCGAGCTCCATGGGCGCGTAGTCCCTGGGCACCCGCAGCGAATCGTCCACGGCGAGGCCGCCGGGAAAGCGCGCCATGAGCACATAGTCTTCCGCGCTCCGCTGGTAGAGCCTGGCGCCGGCAATGTCGACATCGCCGCCGAGCTCGCGCACGATCGCTTCGATCATCGAGTGGATCGGCACTTTGTCCCGTCCGCTCCTCTCGATCTGCTGGACGACCTCTTCGACCCGTCTCAATAGGTCCCTGGGGTCCGATGTGGCCACGGTGAATTCCTTTTTGGGGCCCGGCCGCTGCCGGGCAGATAGGGGGACCCGTCCATTCGGGCCCATCGCACGCTTGGCGTCCGTCGTTGCCGAACACTTCGCCGTTCGGGTGTATTTCCGATTCTAGCCGCGCGACCGGGCGCCGGCCCACTCGGCCACACCGAACGCGACTGGCGCCGACCTCAGCCGTTCGTGATGAGCGCGCGCAGGATGGCGTCCTGCGCTTTCTTCGACCGCCAACCGGCGCGACTCTGATTCATCAAGATCGAAAAAGCATAGATCTCACCGGAAACGCCCTTCGCATAGCCCGAGAGCGTCGAGACGCCGTTCAAGCTGCCGGTCTTGGCCAGGACGTTGCCCTTATAGGGCTCCTCGGCGAGTCGGGTCGCCCAGCGCAGGTCGGCTTCGCCGCTAAACGGCAAGGTGCGCACGAACTCTCCCCCCCAGCGGTGGAAGAACATGTGGCGCAAGAGCTGCGTGAGCTGGCTCGGCGTCGACCGGTTGCCGCGGCTCATGCCCGAACCGTCGGCGAGGGAGAAATCATCGAGGCCCGCCGCGGTGCGCAGGAAGTCGGCCACCACGTCCACGCCGCCGGCCCACGTACCGCGGCCGCAGAATCGGGCTCCGAGCAATTTGAGGACACTCTCGGCGTAGAAATTCTGGGAGCGTTTGTTGATCACGTCGAGGGTCGACAAGATGTCGCTGCGATGCACGGCGACGGTCCGCCAGGCGGCGCCCTCAAGGCGATCTTGGATGATCACTTCGCCGTCAATACGGATGCCGAATTGGCGAAAGGCCGCGCGCAGCGACGCCCCGAAGTAGGCCACGGGATCATCCACCGTGACCCACTTATCGACCTGCTCGCTGCCGCGCCAAATTCTGCCCGACACTTTGATCGTGCGCTGGGCTTTCAACGTGCCCGCGTGGGGATTACGGCCGATACTGACCGACTGGTTGCGCGACCGCGACGTGCGCTGCACCGCCCCGCGCACCGCCATGAACGGCACCTCGGGGACCATGGAGATGCGCGGCGCGCCGCCCCGTCCACCCGTCGGCTCCACCTTGACCAGGGCGCAATTGTCGTTGAATGACAGCGCCGCCACCGGCGCTTGGTACCAACGGTCCAGCTGATTACGCGGCCAGTCCGGGTGCACGTACTCCCGGTCAAAGAGCCCGGCCGCCAGCACCAGCTCGCCGGAAATCCGACGGATCCCCAGGTCACGTAGGGCCTGCGCCCACTGGCGAAAGACCGCGAAGCTATCGCCGTCGTACTGCCGACCCGAGATATTGGGGTCGCCGCCGCCGACCACGCCGAGATCGCCCCGCAGGACCCCGTCCACCGTCTCGCCGCGCACCTTCACCGCGGTTTCGAAGAAATAGCCTGGACCCAAGTGATCGAGGGCGGCGGCGCTGGTGAAAAGCTTGGTATTCGAGGCCAGGATGTGGCTCAGCTCCGCGCGGTAGGCGTAAACCTCCCGGCCGTCATCCACCGCCATCACGTGCACCCCGACCTGGCCGGCCGCCTGCTTCGCCGCCCGCACCTGGGTATTGATGGCCCGCTTCAAGGCCCCCAGGTCCCGGGGCGCTTGGCCATCGCTCGCGAGCGTCCCGGAGGCCGAATCGCCCGCAATCGGACGACCCGCGGCCAGGAGCGCCAACACCAAAATCACTACATACGCATAGCGTCCACGCATCACCGAAATGATAGACCGTCTATCGCCCGGCGCGGAGCCCCAAACGGCTTTTCCTATGCATATTTACACCAGCTGCGAAAGAAAAGTCCGGGCCGGCACGATCGTCGGCCTCTCCAAGGGCCAGCAGCTGCGGTCGACGTAGTCGAGCCGCTGTGCAACTTGGAAGGCTCTACGGACGCCCAGCTTGTCCGAGAAGTAGGCGAGCGGTTCCGACAGATTCACCCGGCCGGAGACCTTCGCTTCAACCAAGAACCAGGGCGTCCCGTCGC
>JBCDKB010000728.1:0-2931 GCA_038747035.1 Acidobacteriota bacterium | reverse complement strand
TGTCCGTTTGCAGGTTTGAAGCGGTCGCTTCCCCGGGAGTCGGCGGCGAATTCGCAGGCTCGACGCAGCCCTGCGCAATGAGGGCTGCGAGCACGAGAGCTTGAAGGAGGAGAAGCTTCTTCATCGCCTGGCGACAGGGGAAAAGTTGACGAAAATTCAGGCGCCGGCCGACGCCCTCTCCACGCCGAGGCAGCAGACCATAGGGCTGTGATCCACCGGTGAGTAGCCTGTGAAGCCCAGGTAAAGAAGAGCGGAGGGCGCTTTATGGGTCGGGTCTTGAGGCGACGAAGATTTCGTAGGACCCCGGCTCCACTTCGGAGTGGTCGAATTGGAGACTTCTCACCTCAAACCCCGCCGCCTCGATCTGGCGCCGCCAGGTTGAACGACTGAAGAGACCCTCAAGGTGTCGATCGTGGACCGTCCGGACGGCGCCGTCGGCGTCTTGAAGCAAGTAGGCGTAGTCGACGGTGTAGGTGGAATCGCTGGGGTCCGGGTCGCGGGTCCACGCCAGATAGCGAAGGGCTCGACCGTCGTCGCCGTCATGTCCGCCGCTTTCGGTGCCGGACTCGAAGGTTTCCCGCAGGTGGTCCGGCGCGAAGAGGGCGGCGCCCCCAGGTCGGCAGTGGAGGAAAGCGGTGTCGAAGGCCTGGCGCAGCTCGTCTTCCGAGGTCAGGTATGCGATCGCGTCGTGGATGAAGACCAGGTCGAATTTCCGGTCGAGCCGAATCGAACGCATATCGCCGGGCCGGTGCTGGCATTCCGGATTGAGTTTTTCCGACACGGCGAGCATCGCCGGCGCTTGGTCGACCAGGGTCAACTCGAAGCGCTCTTTGAGGTGCGACGCGTTGTTGCCGCCGCCGCTGCCGAGCTCCAGTAGCGTGCGCGCCTCGCCACGGCACGCTTCACGCAAACGGTCGCCGAAAAAGCGCGCCTCTTCGGCGTAGTCCTCAGGTCTCGAGAGCAAGGGCCACCAGTCGGCGAGTTCGTCATAGAGCAAGGGCATGGGGGCTCCTCTAGGTGCTGGGGCCGGGCTCGAGCTCGCCCGGTCGTCGGACAAAGAAAATCCCCGGACTCGGGGAGTCCGGGGCGTCTCCTGAAGTCGCTATTCTCCAGGATTCTTTTCCCTAGGTCGGTGAATTCTGAGGAGTTCACTTCGCTAGACCATATGTATCAGGCGATCGGCGAGACCGCCCTCCCCGAGCACCACCTTGAGATCGGCTCGCTCGGCCACTTTTTCCAACACCTCCAACTCGCGCAGCTTCATCAGCGTCGGATTTGACTCGAAGATGCGCGCGGTGTTGGCCTGCGAGCGCATCGCTTGGGTCTCCTCACGGCGCGCAATGAGGTTAGCTTCCGCGGCCTTCTGGGCTTCAGTGACCCGGTTCATCAAGGACTTCATCTCGCCGGGCAAGATGAGATCCCTGAGTCCCAAGGACAGCACCTCGAGTCCCAGGGTGCTGGCCTTGCTGCTGACGGTGCCGTCGAGCTCGGCGGTGACCTGCTCCTTCTCGGAGAGCAGGGCGTCGAGCGAGCGTCCGCCGACGACCGTTCGCAAGGCGAGCTGTGCCTCGCGGTAGAGCGCCTGGGCGGAGTCGCCGGTGGCCTGGGCGGCGGCCCGGGCGTCGGCGACGCGGTAGGTCACCACGGCGTTGAGGCGTAGGGTGACCTTGTCGGCGGTCATCACGTCCTGGCCGAGGATGTCGAGCATTTGCTCGCGGAGATCGACCGCCTGGACTTCCAATTGGGCGATGCCGCGCCAGAAGGCGTGGAGGCCCGGAGCCAGCGTGCGGTCGAGGCGACCGTCGCGGTAAGCCAAGCCTTGGTGCTCGGCTGGAATCGAGACTTTGTCGAACGCCTCCGAGGCGGCCGACAAGATCGCCTCCAACTCCGGGTGGGCGAAGTAGCCGTCGGCGACCTCGACGGTTTCGAGCCGCAGCTGCCGAGTCGCCGTCCACAGGATATGGCGGCCCGGGTCGAGGACGCGATGGAAACAGCCGTCGACCCAGGCGAGTACACGCTGGCCGTCGCGGATTTCGAGGGTCTGGCTGTCCGCTTCGAGGGCACGACTGGACGCGATGACCTCGAGATTCCGGTGCTCGAGTACGACACTGTGGGTAGAAAAGGTCTCATGGCGGACCTCAAAGAGGCCCCTCCACCAAGCGTGCAGTCCGCCGCCGAAGGCGCGGTCCAGCCGGCCGTCGAGCCACACCAGGCCGCGCTCGTGATCTTGGAGTCGGCACCAGGCCAACTCGGCCTGGAGCAGCCCGCTCTTGACCATCAGGTCGAGGTCGGGGTGCCGGAAGTAGGGCTCGCGGATGTCGAAGAGCTCCAGGCGAATAGAGCGTCCGGTGCACACGATGAGTCGGCGGCCGGGGCGGTAGAGGCGGAGGGGCTGGTCGTCTCGAAAGAGAACGGCCCGCTGGTAGGGAAGAATGCGCAGGAAGCGAACGAAGAGCATGGGGGTCTCCATCTGGTGACGGCGTCTCGACGCCGGGTCTTACGAGGTGCCGGGCGGGGCCCGGCCGAGGCTTGTTTCAGGGTTCATAGAGTGGTTTCGGATTGGGTTTGGGGTTAGTGGGGGGATTGACGGGTAGGAACACGCGGTGCCGGATAGCGGCCTCTCTGGGCGCGTCGAGTGCTCTAGGGCTAGTCGTCGCTCTCGGGCTTGTCTCGAATGCAAAGGGGGGCGGTCTGTTCCGCGCCGCGGGGTGGCCGCGTTGACATGGCGGGGCCCAGGTTGAGCACCGGCCGGGGGTATCGGTCGGGCCGGACCCCTGACACGCGCCGGACTTCTTTTTGTCGGGCGGTACCGGGGTTCGGCCGTCGTGATCCTCGGGCCGGCTTGGATCCTGCGCCGCGGCTTCGACAACGCTGCCGCGCGGCGGGGTTCCGGACGTGGCCGTGGCCACGGATCCGTTCCCCGCCGCGCGG
>JBCDKB010000727.1:0-2936 GCA_038747035.1 Acidobacteriota bacterium | reverse complement strand
TAGCGAGCAGCGTACGGTAGTGGGTGGGGCCGTAGATTTCAGTCCAGGCGGCGGCGGCCTTCTTGAGCAGCCGCTCGGCCTCTGGCCAGTCGCCGAGCTGCTCTTCGATGCCGGCGAGATTCAGCCAGCAGCCCACCACCAGGGGGTGGTCTTCGCCGAGACCTTCGATAAAGAGAGTCTCCGCTTGCCGCAGGGAGTTTTTGGCCTCGGCATAGCGACCGTTGACGCGTAGGGCCACGCCGAGATTGTTATAGGACTCGCCGATGGCGCCGGGGTTCCGGTTTTCCTGCCGGAGCCGGATCTCGAGGGCGCGGCGGTGGCCGGCGATGGCCTCGTCATATCGGGTCTGGGTGTAGTGAAGGTTGGCGAGCCAGGTCACCACGGCCGAAATCTGACTAGGGTGCTGGGGATCCGCCGATTCGACGAGATCGATGGCTCGGATCAGCAGCGCCTCCGCATCATCGAGTCGGCCTTGCCGTCGGTAGACGACCCCGAGGGACCCGACGGTGGTGATCAGCTCCGGATCGCCCGGTTCGCCGTGTTTTTCCTGCAGATCGAGCGCCCGCTCGTAGGACGCGGCGGCGCGGTCGTACTCGGTGCGGTTCAGGGCGACCCGGCCCAAGGTTTGGAGGAAGCGAGCTTGCGCGAGGGGCTGGTCGGCGAGCTCTTCGTCCATGGAGGATTCGGCCTTGGCGAGCAGCTCGTCCACCGACTCGGGGTCGTCTCCCCGGCGGTCCGGATCCGCGACCTCAAAGAGGCCGATCAGAAAGTCCGAGAGCTGCTCCGCTTCGGCGAGGGCTTGGTGCGCTTTCTCGGCCTCTTGGTTGGCGCGCCGGGCTTCTTGGGTGCGCGCGACGACGCCGGCTGAGAGCGCGCCGATCACCAAAGCCACCGCCACGACCGCCCCGAGGTTGCGGCGGGCGAAGCGAGCCAGGTTGTAGCCGAACGAGCGCGTTCGGGCCTGCACCGGGCGGTTCTCTAAATGGCGTCCGAGGTCCGCGGCGAAGTCCGAGACGGAGTCGTAGCGCTCTTCGCGCTTTCGCGCGGTCGCTTTGTTCAAGATCGCGTCGAGGTCGCCGCGCAGCCGGCGGGCTACGGCCCCGGGCGTGACGCTGCGCAGGCCGGCGAGGCGGGAGCGCTCGTCACCCTCGAAGCCTGACCAGCGCTGACTCAGGGTCGGGGAGTCGGTCATCTGCCGCTGGCGGAGCAGCGCCCGGAGGCCGAGGCCGGAGCTCTCGAATGGAGCCTCGCCGATGAGCAGCTCGTAGAGCAGGATGCCCAAGGAGTAGACGTCGGTGCGGGTATCGACGTCGGTGCGGTCTTTGAAGCTGGCGGCCTCGGGGCTCATGTAGAGCGGGGAGCCGACCAGCAGGCTCTGGCTTTGGCTTTGCGGGTAAATGATGGTCGCCGCGGGATCTTGGGGCGACGGTGAATCCATCAAGCCCGGGGAGAGCGCCAAGTCTTCCAGACCGGCGCCTTGGTCGGCGTCGAGGGTGCGGGCGATGCCGAAGTCGATGACCTTCGCCACCGCCTTGCCGTCGACTTCAGAGACCAGGACGTTCGACGGCTTGAGGTCCCGGTGCACCAGGCCTTTTTGGTGGGCGTGGCCGACGCCGGCGCAGACGCCGAGGAAAAGCTCGAGCCGCTCACTGAGCGAAAGCCGGTGCAGGTCGCACCAATCCGTGATGTGGGTTCCTTCCACCCACTCCATGGCGACGAAGGCCCGGCCGTCGTCGGTGACGCCGGCGTCATAGACGGCGGCGATATTGGGGTGTTTCAGTCGGGCGAGGGCTCGGCATTCCGCGGCGAAGCGGCGAGTGCCGCGCTCGCCCTCGAAGCCGTGGATCACCTTGAGGGCGATCCGGCGCTCGATCGGCTCCCGCTGCTCGGCGAGGAAGACCGTGCCCATGCCGCCGCGCCCCAGCTCCTTGAGCACGCGGTAGGGGCCGATGAACGCCGGCTGCGCCGCGGCGTCGCCAGACGCAGCGCCGTCGTATGTGAAGCCGCCGCCGACGGGATCGCCGTCGGTCGCCGCGATCATGTCGACGGCTTGGAGCGCCGCCGGCACGTCGAGGAAATCATCGCTCGACGCGATGTCCTCGGCGAGCAAGGAGTCGACCTCCGCCCGCAATTCGGGCTGGCCCGCGCACTCGGAATCCAAGAAATTCTGGCGCGCCGCCGGCGGCAGGTCCAGGGCGGCGTCCACGAGTTCCACGATGTGGCGATGGTCAAGCAATGCCATGGTGGTGGTGGGGTTTCGTTCGGTCTTTCTCTGGGGCCTGAAAGCTACGGTGGCCGCCGAGGCGGTCAGAGTCCTGGGGGATTCGTGCGGTAAATCGCGAGGGGTTCACAAGACCTAGCGTAGGCTATGGTGAAGACCTGTCACGGTGAGCGCAGAAATTCACCCGGCGGATCCGTCGACCGTTCCGGGGGCCGCGCCGGCAGACGGAACCCCGTTGACGCCGATGAAGTACCAAGACATTTACCCCACGCCTCCGCTCCTGGAGAGCGCGAGCCGCGCCCGACCCTCTGCGGCGAAGCTCTTCAGCCTCGAATATTTCGAAGCGGAGCCGGGTGAAATGCCTGCGCATGCCTATACTCAGCACCACGTGCTGCTCAATCTCCGGGAGTCGGCTCACCGGGTGGAGAACTGGCGGGACGGCGTCTATCGGGATTTTCTCTTCGGTCCTGGGGAGGTCATCGTGACGCCGGCGGGCGTGCGGTCCGGCTGGCGCTGGCACAGCCGCTCGGCGGTGGTTGTGGTGACCCTCGAGCCGGAGCAGATACGTCGGTTCGCCGAGACGGAGGTGGGGGTTCTGCTCAGCGACCGCCAGCTGCAGGATCAGCCCCAATTCTACGACCCGGATCTTTGCCACGTCGGGCGGTTGCTGCGTGACGCTCTATCGGCTCGTGAGGTCGGCTCGGCGGTGGTCTAC
>JBCDKB010000726.1:0-2941 GCA_038747035.1 Acidobacteriota bacterium | reverse complement strand
CGCGCGCCCCTGCGGCTGAGTTTTTTCGGCGGCGGCAGTGACTTTCCTGAGGTTTTCGACGCCCAGCCGGGCGCCGTCCTCTCGACCGCCGTCAACTTCTCCGTCCACGTCACGGCGGCCCGTCCGCCGGCGGGGATCTTCGAATCGCCGATTCGGCTTTTTCACCGGCGGGTGGAGTCCTGCGCCACGGTGGAGCAGATCGAGCATCCGCTGGTGCGCGCCGCTTTGGCGGATCGCTCTGTCACCCAGCTCGAGATCCACACCGCCGGCGACCTGCCGTCGGGCACGGGGCTGGGCTCGTCGTCGAGCTTCTCGGTGGCCCTGCTCGGCGCCCTGGACGCGCTCGACGGACGACCCCGGGATCCGATGGAGCTGGCCTACGCCGCCATCGAGCTCGAGCGCCGGGTCGAGCACGGCGCCGTCGGCTGCCAGGACCAGGTGATGGCGGCCCTCGGCGGACTCCGTCGGCTGGAATTTCGCGCCGTGGACGATATCGAGGCGCACCCGGTGGCGCTCTCGCCGTCTCGGCTCGAGGCGCTCCAATCGTCGCTGCTCCTGGTCCACGCCGGCGGGCGCCGCGCGGCGCCGAAGCTCGAACGTCGCAAGCTCGACCGCGTGGAGGGCAACCGGGCCACCCTGCGCCACATGGTGGAGCAGGTGGACCGCGCGTGCCGCGTCCTGGAAGGTTCCGGTCCGCTCGAACCCTTCGGCGAGATGCTCGACCAGGCCTGGGCGGCGAAGCGCCGGCTTGCGCCGGGCGTGTCGACGCCGGAGATCGACGCCCTTTACGGGGCGTGCCGGAATGCCGGCGCCCTCGGCGGCAAGTTACTCGGCGCCGGCGGCGGCGGTTTCCTGCTGCTCTTCGTACCGCCCGAGCGTCAAGACGCCGTCGTCTCGGCGGCGGGGCGGACGGTCCTTCATCCCCGCCTCGCCCAGCCCGGCGCCCGCCGCCTTGAGTGCACATAGGACGAGCTGTCATCGGTTCGCCAAGACCCAGCCAAACCCAGCCAGAGACGACACCATGGTCCGCATTCATGATTCCGACACGATCGACGGCCTGAAGATCCTTGAACCGTCGATCTTCCGCGACCACCGGGGCCAGTATGTCGAGACCTTCAACCGTCGGGACTACGCCTTCGTCGACGCGGCGGGGGAGCCCGTCGACTGGGTGGAGGACGATATCTCGTGCTCCCGGGCCGGCGTGCTGCGGGGCCTGCACGGTGATGACCGCACGTGGAAGCTGGTGCAGTGCCTGCGCGGTGAGATCTACCTCGCCGTCATCGACATGCGGAAAGGCTCGCCGACCTACCGGGCGTGGCAAGGTTTCACGCTCGACGACGTCGACCGTCGCCAGGTGCTGATTCCGGCGGGCTGCGCCAACGGCCACTACGCCGTCTCGGACTGTATCTTTAGCTACAAGCAGTCCCAGTATTACCGCGGCCAGGGCGCCCAATTCACGGTGCGCTGGAACGACCCGAGCTTCACGATCGACTGGCCGTGCGTCGACCCGGTGCTATCCGAGCGGGACGCCGCGGCCGCCGACGTGGGGCCGGCGTAAGACCGTGCGCGTCCTCGTCACCGGCGCCTCGGGATTCCTCGGGCGACACCTCGCGCCGGCCCTGGAAGCGGCGGGCGCCGAGGTTGACGCGCCGAGCTCCCGGGAGCTTGACCTGCGCCGGGCCGGGGCGCTCGAAGCGCGCTTCGCCGACGTTCGATTCGACCAGATCTACCACCTGGCGGCGTGGACGCGGGCCGGCGGCTTTTGTCGCACCCACGGCGGCGAGCAGTGGCGTGTGCACCAGGCTATGGACTCGCAGCTGCTCGGCTTTTGGGCCGACCGCCAGCCGCAGGCGAAGCTGATCGCCTTCGGCACCAGCGTTGCCTATGCGCCGTCGGCTGAATGCCACGACGAGGGCCACTATCTGGCGGGGGAGCCGAGCGCCGACTACTTCGGCTACGCCATGGCGAAGCGGTCGCTCTACGCCGGCGCCCGGACGCTCGCCGAGCAATTCGGCCTGCGCTACCTCTACCTCGTGCCGTCGACGCTCTACGGCCCCGGGTACCACACGGACGGCCGCCCGCTGCATTTCATCTACGATCTGGTGCGCAAGATCCTGCGCGGCGTTCGCCACGGTGAGCCGGTGACGCTCTGGGGCGACGGCCACCAGCGCCGCGAGCTCGTTTATATCGACGACGCCGTCGACTGGATCCGCGCCTTGGCCCCGCGCGCGGAGGGATTGCTCAATCTGGGGGCTGGGACCGACCATTCGATTCGCGACTTCGCCGGCGCGATCTGTCGCTCGACCGGATTCCCCGCGGAGCAGATCGCCTTCGACGTCGACGCCTTCGTCGGCGCCCGCGCCAAGCGGCTCGCCACCGACAGGCTCGACGCGCTGCTCCCGGACCGCCCGAAAACAGGCCTTGAGGTCGGCCTCGCCGCCACCGTCCGCTGGGCGGAGCAGCACCTCGACGCGCTGGGCTAGTCCGGCCTCGGGGGCCCGTGAACTCGCCCCTCGCCTCGCCCCTCGCGGCGGGCTTGAGCTCCGCGTTGGATGGTTCTCGACCGGCCCAGATCCAGGGGCTAGCGGCCGATTTGCGAAATGAGTACAATGTGCCTACGCAAAATCGCCGTTTTATTAAATCGATTTACTCAATTTTCTTCCCCTGGTTTCACCTCGGTCGATCCGAGGCCGGTCGAGCGTACGTCCATGGATCGATTCATAACCCGGAGACTGTGATGGTTCCATTTCGTGTTCTTGGTTTGAGTGTTCTTCTGCTCGTTTTCGGCCTCGTCCTGAGCCCGTCGGCGTCCGCGCAGTGCGTTGAAATCGACGGCTGCGTGTTGGTGTGGGCGGATGAATTTGACGGGACGGAAGTCGACCTCAGCAAGTGGACGTTCCAACTCGGCGACGGCAGTGAAGTTGGCTTGCCCGGCGGCTGG
>JBCDKB010000725.1:0-2949 GCA_038747035.1 Acidobacteriota bacterium | reverse complement strand
CGGCCCCCAGGCACAGGACGTGGCCGCCGCCGTCGGCGACTTTGTCCTCAAGCGTCGGGACGGTCTCTACGCCTACCAACTCGCCGTGGTGGTCGACGACCTGGCCATGGGCGTCACGGAGGTCGTCCGCGGCCTCGATCTCCTCGATTCCACCGCCCGGCAGATCCAGCTCATCAACGCATTGGGCGGCGCGGCGCCGGATTGGATCCACGTGCCGCTCATCGTCGACGCCGAAGGCGACAAGCTTTCTAAACGACACGGGAGCCTGACCCTCCGGTCGCTCCGGGATGCGGGTGTCGGGGCCCCGCAGCTCGCGGGTTACCTCGCCTATTCGGCGGGTCTCCTCGACGCCCCGCGACCCTGCCATCCCCAGGGGCTGGTGAGCGAATTCAGCTGGGCTCGAGTCACTCGGGACCCTTGGGTCCTACCGGCGGATCCGGTCGCGGTTCTGCTCGAGATCACCTAGCCTCCGGCAGCCCGATTTCCGGGGCTCGGCGAAGTGCCCGCGCGGGCCCTGCTCTTGCTATGCTCCGCCGTCGACGCGGCGTCGAGCCGTCTGATGCATCACCACCGAATCGACCAGTACTACCGAATCGAGCCCCGCCATGAGCTCCCAGCTGACCTCCCAAGCCATCCGCCAGCGTTTCCTTGATTTCTTCGCCGAGCGCGACCATACGATCGTCCCCGCGGCACCCGTCGTGCCCCTCGACGACAAGTCCCTTCTGTTCACGAACGCCGGCATGAATCAGTTCAAGGATGTATTCCTCGGGACCGGCAGTCGGGAGTACGTGCGCGCCGCCGATACGCAGAAGTGCATCCGCGCCGGCGGCAAGCACAACGACCTCGACGACGTCGGCCACGACACTTACCACCACACCTTCTTCGAGATGCTCGGGAGCTGGTCGTTCGGTGACTACTTCAAGGAAGACGCCATCCGCTGGGCGTGGCAGCTTCTCCACGACGAGTGGGGCATTCCGGCGGAACGCTTGCACGCGACGTACTTCGGCGGCGACAAGGCAGACGGCCTCGAGCCGGACGACGAGGCGCGCCAGATTTGGCTCGACACCACGGGTATTGACGCTTCCCGCGTCCACGCCTTTTCCAAGAAAGACAATTTCTGGGAGATGGCGAAGACCGGCCCGTGCGGTCCGTGCACTGAGATCCACGTCGATCTGACGCCGGACCTTTCCGGCGGGCCGCTGGTCAACGCCGATGACCCGCGGGTTTTCGAGGTCTGGAATCTCGTCTTCATCCAATTCAACCGCGAAGCGGACGGCGTGCTCCACACCCTGCCGGACAAACACGTGGACACCGGCATGGGCTTCGAGCGTCTGGTCACCGTGCTCCAGGGCCAGAAGAGCAACTACGACACCGACGTCTTCGCGCCCCTCATGGAGGCGATCCGTCAAGAGTCCGGCGCCGCGCCGTACCAGGGCTTGATGGCGGCCAAGAATCCGACCCCGGAGCAGATGCGCGATGTGACCTACAGGATCATCGCGGACCACATCCGCTGCCTGAGCTTTGCGATCACCGACGGCGCGCTCCCCGACAACGCGGGCAGCGGCCACGTCGTCCGCCGCATCCTGCGCCGCGCCTACCGCTACGGCCGCCAGTTTCTCGACGTCGACCGCCCGTTCCTCCATCGTCTGGTGCCCGCCGTCGTCGAGGGGCTCGGCGACGCTTTCCCCGAGCTGAAAACCGCCGAGTCGCGGGTAGTCGAAGCGATCCACGAAGAAGAAGAGTCCTTCGCCCGGACCTTGAATACGGGCCTCCAACTCTTCAACTCGGCGGCGGGGGAACTTGAAAGCGCGGGCCAGACCGTGGTGAGCGGCGAGACCGCCTTCGCGCTCCACGACACCTATGGTTTCCCGGTGGACCTGACGCAAATCATCGCCGGAGAGCGGGGTCTCAAGGTCGACAAGGATCGCTACGACGTCCTCATGGAGGAGGCGAAGGAAAGAGCCCGCGCCGCGCATAAAGGTGACGCCGGGGGCGCCACCGCCGCCATCATGGCGGCCCTCGCCAAGGTGGGTGCGGCTGTCTTCGAAGCCACCCGCACGGACGACAAGCCAAAATTCGGCGAATTCGAAACGTCGGGAAATGTCATCGGCTGGCTCGATGCGGACGGGGCCTTCGGTGACGGGGCCCTCGAGCTCGGCGCCGACGTCGGCCTGGTCCTTTCGAGCACGTGCTTTTATGCCGAGCAGGGCGGCCAAACCGGCGATAGCGGTGAAATTATCGGACCCGCCGGCCGCTTCGAAGTGATCGACACCCAACGCGCCCAGGACACCGTGCTGCACATCGGCCGTTTGGTCGACGGCGAGCTCCAGTCCGGCCAGCCCGTGACCGCGCGCCTCGACGCCGCCCCCCGCCGCATCACGATGGCCAACCACACGGCGACCCATCTCCTGAATCACGCCCTCCGCGATGTGCTCGGCGAGCACGTTCAGCAGCGCGGCTCCCTGGTGGACGCCGAGAAAACCCGCTTCGACTTCTCCCACCGCTCCGGCGTCTCCCGCGACGAGCTCAAGCGCATCGAGTCCCACGTCAGCGCACAGATCGCCGCGGAGCTCACGGTCTATGACGCGGAGGTGCCGCTCGGGGACGCTAAGGCCGTCAATAGCCTGCGCGCCGTTTTCGGCGAGAAGTATCCTGACCGGGTCCGCGTCGTTTCCATCGGCGTCCCGGTGGAGGATCTTCTCGCCGATAAAGACAATGAAGACTGGCGCCGCTACTCCATCGAACTTTGCGGCGGCACCCACCTCGTCCAGGCCGCGGACTGCGGCGCCTTCGCGGTTTTGAGCGAGGAGCCCGTCGCCAAGGGGGTCCGCCGCCTGGTGGCGGTCACCGGCGACGCGGCGTCTCAGGCCCTAGGCGCAGCCAAAGACTTCGAAGCGCGGGCCGCAGCCCTCGATGAGACCAGTGGCGAAGCGCTCCAACGCGGGCTCG
>JBCDKB010000724.1:0-3000 GCA_038747035.1 Acidobacteriota bacterium | reverse complement strand
TATATTTCTTGTGAGGATTCTTATCAGTAATCACTCCATCAATAGAAGCACCCTTTGGAAAATCAGGACGGCCATAACGACGGCGTCCACCTCCCCGGCGCGGGTTACCTGGTCTGCCGCGGGCTGGGAGACACCGTCAACCTGAGCGACATCACCTGGGGAGAAGACGGCGTCGGCCTGTGGGCCTCGTCCAACCGCGGTCTTTACCGCTACGAGCCGTCCGGGGCCGGCGGCGGCAGCCTCCAGCGCTTCGGCCTCGCCGACGGTCTGCCGTCGACGCAATGCCAAGGCGTCGCCGTCGACCGCGAGTGGCTGTGTGTCGCCACGGACCGGGGCCTGGCCCGACGGCCTTTGGACGACGGAGACGGCGGCTCACCGTTCCACTCGGTGCCGGCTTTTGAAGGGATGGATGTCCGCACGGTCGTCACGTCGCCCCACGGAGTCTTCGCCGCCACCGGACAAGGGCTCGCGCGAATCGACGGTCGCGGGGTCACTTGGGCCCCGCTCGATGGACTCGCCTACGCCGAGCCCCAAGAGCTCGCCGTCGACCAGGCCGGCGTAGTGTGGGCCGCGACCCACGCCGGCGTCATCGCCTGGGACGGCGCCGACGGGGTGCGCCAGCTCGACACCCGCCGGGGCCTCTTCGGCGACGTCACCCACGCGATCATGATCGACCATGAGCGCTCTATCTGGATCGGGTCCGACTTCGGCGCCGCCAAGCTCGTCCCGGGGCCGTTTGAGACCTACGGCGCACCGGAAGGGGCGCCCAATACCCTGGTGCGGGCGGTCGCCGAAGACGAAGCCGGGCATCTGTGGATCGGCACCCGCGGCGGCGTCGCCAAACTCGTCGACGGTCGCTTCGAGACCGTCGAGCTGCCAGATGTTAAAGACCCGAGGATCTACGCCTTAGCGCCGGACGGCGGCGGGATGTGGATCGGCTCCCGGTCCGGACTCTTCTACTCGCGGGGCGCTGCGCTCACCCACCTCGACGCTGAAGACGGATTGCCGAGCTCTTACATCACCGGCCTCGCCCTCGAGCCCGGCGCCGGCCTCTGGATCTCGACCGACCTCGGCCTGGCCTTCCTGGACACAGCCGGCGTCCTCCACGCCGTCGAGCATCCGCTGCTCACCGACACTTATATCCTGAGCCTGCACCGCGACCGCCAGGATCGCCTGTGGGTCGGATTGCAGAGCGGCGGCGTGCGCATGCTGCAGTTCTCGTTCGACGCCGCGGCGCCGACCATCGACCGGGTGAAGGTGTGGAATGCGGACTCGGGCCTCTCCGACATGACGATCTGGTCGATCGACGACGGCGACCGGGGGGAAGTGTGGCTCGGCAGCAACGGCGAGGGGGCGTTCAAGATCAATCGCGATGAGAGCCTCGAACGATTCGGCGTCGCGCAAGGCCTCGCCAACGACTTCATTTGGCAGGTTGAGATCGATCGCCACGGCGCGGTCTGGTTCTACAGCAACCGCGGCCTCAACCAGCTCGAGGCGTCGGGCGCCCTCCACCATTACGGCCTGTCCGATGGCCTCCCCGACCTCGAAGGCATGGCCCACTCGGCCCTCGAAAGCCGCTCGGGCGCCCTGTGGTTCGGCACCGCACGGGGCGTCGTGCGATACGACCCGACCCAAGATGAAGTGAACGACAAGCCGCCGTCGGTGCGCATCGTCGAGCTGCGCAGTCAGCGCTACGGCGCCCTAGCCCCCGGCGCCGTCGTGCCCCCCGACGCCGGCCTGCTTACCGCCCGCTTCACCGCCCTCACCTTCCGGGACGAGTCCGCGACCCGCTTCCGCTATCGCCTCAACGGCGCCGACGTCGGCTGGTCGGCGCCGATTTCCGACCGCAGCTTGAGCTTCGCCGGCCTGCCCCCGGGCGACTATGAATTGATCGTGGAGGCCGCGAACGGTGACGATCTGTGGACCGAGGAGCCGGCGCGCTTCGCCTTCAGGATCAAGCCCCAGCTCTGGCAAACGTGGCCTTTCCGACTGCTCGCCGTGCTCGGCGCCCTCGGTTTCGGCTGGCTCCTGCTGCGCTGGCGCACCAAGGCGCTCGACGCTGAACGACGGCGACTCGGCGAGGTCGTCGCGGCTCGCACGCTCGAACTGAAAAAGCAAAATCGTCACCTCGAAGAGCAGATCGACCAAGTCGCGCTCGCGGAGGTCGAACGCCAGCGCCTCGAGGAGCGGCTGCGGCAGAGCGAAAAAATGGAAGCCGTCGGACGCTTGGCGGGCGGCGTGGCCCATGATTTCAACAATCTGCTGACCACCATCTCCGGTTTCGGCGAGCTGCTTTCCGACAAACTCGGCAAGGATCACCCCTTGCAGCGAGACGTGGGCGAGATCCTCTCGGCGTCGCAGCGAGCCGCCCGCTTGACGCAACAACTCCTGGCCTTCGGCCGCAAGCAGGTGATCGCGCCGAAGGTCTGGGGACTCAACGCCCTCACCACCGATATCGCCCGCATGCTGGACCGCTTGCTCGGCGAGCAGGTGGAGCTGGTGCTCGAGCTCGACGCGGTCACCGACACGGTGCGCTGTGACCGCGGGCAGCTGGAGCAGCTCATTCTGAACCTCGCCGTCAACGGCCGCGACGCCATGCCCCAGGGAGGTCGCCTCACCTTGCGCACGCGCCTCGAGGCCTTGCTCCACCATGGCTTTGGCCACCTCGGCCACGACATCCCCCCGGGGTCCTACGTGGTCTTGGAGGTCATCGACTCAGGGACCGGCATCGAACCCGAGCTGCTCGAGCATATTTTCGAACCCTTTTTCACCACCAAAGAAACGGGACGCGGCACGGGCCTGGGCTTGGCGACGGTTTACGGCATCGTCAACCAGAACGAAGGCTATATCGACGTCGATAGCCGCATCGGCCACGGCACCCGTTTTATCGTGCGGTTTCCGCATGTCGAAGCGGGCCCGGCGGACGGCCACACGAGCGGCTCCATGCCGCTGATCCACGTCGGCCGCCAGCGCCACAGCGTGCTCGTCGTCGAAGACGAG
>JBCDKB010000723.1:0-3010 GCA_038747035.1 Acidobacteriota bacterium | reverse complement strand
TCGGCCTGGCAGCAGCGCCCGAGTGCGTGGTGGGCTTAGTGCCGTCGGGCGCGCTCGACGGCGACTTGGGGACGGCGCCGTCGGGGGGCGTGGACCTGGCGTGCTTGACGCTCACCAACGACCGGGCGTTTGATCGGCGGGTGGAGAGTGCGTTTTCTGGCGTTCCGATTCCCCGCGACACGCAGCTCTTGGACGCGGACCTCGATCGCCTCGTGCTGGTGGGCCCGGGCAACCGCCGGGTGCCGGCCCAGTTTGACGTGCTGTCGCGCTGGGGCGGCCCGCTGGACGAGGCGACGCTGCCGATTCGGTGGCTGCAGGTGTCGACCCAGGCGCCGGTCGGGGCGGATTCGGCGACGACCGTGGTGCTTCGCTTGCTGTCGACGCCGGCGGCGGATCCGGCGGACGCATTTGCTGCGACTTTGACGGCGGTCGGCGATGAGTATTCGGTCGACACTGGGGTCGCGACTTTCCGCATTGATCCGGACGCCCCGGAGCTGATTCGTCAGATCGATATCGCTCCGTTAGACGACGGTGTCTCGCGCCAGACCGCTTACCTGGCCACTCCCGGCGCCGGGCCGCGCCTGGTCTTTGACCCGGGTACGGGTCCGATCACGCTCGATACGGCGACGCCCGGGGCGGTGACCGTTGACGCCGGCAGCTTTGAGATCGTCGAGGTCGGGCCGGTGAAAGTGGTGGTGTCGGTCCGCGGGCATTTCCGCGCGCCCTCTGGCGAAAGCCTGTGCCTAGCGCTGACGCCGGCCTATGAGCGCTTCGGCTACACCGCCGTCGCCACTTTCCACCGCGGCCGTCGGGACGTCGACCTGCGGTTCCACGTGCGCAATGAGTGCAGCAACGGCGACCTGCCGCCGTGGCGGGACGAGACGAGCGTCTTCGCTGAGGCGTCGTGGCGCTGGCCGCTCGCCCAGACTTTCGTCGGCACGCGCACGGTCTTCCACGCCGGCTCCGGCGCCTTGGCGAGCTCTACGGCGGGATTTATCGGTTCGACCGTGGTCGAGCAGCGAAAAGGCGCCGGCGACCCGTGGGAGCGTCGGGCGCGGGTGACCCGCGACGGCGCGGCGCTTGAGAATGCGGTCGCTCTTGAAAAGCCGATCGTCGCTGTCTCGGACGGCACCTTCGTCGCCGCGCTGCAGATGCCGTTCTTGCGCTTCCGCGAGCCCCAGGCGCTCGCCGTCGACGGCGCGACCCTCGACGCCAGGCCGGTGAGCGAGACGCTCGTCATCGGCGAAGGCAAGGCGGTGTGGAGCACGCATCGCTTGAGCCTGAGGTCGGTCCAGCAGGCGACGACCGGCCAGACGCTCGAGGCTTACCTCGAAGAACTCCGGGACCGCGGCCAGGCCGTGCTCGAGCGCGGGCTGCTGCTGCATACGGATCGCACGGCCTGGAACGCCTCGGGGCTCTTCGGCACGATCGGCGACGCCGACACGACCTCGGCCTTTGAGGACTACTACAAAGAAACCATCGACTTCATCCACCAGGAGACGACCCGGCCCGGCGGGCAGTGGGACCGCAACAAGGTCTACGGTTCCCAGCTCTGGCCCGACATCCCGTTCGACCTCTTCTCCCAGGCCCCGTCGCCGGACCTGCACGACGCCAAGGGCAACTATTGGAATCCGCTCGGCGCCGAGCTGTGGGAGTTCGTGCACGGCGGCGACCCGGCCTTCGCGTGGGAGTTCGCGCTGCCGCTGGCGTGGACCCACGCTTACGCCAACTTCCTGAACCTCGGCGACTATGGCCACGGCAATCGCAACGGCTTTGTCGTCGCCCAGGGCGGCGTCGGCGAAGGCCAGTGGAATCGCAACGGCAACCTGTCGAGCGACGACCACAACTACAACATGGGGATGCAGCTCGCCTACGCCCTGCGGCCGGATCCGGCGTTCCGCCACCGTTTCGACCAGGCCGGGCGGACGGCGATCGATCGCTACAATCTGCCGCAGAGCCAGGAGGCGCAGCGGGACTTCTTCGTCAACGCCGTCGACCTCCAGCGCGGCCATATCCAGCGCTTCGAGCATCTCGCGAATTGCGCCGAGTTTTCGCCGGGCCAGCGCGGCCGGGACTGCCACGCGCGGCTGATCGAGATCGCCACCGAGCTCGCCCAGGACAACGCCAGCGCCGGTGTGCTGTGCGGCGGCGACGTCCTTAACCCTGGAGTTCCGTGTTCGACGCCCCAGGTCTTCATGATGGCGTCGCACTTCTACTACTTCTTCGACCGGCTCTATCGAAACTACGGCGACCTCGGCGGCGGTCTCCGACGGGCGCTCGTCGAGACGCCGCGGGCGCTTTACGACTGGGCCCTGCCCCGGGCCGGTGACGGCACGTCGGTCGATACGGCCCAGGTCTGGCCGCGGGGTCTGGACTGCACGCTCAGCCCGGACGGGTCGAATCTGGTCAGCTGCGTACCGTGGACCGGCGGCGAGCCTACTTACCTCGAGACTTACGCCCAGGCCACCGCGCTCCTGCTCATGGCCCACCAGTACGACCCGAATCTCGGCCTGTGCGAGATCGCTCGGGCTGTGCTCGATGACCTGGCGGGCCTGCGCTCACTCGACGGCTATGTCGGCGTCGGCGCGGGCTGGTTCAAGGGTTCGTCGCAGGCGTTCCAGGGCCTGGTGCACGCCGTGGGCGGCTACGAAGCCTGCGTCGACCCGTAGATTGCGATCTGACCCGTGGCCGCTAGGCCGCGTCGTCCGGCGCCGGTTCCGGCAGCGCGCCGGTGATCAAGCGCGCGCTCCGGTTCCGGGTCAGGTAGTTCCAGCCCCACTGGATGATCACCAGCACGCGGTTCTGGAACTCCGCGAGATACATCAAGTGCACGAAGAGCCAGAGCAGCCACGCAAAGCCGCCGGCGAATTCCAGGCCTTTGATGTCGGCCACCGCCATGCGCCGGCCGATGACCGCCATATTGCCTTTGTCGACGTAGCGGAACGGCTCCGGCTGGTAATCGGGCTTATGCAGGCGCTTCCGGATGAGCTTGGCGAGGTAGCGCCCTTGC
>JBCDKB010000722.1:0-3067 GCA_038747035.1 Acidobacteriota bacterium | reverse complement strand
GCCTGGGTCGCCGCGAGGGCGATCACGTCCCTTAAATCCCAGTGGGACGCAGGCGCTATCTGTTGCGCGAAGTTTCCGGCTTCGCCGTCGAGGCCCGCCGCCGGCCAGCGCACGTAGCCGCCGAGCACCGAACGGCTCGCCGAGCCGGAGCCGGAGAGCCGAGACAATCGACTCTTCGTTTCGTCGGACTCGTCTTTCCCGAGGGCCGCCAAGACGCCGAGGGTGAGGGCCGAAAACCCGGACGCCGAAGAGGCGATGCCGGCCGCCGCAGGGAAAGTGTTCTCCGTCGCCATCCGGAAGCGGCCGGAGACTCCAGCCCAGCCCTTCAAGCGATCCAGGTGGGCGATGACCCGCTCGGCGAACGCCGGCGGCGCCTCGACCAGCGAGCGCTGGCCCGACGCGCGCCAACGGACCTCGTGGGGTCCTTCCTCTGGCATAAACTCGACCGTCGTCCGGCTGGTGCACTCTTCGAGCGTCATCGACAGCGACGGGTTCTCGGGCACGATCTGGTCCAAATCGCGGGCCCCCCAATACTTCACGAAGGCGATGTTGGAGGGGGAGCTGACGGTGGCTTTGTGGGTACTCATAGTGGATTCGCTAAGTGTCGGGGGTCTCGAGCCGCGCCCCGGGCGCTCCGAGCCTAAGGTCCATCGGCTCGAAGGGAGCCAAACTCTGAAGCAGCCGGGCGGCGGCCGCCGGGGCGGGATGGGAAACCAAAAAGGAACCGGCCCCGGGGCCGGCCAAACATCCCGCGCCGGAGATCTTGGCGGCTCCGCCGGCGGCCTCGACCCTGCCGACGGCCTGAGCCACGGCAGACGGAACGACGCCGATCGACGCGAGCCACGCCGAGAACCGCCGGATCGGATCGATCAAGGAAGGACCGTCTCCTTGACCTTCCGCCTCCGAGAGTCGCCGCACGGTCAGCGTCGCCTCAGCGGCTAAATCGAGGGCTCGATCAAAAGACTCGGCGTCCTCGCTCCGGCGCCGCCGGACGGCCGCCACCACTTCGCCCGTACTCTCGGCGGCCGGGCCGGTGTGGGCGACCCGCCATCCGGCGAAGAACCCGGCTCGTTTGACGGCGATGGGCTCGACCGAGAGCTCTCCGGCCCGTCGCGTCGTCCACAGGACGCCGCCGCGCACGACCGCGGCGCCGTCGATACCGGATGGCGTTCCATGTTGGCGCCTCTCGACGTCCAGCGTCAGGGCTTCCAACTCGTCCTGCGAAGGCGGCCGACGGACCGCCTCGAGAACGGCCAGCACGATTGAAGACGCCGCCGCCGCGCTCGATCCGAAGCCCGCCCCGACGGGGAGCTCCGAAGTCACGTGCAGTCGACCGCCGAAGCTGGCTCCGTCGCCCGCAAGACACAGAGCTTCCCCGACCGCCACCGCGATCAGCTGGGACGGTCGCGGATCCAAGGTCGAGCCAAAATCAGGGCCGGCTCCCCCATCCTTCCAGTTCTGCCACGCGCCGCGGCGGCGCCGGGCGTAGCCCCTGAGCTCACCGCACGTCCAGCGCTCGTGGACTTTGAGCTGCGGGGCGTCGAAGAGCACGCCGTCGCTCTTGTCGGCGAGCTCGAGCCGCACCCGAACGCGGCGATTCACCGCCGCGACCAGAGCCGGGCGGCCATAAACCGCGGCGTGCTCACCCATCACGATGAGCTTGCCAGGTGACGACGCGCAGATGACCATAGCTTGAGGCTGCGAAGAGTCAGGAAGGTGCCGGCGTAGCAAAGCCATCGACGCCAGGGTCTGCGGATGAGACCCACCGCCGATGGCTGCCGGAAGCCGACGTGAGCTAGGCCGTCGACCTCAGGTGGACCGGCGATGCCCGGGACGCCTAGGTCGAAGCGTGGCTGCGTCCGAGACGTTCATGGGCGCGGGCGAGGTCACGGGACGTGAGGGCGGAGAGCAGCGAGAGCTCACCGGCCAACACCGCCGCCCCGAGAATCTCCGCCAGGCGCATCACCGCGGCGCCGGGACGCTCGGCGTCCGCCTTAACGCCCAGCATGTCCAGGGCCTCGCTCTGCGTCGCCAGGCCCGTTCCGCCGCCGACAGCGGCGAGCGGCACGTCCGGCAGGTAGACCGAGGCGACCACGCCTTCAGGTCCCCGCTGTTCGATGCAAGTGACGCCGACCGCGGCTTCACCGACCTGGGCCGGATCTTGCCCCGTCGCGAGGAAGAAGGCGGCCAGAATGTTGGCGTAGTGGGCGTTGAAACCCAGGGAGCCAGCGGCGATCGAGCCGAGCAGATTCTTCCGGTACTGCACTTCCACAAGCGCCCGCGCGTTGGTCTTGAGCACCTTTTCGAGCACGTGCTTGTCGAGGTTGACCTCGGCGAAAATGCGCTTGCCGCGGCCCTCTTGGAAGTTAACGTGCGAGGGCTTCTTATCTACGCAGTAGTTGCCGGAAAGTGACACGCATTCGACACCCGTGGAAGGCTCGATGAAGTCTTCGATGACCCGATCGCAGGCGATCGTCGCCATATTCATACCCATCGCATCGCCGGTCTCGAAGCGAAAACGGAGGAATACGGTGGTTCCCATGGCCTGGGTACGGATATCGAGGAGCCTCAAAAAGCGGCTACCCGACTCGACGTGTTCCCGGATCTCAGCCTCGTGATCCTGGATCCACTCCAGGAACTCGGTGGTCTGGACAATGCCCGACGTCCTGAAGACCGGGGCGCGGGTGATGCCGACGTTCTCGACGCGAACGACGGCGCCGCCGGCTTCGCGGAGGGCGCGGCAGCCCCGGTTGGTCGAGGCGATCAGCGCGCCTTCGCTGGTCGCGAGCGGCACGATCAGATTCTCATCGTGGACGTATTGGCCGCGGACCCGCATCGGTCCGATGACGCCGATCGGCACCTGGGCCGCGCCGATCATGTTCTCGCAGTTCTGCGTACCGGCCCGGTCCGCGTCAAAGCTGTAGTGCCCCATATTTTCCAGGTTAGCCCCGGTCTGGCGCTCCACGGCTCGGCGCCGCACCTCAGCCTTTTCCCGCCCGCTCAGTTCGGCGGGCAGCTGGTGCAGACGCAGCCGCCCCTCGACAATCGCGTCGACGAGCTCGGCGTG
>JBCDKB010000721.1:0-3068 GCA_038747035.1 Acidobacteriota bacterium | reverse complement strand
CGTGGTCCGAGGCCCGCCGCAGTGGTTTGAAGTCCCTCGAAAATCAGGCTTTACGGCGATTGGAAGCGCTTGGAGAACGTCCGCGCAGCGGATCTGCGGAAAACTCATAGTGCCCCGTCGGAGCGAAGGCTGCGGAAAAGCCCTGTGTGAATCTGTAAGCTCAAGAAAAGAAGAGACTTAAATGTTATTGCACAAGTTTTTGTGCAATCCGGTAGAGGCCGCGAGTTTGCTGGGTTTCTGGCGGTTCTAGGTGCGCTTTTCCACAGCTTTTTCCGATGCAGATTCGGAAACGCCTCGGACCCGGTATGATGCGATCACTCTGAACCAGGGAGCTTCCCATGCGCATCGTGACCCGCGGTGATCTAGACGGCTTGGCCTGCGCCGTTTTGCTGGCCTTTAGCGAGGGAATCGAAGACATCCTGCTCGTCCACCCCCAGGAGCTGACGGAGGGCGAGGTCGAGATTCTGGATGGCGACATCATCGCCAACTTGCCGTATCACCCGGCTTGCAGCAAGTGGTTTGACCACCACCTGCACGTGTCAAATGCGGCGGCCCCCATCGGCTATGAAGGGCGTTTCGGGCAGGCGCCCTCGGCGGCTCGCTTGGTCTACGAGTATTACGACGGTGAGCGCACGATGCCGCATTTCGCCGAGATGGTGCGGCAGACGGATCGCCTAGACTCGGCCGATTTGACTTTGGATGATGTGCTGGCCCCGGAATCTTGGATCAAGCTCGGCTTCACCATCGACGGCCGCAGCGGACTCGGTGCCTTCGAGTCTTACTTCATGAAGCTCTTCCGCCTGATCCTCGACGGCGAAGCGATCGATGCTCTGTTGGCCCACCCCGAGGTGGAGCGGCGCTGGCGACGACTCGAAGACGAAGACGTGGAGCTGCATACGGCCCTCCAGGAACATAGCCGGGTCGAGAAGAACGTGGTGCTCACGGATTTTCGTGATCTGGACCGGGTGCCGGTCGGGAACCGATTCCTGGTCTTCGCCCTTTTCCCGGCGATCAACGTCGCCGCCCGCGTCCAGTGGGGGCCCGGAAAGGCCTTCGCGATGCTGACCCTCGGGCACAGCATTTTCAACCGAACCTGCCAGACCAACGTCGGAGAGTTAGCGGCTCGCTACGGCGGCGGGGGCCACCGTGGAGCGGGGAGCCTCAAGCTGCTGGACGACGTCGAGCGCCAGGTCGAGATGGTCCTCGCCGAGCTCACCGCCAACGGCTAGATGCCGTCGTTGGGTTCTGTCGGCGTCTGTCCTACTTTGACGTAGTCCGTCATCTGATCTGTAACGTGCTGAGCCTAGAGTGCATCCATCGACGTTGCACAACTCGGCGCACTGCACTGGAGGACGTGATGGACTGCAAGAAGCTTTTGGGATGCCTCGGACTCGCCCTCGCCACCGGCCTTTTCTCTTCGGCCGCGGCGGTCGCCGATGAATCCTGTGGCGAGGTCTACGCCGCGTGTCAGCAGCAGCTCGATCAGCACGCACGCTGCGCCGCGAGCTACCCCGAAGACCTCGTCTCGGACGCCTCGGCGATCTTCGAGCTCCGCCACCGCGTCGAGACCTCCGGGTCGGTGGGCGCCTTCGGCCCAGATCCGGCGTCGACGAAGGGACTCGAGCGGGTCCTTGAAGGCGTCCTGCAAACCGCCGACGCCAGCCTCAACCGGCCCGGCGCCGTGGAGACAGTGCTCATGGGCGACCTCCACCGGCGACACGCTGAACGCCTCAGCCAGCTGCTGACCGCGCCGAAGCAGTGCGACGCCGCGTCCCTCGATCGACTCGAACGCTCCTGCCGCGCCGGCGTCGGCGAAGTCAAGGCCATAACTAAAGAGCGCTGGCCGTCCCACGTCGCCACCTGCACGGGCGCTCGCTGATCTCGTCGACGGCGCGCCGCCGACCCTAACGCCCCGGAGTCGTCCGCCCCGGGGCCCCACGGAATCGGTACCCACGGAAAAGGCCGGCCTGAGCGCCGGCCTTTCACGTCCAGGGGTCGCGCGGGAGCTTAGGTGAACAGGCGTTTCCAAATAAGCCGCTAACCCGCCGCCCGCTCGCGGACGCGGCGGGCGTGGTGGGCATTGTGGTAAAGCGTGAAGTAGAGCAGCTCCCGGATGGTCATCGGACCGAGGATCGGGTGCGCGAGTCGCAGCGTATCGAGCTGCCGGTCTGACCAGCGATCAAAAGCTCCGTCGAGCTGCTGACTCGCTTTCTCGAAGTGGCCCATGATCTGGCTGCGCCAGTCGGCCGGCGACAGGTCGGGTTTGGCGGACGACGGCGCGTAGCCGCCGGCTTGGGCGGAGCCGTCGGAGAGGGCCGCTTGGTACTGCGTCCGCACGGCTTCAAAGTCGCGCGAACCGGACTTCGACGTGCCGAAGCGGAGTCGGATCACCAGTTTCGGCAAGCCCATGGCGGCGGCCACGGGGCGGATGCACTTCGCCAGGTGGCGGATATGCCCGGACGGCGCCCAGTGCTCGCCTTGGGGGGTGAAGAAGGCGTCATCTTGGAACGTCACCATGTACTCGGTGATCTCCGCCTGGAGTCTCCGGAGCTCCCGGCGGAGGCTGTCGGTGTCGCGGGGCGGGTCGATGTCGAACATGCAGAACCTCGCGGTCTAGTGAATTAGATCGGATCAGAGGATCGGTCGGTCGAAGGTCCCCGAGTGGCCCTCGTCGGCCGCCGCCGGCCCGTCGATAATGTGGCGGACTTTGGTGACCAGCTCCTCGACAGAGAAGGGCTTTTGCACCAGGAGATCCGTGGCGGAAGGGCCGTCGGGCCCGAGCATTTCGTCGGTGTAGCCCGACATAAAGAGGACCTTGGTCTCGGGACGCACTTCGCGGAGGGCCTTGACCATATCCGGACCGTTCATCGCCGGCATGACGACGTCGCTCAGCACGAGGTCGATCTCGGCGGCATATTTTTCAAATTGGGCCAGCCCGTCGCGCCCGTCGTGGCCGACCAGGACGCGATAGCCCTGTTGCTGCAAGAACTCCACCGCCAGCGCGCGGACTCCGGCCTGGTCCTCGACCACAAGGATGGTCTCTTGGCCGCGGGGGAGGGCGGGCGCGG
>JBCDKB010000720.1:0-3078 GCA_038747035.1 Acidobacteriota bacterium | reverse complement strand
CGGAAGCTCGCCGCCGAGAAGCCCATCCGATCCAGGACGCCGCTGGTTGACGTCGTCTCGAAACGAGTCCACGCCGGATCGAGAGGGACCCACGTCCGACCCGTCCGGTCGACGACGGCGCCGCGGTAATTCGTATACGGCAAGCGAGCGGCGACCCACACGTGTTCGATCTGCACCGCCGCCAAAGCGCCGCCGCGAATAATCGGCTGATGGGCGACGCCGGAACGGGTCAGGAAGGTCGTCACTTCGGTCCTAGAGGCGAGCCCGAGGTCCTGACGCAGACGCTCGATGTCGACTTCAATCACGCCTTCGACGAACCGAGCCGCGGCGCCGCTCGAGCGCAGGAGAGCCACCAGCAGAGACGCCTGGTCGCTGGCGTTGCCGCGACGGGCCGCGAGCGTGCCTTCGGCACCGCGCAGCGAGCCGGAGCTCCACTCCAGCTCGATCTCATTGCGCACGTACTCATAGATCGCCACGTAGTCGTAGTCGAGGGACGCGGCGTGCTCGAGGATCGCCGGCGACAGCGGCGCCGACGGAGACGCCGACCGGTCAGCGGGAAGCTCCTCCGGATCGGTCGCGTCGAGGTAGGGCGGCACCACCGTCGGCTCTAGCACCGGCGGCCGCGACGCCAGTGACGCCGGGCGATAGGGCAAGAGCGACGAGCGCAGCACGATCGGCGTCGGACGGGATGAAGCCGACTCCCCCGCCGTCGACTTTTGCGCGCCGGTCCGCCCGCGCTCAGCATAGGCCGACCTCGCCCGCTCCAGACGCTGCCAGTGGACCGGCGAGCCAGCCGCCTCGAGCGTCCTCGCGATCTCGCGGAAACGCTCGGCCGTCAGCTCGCCTTCTGAGGGTCCGTCCCCAGAAGCCGAAGATGTCGCCGAGGTCTCGGCTGTCGATGCCCGGTTGACGACGGCGTCAGGCTTCCGCGCCTTCTCCAGAGACTCGAACGGCTCCACTCCGGCGCGGGCTGCCTGCCTGCGCTCTTGAGCGGCCCACCGTTTGGCGACGTCGCCGCGGTTGGAGCGCTGCAGGCGCGTTCGCGGCAGCGTTTGGGCTCGCTCGAGCAGCTCCGACGCGTCGCCGCCGGCGGCGAGAATTTCAGCTGCCTGGCGTTCGACGCTCCGGCGGTCTTCCGAAGCGGCCGCCTGGGACGCTACCTCGACCGATCCAGCTCCAGGATCGGCAACCGCCCAGCCTCCGGCGAGCAGAGCCAGGCCCACAACAAACGACGATAAGAGCGTTCCCCGACGCAGGAGGGCTTCTCCTCGGGACTTCTGGCTAGCGGTCTCTTTAAGCATAGGAGGCATCTTCAAAACTGAGAATCGGACGCAAGGGGACAATCGAGCAAGCTCAGCTCCTTTCGCAACACGAGATTCCCGATTGATCTTGGCGTCGCAAGTCTATGATCAGGAGACTGCTTCGCCCCCCAGAATCGCCACCATCCGACTGACTATGATCGAGAATCTTCCGGCTATCGTTCTCACTTCCCTGGTCGCGCTGGCCTGGTTCAATCGTCAGCGCCGGTCGATGACGGCGAGTCAACGACGCGCCGGAAAGCCGACGCCTATCAAGCCGCCCCACCCCAGGCCGGTCGACGGATCCAGCCCAAGCCGCCGTGGGTCCTCGAAGAGATCATCCGGCTTAAAGCCCTGATGCCGGGAGTTGGATGCCGGAAGGTCACCGAGACGTTCAACCTTCTCCACGAAAGTCGACGAGACATGACCGTCGGAAAGTCCTTCGTGGCTAAAATGGTACGAGCAGGTCAGGCGGAAATCGAGAAGAAGCGGCGGGAGCTGAAGCATCAGATCCCACGTTGGCTCCCGAAAAATGTCATCTGGGGACTCGATCTCACCACGCTCGACGACCAACCCGTCCTCGGCGTCATCGATCGCGGGACTCGCGCCTGTCTTGAGCTGACCAGACTTCCCGATAAGGCGACGCTGACGATCCTCAAATCGATCATCGCGCTCATCGAGCGCTTTGGGCGTCCGAAGTGCATCCGAACGGACAATGAAGGAGTGTTTGCTTCTTCGCTCTTTCGGCTTGTTCTGCGGATGCTCGGGGTTCATCACCAGAAAACGCAGCCGAAAGCGCCGTGGCAAAACGGGCGCATCGAGCGGTTCTTCGGCACGCTGAAGTCGGCGATACGACTCAGGGAAGATCCCAAGGTCGAGCCCAAGGATCTCGCCGAGTTCCGACCTTGGTAAAACCATGCGCGTCCGCGTCAACATCTTGACGGCCGGACACCGGCTTTGGCGTGGGATCCAGAGTCCAGGCGTCCCAGCGCTCGGCCACGTTTTTTCTCGGCTTGGGAAGGTGTGTTGGCCGGCTTCATCCCGTAGGAAACATCGACCGGGGGCGTCTTCATAGGATCAGTGCGTCTGTCCACGGCCTTGAGGCACGAATCTGGGGTTCTGGCGGCCACGAAGCCGAGAAACTTCCACCTGAGGGAAGAAAAGAGAGACGAGTCCGCGATCAAAATCAAGCATGTAGCGCAGACTTTCGCTTAGTTTTCGCCAAAATTTCAAGTCACGATCATGCGGACAGTGTGGACGGGACAGCGGACGAGATCGGCGGATCCTCGAGCGATGGCGGGCCATCTTCCAACAAGCTCGCCGGCGAAATCCGGAACGCTTCGCCGGCGGCATCCGGCAGTGGGAGCGGCCGGAGACCGTATTCCTCAATCCAGAGCTAAACCTTCACGCAGAAAATCGAAAGGCAGCGTAGCTATTTGAGGCGTCAACTAAGTTGACAAATACCGTCTGAGCCCTCAAAGCCCGACTTCGATCTCGACTCGAAAAATGGAGAAGCCTACCCAGAGGCCAACACATTCTCCGGATCCAGAGAAATCCTCTAGCGGAACTCGGAGCCCTCCACATTCAACGATCGCATCTCCTCCATTCCAAGCGACGATTTGCCCCCGAAGCTCTAGATCCCAATCTGCGAGTTGAGATATCGAAGAATCATGAGACTCGTTCCTTTCGAGCATTCGAGAGCAATCACAATCCAGAAAGTAGATTCCCCGAACTGGGACCCACTGACTCTCTGCGACTGTACCGCCATCGACGAGACAGG
>JBCDKB010000719.1:0-3083 GCA_038747035.1 Acidobacteriota bacterium | reverse complement strand
GGCGTTGGGGCGGGGCTTGTCCCCGCCCGCCAAGGAGAAGCCTCTACTGTCGACGAACTTAGAGCCAGCAGACCAGTCGAATCCAAGACTCTTCCAGGTCCCGAAACCGACGCTTCGGCGCGGGCGGGGACAAGCCCGGGACAAGCCCCGCCCCTACGGCGGAGGACGGAGTCTCGGGTCTACCGGTCGAGCCCCAAGGCTCGGCAAGCTTGAGGCCGGTCAAAAAAATCGCCACCGGCAGGCCGAGCTAGGTCCAGTCTCAAACTTGTGGAACCGCGGGACGACGGGCCCGCGGTTCTTCTCTTGAATCAGACGTTCGGGCGTGCGTTCGTGCTCAGGACACCGGCGAAGGAGTCGCGGTAGGCCCAGGCCAGGAAGAGCTCGAGGCCGGTCACGAAGATCGCCACCGGCAGTCCGGCGAGATCGAGGAAGATGTGGAAGAACAGGATATTGATGACGATCGGCGCCAGGATGGTCAGCGCGAAGGGCACGCACCGGCCGCTCAGCAGCAGCAGTCCACCGATCACTTCGGTCACTTTGACAAAGGTCAGCAGGTAGCTCGCGGCGAGGGCGCTGAAGAAGGCGCCGGCGGCTTCGTTGAGCTCAGGTTGGGGCAAAAAGCCCAGCCACAGGTTAATGCCGAAGACGGTAAAGATCAGTCCGAGAAGGAGGCGGGCGCCGAGTACTGCTTTATCCATGATCAATCTCCAAGGGTGGGGTCAAGGCCTAAGAAAGGGCCCATAAAGCGGTTCGAAACCGAAGCGAGGGGGCGGATTCCGACGTCTCCCGGCCCCAGGTCAAAGCCGCGAATACTCTCCGGGTTCAAAAGTTGTTCAAACAACTTTTGACACTGCTCACTACGGAAGCGCCGAGGAGCTCGGTTTCATCAACAGCTGACTGGCCGGGAATCGGTAGGTCGAGTGTACCCCAGCCTTCCAGGTCGCGTCGGCCACGGATCGGGTCGCCAACCTAGGGACTGGCGTCCTGAGGCGCCGGCTCGGCGGGCGCCACGTTGAGAACCAGGAGCTGATCTTTGCCACGCAGAAAGAGCCGACCGTTTGACAGCACCGGCGCATTCCACACCGGGAAGCGCAGGGCCGGCGCCTTCGACGGGGCACCCGCTGCGACCTTGGCGTCGGCGTCTCGGCTCGAGCGGCGGGTGCCGTAGTCGATATCCGCCAGCTTGACGTATTTCTCCGGATTGGCCTCGACGAGCAGGAGTCGGCCGTGCTCGGTCAGCACCACCAGGTGCTCACCGGCCAGCAGCAGGGTCGAGCGGCCGAGCCCGGGCTCGCTCCACGTGACCTCCCCCGTGTCAAGGCGCACCGCCCGGAGCGTCGCCTCGCCGGTCGACTGGCCGCTCGACGCGTAGAGGAAACCGTCGCGGTAGACCGGCGTCGCCCAGTGGGATTCCAGGGACTTGCCGCGCCGGGCGTCTTTCCACACCACCCGGTGCCCGGCCTCACCCGCCCCTTGGCCGACCTGGAGCAGCGCGCCGCCCGGGCCGTAGGACTCGGTGATGAAGACCTTATCGCCCACGACCACCGGCGTCGCCGCGTTGACGCTCTCGAGCTTCTTGGCGCGCCAGGGGAAGAAGAAATCCTCGGCGCCGGTCGCCGGCTCAAAGGCGAGCAGGCCGCCGCGGGTGAAGGCGAAGGCCCACCGGCGGTCGTCGACGGTCGCGACGCGGACCGTGGCGTAGCTCGACAGCTCATCGCTCAGTCGGTACCGGACCTCGCCGCTGCGCTTGTCGAAGGCGACGATGCCGGAGCCGTTGCCTCGGACCTTGCCGGCAGAGATCGACGGCGAGCCTTCCGGACTGCCGCCGACCATCACGATCAGCAAGTCCCCCTCGACCACCGGCGTCGAACCGGCGCCGAAGAAATTCTGGACAACACCGAATCGCCCGTTGGTGTCGACATCCCAGAGGACTTCGCCGTTACGGCTTCGGTGCGCCCGCAGCCGACCGTCGACGCCGAACGCAAAGACGCGGCCGTCGTCCACCACCGGCACCGCCCGCGGGCCGCCGGAATAGCGATATAAATCCTCGTAAGTCGAGGGATAGCTCTCACTCCACAGCAGCTCACCGTCCTCGGCACTGAGGGCGTAGAGCCGGGCTTCGTCCTTGACCCGGTCGAAAACGTAGACCACGTCGGCCACCACCGACGGCGCGCTGTAGCCCTCGCCGACCGCCCCGAACCACAGGACCTCCGGGCCTTTCTCACCCCAGTCGAGCGAGATCTCTTCGCCGGAGCGGCCGTCGGCGGTCGGTCCGAGGAAAGCGGGCCAGTCCTCGGCGAAGGCGGCGGGCGTCCCGAAGGCGCTTCCGAGCAGCGTAAGAACGAGGACCGCGGTCGCTGGGGCACAAGAGAATCGCATCAGGGAAAGGCTCCTGGCTGGTGTTGACTCGAGGGTGGATTCTTCACGTCAGAGGCTATGGCGGCGGATCGTCTGTCGATAGATCCGGAGCCGTCGATAGATCCGGGGCCGCCACGTCCGGCTCGCGGCCGTAGCCGGCGAAGGCCGCCAGCAGCGCCATGAGAAGAAGAGCCCAGGAGTGGGCGTTGGCGAATCCGACCTCGAAGGGTGAAAGACGCGGCATGCCGAAGCCTTCCCCCGAGCTCGTCATGGAGGCGGTGAGAATCGCCGGAATGAACCACGGCATGATGTGGGGCCAGCTGCAGGCGGTGACGTCCAGCAAATTCGCCCGGCGGGCCGGGCCGACGCCGAAGCGCTCGCCGAGTCGGCGGGTCAGCTCACCCGCGGTCAGGATCGCCACCGTCCCGTGGGTGGTCAGGAAGGCGGTCACCGACACCGTGCCCACCGCCCAGCGCTCGGCGGCGGGCTTCGAACGGGCGCGGCCTTCGGCGAAGCGCACCACGCGGTCGAGCAGGCCCGCCGACTCGATGCCGGCGACGAGACCCATCAACAGCAGCGTGAAAATCGAGACGCCGATGCCCCGATTCAAACCGTCGACGATGAGCCCCTGGGCGGCGAAGGCGTCAGGATTAATGTGCATCACGTCATGGGGCGCCAGCAAGCCCAGGCCCAGACCCACCGCCAGCGCCGCCGCGATGCCGGAG
>JBCDKB010000718.1:0-3090 GCA_038747035.1 Acidobacteriota bacterium | reverse complement strand
GGGCAGCCAATGGGTACGGCAACCGCGCAGTTCGAAGAACCGTTTGCTCCCAACGAGCAACGCGATTTCGTCGCGTCGCCGTTGATCCTCCCGAAGCGGCCGGCGCGCGTCCTGCTCGCGCCCGACGCTGCGCGTGTGCCACCCCCTCCTCCCTGCGTCGTGGCAGGGCTACGAGCTCAGCGCGGGCGCGCTCCCCTTCCTCTCTCGCGGGCGCGCGCGCGCGCCGGCGCCGCCGACCTGCTGGCCTTCCGCTGGGTCGCCGATTACCACGATACAGAAGGCTTCGTCGGCAATCTCCTGCACAGCGACGAAGGCAGCCTCGCGGGGGTGTGCACGGCCGCCGACGTCGACCGGCTGATCGAGCGCGGCCGCCTCGAAACCGACCCGGGCCTGCGCCACGGTATCTACCGCGAGCTCGAGCTGCTGCTCGCCCAAGAAGCGCTGCTCATCCCGCTCTTCCACGAGCAGGTCTATCGCTTCTGCCACCCGAAGGTCGCCGGCTTCCGCTTCGGCACCAGCACCCCCGAAGTGCGCTACGACGAGCTCTACCTCGAGCCTTAGTCCCGCCACGGCCGGGGGCCGGCCGGACGCTGACCCCCGGAGCTCGTTGATGGAACGGCCATCGCCCGGCGCTATTCGGTGACGGTCTTCTTGAACATGAACGAGAAGTTCTGGGTCATTTTCTTGTCCAGGGCCGCGAAAATTTCGCTGCCGTGGGCGCTGCCGCAGGGGATGTAGACCACGACGGGTCCGTCGCTGTCATCGAAGATATCCTTCACCATGTCGGCGATCTTGAGGCTGCGCTTGTGCCCATTCCAGTCCGCGGGGCTCTTTTCGACCCGGGTATGGGTCACGGCCGTCGCGCTGGGGATATAGGAGTTCACCTGGTCGAGGCCCCGCTCGAAGAGCACCCAGGTCGCGTTCGGTCGGGTCACCGGCGGCTCGGCCAGCATGGCGGCGGTGACCTTCTGATCAATCTCGTTGCGGTGGGTCTCGCCGAGGAAGATCACGGCGAGATCGTGGAGCGACTGCTGGGCCAGCTTGCTCTCCAGGAAGTTGATCGTTTTCGCGGCACTGTTCTTGACGGGATTCAGGTTCAAAGTCACAAGCTTTCCGTAACCCATGTCGGACCTCCAGACGTTGAAAGTTCGTTAGAAGCGGTCGCCCTCGGCGGGCTTGGGTGATCCTTTCCCGGCGTCCTGTCGGTCACCAGGGTTGAACTTCTTTGGGTTCGGAGGCCCTGGGACGGAGGGGCGAGACGGAGGTCGCTCTCGGGCAAACCGACGGTCGACTCCGGGCCGTAGGCAGGGGAAAGGACTGTCCGTCACCGTTTAGCCGAACCGCTGGCCACTACTCGCCATGGGGATACCGTGATGCCGAAGCCCGCCCTCGTCTCGAATCCCGCCCTTCGCCCCGTCGATAAACCGTCCCGGAGCCCGCTCGCCATGCTGGTCGCGCTGCTCGCGGCCGCTCTCATGCTGCAAGGCTGCTTGCTGCTGCGCACGCGGCCGATGGGCGAAGGCATCGGCGTCTCGTCCGACGACTTGCCGCAGGTCGCGGAGCTCGAGGGCGAGAAGGTCTATAGCCTGATCCAGCCGGACCGTATTCCGGCGATCGACGCCCCCGAGCTGGTGCCGGCTTCTGAGGCGGATTTCATGGCGCCGGAGGAGCTGATCCTCGGCGTCGTGCGTGACGGTATCGCCAAGGCTTACTCCCTGTGGCACCTCGACCGCCACGAGATCGTCAACGATTGGCTCGGCGAGGCGCCCATCGCCGCCACCTGGTGACCGCTCGCCCATACGGGCGTCGTGTACGCCCGACCACAAAATCAGAATGAAGAACCCACCACCTTCGGCGTGTCCGGCAAGCTGTGGCGGGAGGCGCTCATCATGTACGACCGCAGGACTCGGTCCCTGTGGTCGCAGATCGACGGCGTCGCCAAGGCGGGACCCGCCGAGGGCGAGCGGCTGGAGAAGATCCCGTCGCAGCTGATGACCTGGCGGGCGTGGAAGGATCTCCACCCCGAGACGCTGGTGCTGGTCAAGCCGCCGATTGAAGAGTCTCCGTACGCGTCGTACCACGAGTCGGCGTCGTGGGTCGGGCTGCCGTGGGCGAAGGGCGGCGACGACGACCGCCTCGACGCCAAGACCTTGGTGCTCGGCGTCGACCTCGCGGAGCGGGGCGCCGTGGCGGTGCCGCTCGAGAAGCTGGGGCCGGGCGGTCTGGTCGCCGGCGAGCTCGGGGCCGCGCAGCCGACTGAGGCTGGACCGACGCTGGTGGTGGTCGGCGCCGAGGACCCGCTGGCGTCGACGGTTTTCTCTCGCCGGGTCGGAGACCGGGTCCTCAGCTTCGAATGGTCTGGCGATCATCTGGTGGACTCGCAGACCGGGACGACTTGGGATCCGCAGAGCGGCGAAGCGACCGGCGGCGAGCTCAGTGGCAGCCGCCTCGAGGCCGTGCCGTCGACGCCGATCTACTGGTCGACCTGGACGGCGTTCCATCCCGACACGGCGCTTTGGTGAGCTGAAGAGCTAGCCGACGACGTCGACGAGGCGGGCGAGAACCCGGAGGTCCGCCTCGGCGGGCTCGTCGACGATGATCGGCTTGACCTCGGGGTGGAGGGCTTCGAGTCGAAGGCGGGGCTCGCGATCCCGTCGTCGCTTGGCGATCCCCGGGGCTTCGAGCCGCCAGACGCGGAGCGTCGCCGCGGCCCCGGTTTCCGGGTCGGCGACGCCGTCCACCAGCACAATCTGGCCGTCCCGCGGCGGGCTCGAATCGAGTCGGAGCGCGGCGACGGCGTCCGCCGGCACCCGCGGTTCGAGCACCCGTCCGGCGACGTTGGCGGCGAAAAGGTCCGGCGCCGGGGAGACGCGGGGCGCGGGGTCGATCCACGGAACGCGCTCCGGGGCGCGGCCCAATTCCGCGAGCGGAGACCGGCCTTCGGCGAAGGCGTCGACCACGGTCGCCGCCGCGTCCGCCACGTCGCCGAGCAGCGGGATAGCGTTTCGGAACGGGGCGAGATCCGGCGATTCGACGTAGATCGACGGTCCTGGCTCGACCCCGCCGAGGGGAAAGTACAGGCGGGCGAGC
>JBCDKB010000717.1:0-3115 GCA_038747035.1 Acidobacteriota bacterium | reverse complement strand
CGCGGCGCCTCCGCCGCCGACCGCAGCTCGATCCACGGCTCGAGCGGCTCGCACATCGTCTCCGGTTCCTTGCGGCCGCTCCATAGGTCGATTTTGCCACAACCCGAAAGATTCACCGGCCGCGGCACTGTCCTCCGAATGCGGCCGTCCAGGGCCAGGAGCCGGGAACCGGGCCCAGGCCTTGGCGTCCGGGAGGTTCTCGGCACAAGATAGGAGCCATGCCCCCCACTTGGTGTCGCTGGCTTTTCGCGACGCTCAGCGTCGTCTCTCTCCACGCTCCGGTTTCCGCGCTCACTCTGGCAGAAGCCCTCGAAGCGCTGCGCGCCGACGGTATTGAGACCGTCTACACCCAGCGCCTCGTCACCGACGCGCAGCAGGTCCAGGAGTTGCCTCCCAAGGGACCGCCCCGGGACAGACTCAGACTCCTGCTGGGCCCCTTCGGCCTGAACGCAAAAATCACCGATGACGGTGTCTTTGTCGTTGTCCGGTCGCGCACCGGCGTCCTGGAAGGGTGCCTGAGCTCAGACCCCGGCGGACAACCGATCGCCGGGGCCCTGGTCTGGGTCGATGACCGCGACCCAAAAGATTCCGGTTCGGCGCCGGACGGCGCGGTCAACGCCGCCCGAAGCCAGACCCACGCCGGCGGCTGCTACCGCCTCCTGGAGGTGCCGTCCGGGGCCCGGAGGCTGCACGTGACGCGGCCCGGCTACCGGGGGGAGAGTGTCGATATCGACATCCCCCCCGGCGGCGTGGCTCGGGTGGACCTCAACCTGGCGATCGACGCGCAGGTCTCGGACTCGATCTTCGTGTCGACGGCGCCGGAGGAGCCGCCGCTCGGGGCCTTTGCCCTCAGCCGCCGGGAGCTCAAAGGCTCCCGCGTCTCCGGCCGGGACTTGATGACCGCAACCGCCCGCACCTCGGGGGCCGCGAGCGATATCGGCGTCGGTATCTCCATCCGGGGCCAAGACTCCGAAAGGCTCACCGTGGTGGTCGACGGCATGGACCTGATCGAGCCTTACCATCTGCGGAGTCTCGGCAAGCTAGCGAGCACCGTACCCTCCGGCGCCGTCGACCGGGTCGAATTCCACCGCAGCGCGCCCCCGCTGGCGTTCGGCAATCGCGCCGGGGGCGTCCTCGAGCTCTTGACGGAAACCGCCACCTCGCCGCTCGGCGGCCGCGTCGGCCTGGCCTCCGGGGAGGATGTCTTCGAGTTCGAGTCCCGCCGGGCCACCCTCCACGGCACCGCCGGGCGAGGGAAGCTGCGCTGGCTCGCCGCTTACCGCGACGGGGAACCGTCGGTGCCGTCCGAAATCGGCGAGTTCGACCTACGCCCGGAATATGAGGACAGCCTGGCGAAAGTGTCCGTCGCCGTCGCCGACCGTTGGGATCTCCACCTGCAGTACCTGGGGGCCGAGGACGACTTCAGCTTCAACCGGGGCGCCGACGACGACGTGCAGCGCTTGATCCTCGACCACAGCAGCGAGCAATTCGGGCTCCGCTCTTTTTACACCGCGGGCTCCCGCCACCTCGTGGAAGCCGTCATCAGCGACGCGGATGTCCTGCGCCAGCGATTGAGCTTCGAAACGGAATCTCCGACCTTCGGCGCCAGTCGTTTGATCGAGCTCGGCTTTTACTTCGTTCGGGACCTCCGCGCCACCCACCGCCAGCGGGCGCGCTTCGAAGTCAACTCAACCTTCCGAGACCGTTTCGAGCTGCACTGGGGCTTCGGCCAAGACCACGACCGGACGGCCTACGACTACAGCAGCTCCAACGTGAACATCCTCACCTTCCGCCCCGTCGCCCTGGAACGGACCTTCGAAGAACGGCAGTCCGCCGGCTTCGTCCAGGGCACCTGGCGGCCCCGCGAGCACTTGACCGTGGACCTCGGCGTGCGGGTCGACCACAGCCGGCTCCGCGACGAACTCACGGCGGCGCCGCGGGCTTCGGTCACCTACCGCCGCGGACCCGGCGTGTGGAGGGCGGCCTATACCGAGATCGAGTCCAGCCCGGCGACTTTTGACCTCCAGCTCGCCGACGGCGAGACCGTCCTGCCGGGCTCGGAATCGAATCGGCATTTTGCCCTCGGATTCGTCCGCCAGACGGAGCGACACCTGCTGAGCGTCGAGGCCTATGCCCAGCGCATCGGCAATCCACGGCTCCGCTTCGTCAATCTCTACAAGCCCATCAGCCGGGTGCCGGAGATCGAGTTCGACCGTATCCGCCTCGACCCCTTCAAATCCCGCTTGGAGGGCTTTGAGATCCGCTACGAGTTCCGCGGACGGGCCTTCGACGCCGGCGTCTCGTATCAGCTCAGCCGCGCCGAGGACCTTTTGCGGTCGAGCGAGACCCTCTTTGTTGCATCGAATGCGTCACCGGCCACCCTCGAGGGCGGCTGGTTTCCCCGCCGAGAAGACCGCACCCACGCCGTGCAGGCGTGGGCCGCCGTCGACCTTCCGTTCGGCCTCGGCCTCTACGCATTGGGGACCGCCTCGAGCGGAACTCCGACCACTTCCTTCGACGCGCCCCGATTCGAAGTCGCCCGCTTCTTCGAAACGATCGGCACGTACCACGCGAGCCGGCTCCCCGACGAGTACCGACTCGACCTCCGCCTCACCGCCGAGTTCCGATGGCGCCAGCTGACCGGTACCCTGGAAGCCGGCGTGGACGATGTCTTCGACACGCCGCGGACCCGGGGCTTCAGCTTCCTGACCCTCGAGCAGGACGGACAGATTCGGCCCGAGCTCGACCTCGGACGGCGCTTCCGATGGGGCTTTGAGATTTCCTGGTAGGCCGATCCGACCGGGCCTACCGCAGCTCGGTCACTCGGCGGCGTCGACGGCGAAGACCCGCAGGCGCCCGTCGTCGAGGGAATAGTCGAGGTCCGCACTCTCGAGCACCGCGGAGAGGGCCGCCTCAAGCGGCAGTGACGCCACGGAGCCGCGCACCCTCACCGGCTCGCCGGCCCCGTCGAGCAGCAGCGCCGGATCGACGTCGAGCTCGAATCCCCCTTCCGCCGCCGCCCACCGGAGGATGGCGTCGAGGGAAAGGCCGTCCGACTCAAAGGGCGCCGCGGCGCCGAGCACCCACGCCCAAGACGGCCCGTACGTCGGGATCG
>JBCDKB010000716.1:0-3155 GCA_038747035.1 Acidobacteriota bacterium | reverse complement strand
GGGTGAATAAACCACGGACCAGGGGCTGATGGCGGCTTCGGATTCGATCGTGACGAAAAGCGAGGATCCGGAGGGCTCGAGCTTGAGCCGGTAGATGGATCCCCCCTTCGAATAGCGGTAATAGTCGCCGCTGGTCCCGATGTAGGTGCCGCCGGCACTCGTATTCGGCGCCGGCATGGTGACGGTCACGCTGCGGCCGCCCTCGGTGGCGGTGATTTTCCGCGTCGTCGGGTTGTAAGCACCCCACGTCGCGGCGAAGGCCGAGGCCGATAGACCGGCCGCCAAGGCGTAGATCGGAACGAACTTTCTCAGTCGCATTTCTACCTCCTAATAAGTCAGGTTTCAAACGTCGACGAGAGAGACCCAGAAGCAGATGATCAAGGCGAAATAGGTTTTACCTTATAGATTTGATCAAATCAAGAAATAAATAAGGATTAGCACTTCTTTGCGCTGTGTGTGAGGGGCGCCCCGGCCCCGCTGAACGGCCGTTCGTCCATCCTTGCCCGAGCGCCCAATTCGGGAGCGACGGCCCTCTGAAGCGGTGAAAGGCCAGATCGACGGCATCGAGCGCTTCGTGTGGGTCTCTTCCGGCAGTTCCTGCCGTCCCGAAATCCTCACCCTTGGTCCCTCAAAGGGCCTCGACGCTTTTCCCGGTGGAGTTGCCGTGGAAATCCGAGTCCGGGCTGAGAGACGCGCGTCCCGGTCCTGCCCCGCTTGAGGACAAAGGGGCACGCCCTTGTGGAGATTCGGCGTCGGGTGAGCGGTTGACCCCGCCGCTCTTCGGCGAACGGGTTTCGGCGGGATACTCTCGAGCGTCAAGAGACCGACGAGTCGCCCGCGGCGCTAACGCCCTCAGGCGACTCTCGCATGGAGGCTCCGTATGCCAGGCACCCGCACGATCTGCTGGCCACCCAGGATAGAGAAAGAGCACGTCGCCCTTTGGTCGATCCACTGCCGGGCTCTCTTGCTGCTCGGTCTCGTCGGTTGGTTCGGTGCCTGCGGGGACGACGGGGCCGGCTGGCGGGCCGTAGCCCCGCAGGGGGCCGTCGACAAGGCATTGGAGGGCGTGTGGGCGGCTCCGGCCACCGGGCATATCGCGTCGTTTAGCGAGGACGGCGTCGAGGTCTTTCACATCCTGGACGACTTCTGCATTCGCGATACGGGCGTCGTCCCCGAGTACTCCCTCTACCGGTTCGACGGCAGTTCAGATCGGCTCTTGCTGCACTACTACGACTACCGAGACAGACCCGAGCTGCTCCAGGCTCCAAAGGCTTTCCGGAGGGTTCAGGACTTGCCCGATGCGTGCCGGCGCGAGGCGTCGAATCGCTCGTTTTCGCCCGGCGAGGTCTATGCGCTGATCGTCCGCTCATTCGACCGCTTCTACGCCGTTTTTGAGCCACGGGGCGTGGACTGGGATGACGTGAAGCGCCGCTATTCCGCCCGGGCTGAAGCGCTGTCGACGGAGGCCGAACTTTTCGAGCTCCTCGAAGAGATGCTCACCCCCCTCGCCGACGGTCACACCAACGTCACCTGGGCGGACCGATCCTTCAATGCGGGGCGACCTCGACTCCGGGCGCGTCTTCGCGACGCCTGGGCGGAATCCGGCTCCGAGCTCTCAGAAGGTGCGTTCGTGTCGACGTGGCACCGAGGCGTGATCGAGTCCGTCGGTGACGTCCTCGATCCGGGCTCACGGCGATCGGGGGCCGCGGAGGCTCTGGAGTGGGGGACGATCGGCGACACCGTCGGCTACGTGCGGATCCATCGCTTCAGCCGCTTCACGGAGGACGGCAGCGAGCCGAGGTCGGTGCAGTACGAAGCCCTCGAAACCGCCTTGGACGCGATGCGGAGGGACCTCGCGCCCGCGTCCCGGATCATCGTGGACGTGGCGATGAATGGGGGAGGCAGCGACGCGGCGGCGCAGCTCGTGGCGTCCTATTTTGCGGATCGTCGCCGGCGCGCCCTGCGGTACGAAGTCCAGGGGGCGCCGTCGAGCGACATCTTCATCTCACCGCGCGGTCAGGCCGAGGGTCGGCCGGTATTCCTCTTGACAAGCGAGATTACGGCGAGCGCTGCGGAGTCGTTCGTGCTGATGATGCGCGCCTTCCCGCACGTCACCCACGTCGGAGGTCGGACCCGCGGAGGAATTTCGTCTCTCCTGCCCAAGCCATTTCCGAATGGGTTTATGGTCACATTCTCGTATCAAAGGGTGCTCGGCGCCGACGGCGTGCTCTACGAAGGGGCCGGAATTCCTCCCCAGCGGTCGATTGAGCTTTTTCCAGATGGCGACCTCGATGGTGGCTTTGCCAAGGCCCTCGCCGCCCTCGCTGAGGCTCGATAGCGGTATGGCCCTCGTGTCGCCCGGGCCCCGCCAGTCGCTATCGCCTGCCCCGCCCTCTCCGGGGAGTCCGGACTCTAGGATTCGACCGCGGAGCTCCGGTGCGGGTGGCCTCGGGAGCCTCAGTCGGCGCCGGCCGCCGGAGACTCTTCCGCCGTGGTCTCCCTGGGCGGCTTCAGGGCCTCGACCCGGGCGATGGCCTGCTCGGGCTTGATGCTGAACCCGTTCCAAGCCACGCGGCCGTCGGGGCCGATGAGGATCGTCCACGGCGTGCCGCCGGTGCGATACGAGCGCATGAACGGTGAGGGGCCGTGGCCGCTGCCTTCTTCGTGGGCGAGGGGAATCTCAAGCCCGAAGTCTTCAAGGTCTCCGAGGGCCCGGCCCGTCGTATTGGAGCTGTAGCCTTCGAAGACAGTCTGGATCGCCACGAAATGCACGTTTTCATCCCCTGCGAAGTGCCGCTCGACTTCCTGAAGCGTCGGGAATCCGTGGGAGTGGCAGCCCGGACACCAGGACTGGAAGCAAAAGACGTAGAGCACCTTGCCGCGGAAGTCCTCGACTGCGAGGGAAGGGATGTCCTTCGGCAGATTCAGCCACTGGAGCTCGCCCCAGGACGGGGCGGGCTGACCCGCGATGCCGAGCCGGTCACGCTGGGCGTAGACCGGTAGCGCAGCGGCGGCGATCAAAGAGGCGGCGGCGAGAAGCGGAAGAAGGCGCATGGGGGCAGCTCCTGGTCTGGGTTATCTCCATCGTCATTCGGTTCATACGGGACGGTCTGTTGGACGGATCGGCACCGGGGCGCCGCTCGCGTCGCGCCCCC
>JBCDKB010000715.1:0-3189 GCA_038747035.1 Acidobacteriota bacterium | reverse complement strand
CTAAGAGGATCAACGACGAAGAGAAAACACAGCTCAGCGGCCCGAAGAAGCTCGGCGGCGCCTCGCTATGGCGGGGGCAAGCCCGGGGCAAGCCCCGCCACTACCCCGGAGTCGGCTGAAATTGCGCCCGGCGACGGAGCAAAGAAAACAACGAACTCTGCCGCATTGACACTTTCCGGCGTAGGGGACGGGCTTGCCCCGGCCCGCGATCGCACATCAACGCCCCACCGAGCAAAGGAGTTCACCGACGACAAGAAGCCACAGATCTATCACCGACGCCGGAGTGGCCCGGAATCAACAGACCGACACGCTAACGACGCTGCCGCTGCTGGTAGACCCTGAAGGCGGCGCGGCGCACGATTTCCCGCAGACTGCCCATCTTGGCCATCTGCCGCAGATCTTCCGTGCGCAGGGTGTCGAGCATTTTGATCGCGAGCTGGGACGGCGTCTTCGGCTGGCGCACGAGGGCCGTTTTGACTTCCGTATTCTGCATCCAGCGGCGATCTTCGGCGATCCGCTGGAGGATGCTCGTATTGGCGGTCGGGGACTTGATGATCGCCAGGACGTCGTCGGCGCCGACCCGGGGGTTGCTGAGCAAATTCATCAGGACGGCGGGGGTATTGTCCCGCCGCAGCAGGCGACGCTCCGTGCGGTCGGCCTTCGCCGCCAGGCGCGCCCGCGCCCCCGGATCCATTTGCTGCAGTCGAAAGATCGGCGACGCGCCCCGGGATTCGCTCTCGTCGCCGACGCGGGCCGCCCGGCCTTTGCCCGCGGCGGACGGCGCTTCGCCCGCGAGGGCCACGTCGAGCGCCGCCTGTTGATCCTCCGTCCAGGTTTCGAGGGCAAAAGCCGCCCGGGTGCCGCCGTCGCCACCGGGGAAGAGCTGCACCACCCGCGCTTCGAAGGAAAACTGGACGTCGCCGCCGGTCGCGTCAACACCATAGGTTTCAAGCGGCTTCGGGGCCACCGCCAAGGCCACCATAAAAGCGCGTTGGGCCACCGCGTCTTGGAGGAACGCCTCGAGGGACGTCGCGTCGTCGAAGGAGAGCCGGAGTGTGCCTGCCCCCAGGTCCAGCGTGCTTTCCATGGGCCTAGTCTATTAGCAGGTCGAGAGACTCGAGAGCCGGCGACGACCTCGAGCCTACCGCCAGGACGGCGGCTTCTTGGTCTCCAGGAAGGTCGAGATGCCGTGGCGGCAGTCGTCGGTGGCCCGGGAGCGCGCGTTGACATCGGCGGCGAGGTCGAGGGCGTCCCGGAGCGGCCGGCCGACGGCGTCGAGCAGGAGCCGTTTGGTGCGGGCGATCGATTCGGAGCTCGCGCGCTCGAGCAGGCCGGTGACCAGCTCGAGGGCGGAATCCTCGACGGCGTCCTTCGACACCACCCGATTGGCGAGGCCGATGCGCTTCGCCTCCTGGGCGTCGATGAACTGGGGATCGAGCAGCAGCTCCCGCAGGTCGGCGCCTTTGACCCGCAGGGGGAGATAGGTGGCGACCAAGGCGGCGACAAAGCCGATGCGCACTTCGCTGTACATGAACCGGGCGTTGTCGGCGGCGATGACGTAGTCGTGGGCGGTGGCGACGCCGCAGCCCCCGGCCACGCAGGCGCCGTGCACGCAGGCGACGGTCAAAGCCTCCTGGTAGAGGATCGACGCGAAGAGATCCCGCAGCGCTTCCGAGTCCCGTCGATTCTCGGCGTCGCCGGCGTGCTTCAGGCTCTCGAGATGGCCGAGGTCGGCGCCGGCGGAGAAGTGCTTGCCGTCACCCCGCAGCAGCACCGCACGGATGCCTTCCGACCGCAGGTCGAGGGAATAGAGCTCCGTGATCTCGCCGAGCAGGGCCGGCGACAGGGCGTTGGCCTTCTCCGCGTTGTCGAGGGTCACCCACAGCAGGTCGTCGGCGCGCTCGACGCGCAGCCTCTTCCACGACCCGTCGAGGCGGCTCATGACCGGAGCAGCTCTTCGGGTACGTCGACCTCGAGCTGGAGCAGGCCTTGGCCGTGGGTCTTGCCCTGGGCGTCGGTCTTGAGGCTTTCGGTGCCGCCGCCGCCGAGGCTGTCGTGGAGGATGAAGTTGAATGCTCGAAGGTTCGGCACCGGGAAGCGCTCGACGTCACCGCGCACCAGGTCTCCGAAGTGGGCCTTGACCCGCTCCGGCGTGACCTGCTCTTCGATCACTCCGTAGAGCTCGGCGGCGTCGGCGATCAGACCGACGTTCGACGCATCGCCCTTGTCGCCCGAGCGGGCGTGGGCGATGTCCTGCAGCTTGACGCGTTTGGTAGCCATCACACTTCCTCCACGGTGACCCGGACCCGATCTTCGACTTCTTCCCGCGCCAAGAGCGCCGGCCAATACGCGACCACGCGCTGCGGCTTCGGCCGGCCGCCGGCGAATCCGGTCACGCCCGGCGGTCCGGCGGTGACCAGCGGCGCCAGCTCTTTGCCGAAGCGCTCGACCTTCGCGTATTCCTCATCCCGCACGGCGAGTCGCAGCACGACCTCCGGCGGGTCCGACGGCGCCTCGAAGACTCCCGGCAAGCAAGCGCCGAGGCCGAGGATCTCGGTCTCTCGGTGGGCCTCGTCGAAGGTGACGCCGGAACGCTCCAGGCGCTTCCATACGATCTCGGCGCAGAGCTCGGCCTTCTCGATCGCCCGCGGCCCGGTGACGGTGAGCGTGCCGGCGGCTTTGTACCCCGCTAGGTATGACGCCGACACTTTGAGGAACGGCGTCTTGGGTCCACCGCGCACGCCGGAGACCGCCACCCGATTCTCGCCCGAATCCTCGAGGCGTACCGATGAAAAATCGGCCGTGACGTCAGGGGTGATGTACTCATCCGGCTTGCCCATCTCGTAGAGCAGCTGCTCGGACACCGTATCCACCGACACCAGGCCGCCGGTGCCGTCGTGCTTGGTCACCGTGAAGGTGCCGTCTTCGGCGGCTTCGATCACCGGATAGCCGACGTCCCACAGGTCGGGCACTTCCCACCACCGGGTGAAGTTTCCGCCGGTGCACTGCGGACCGCATTCCAAGATGTGGCCGGCGATGGTGCCCGACGCCAGCAGATGCCACTGGTCCGCCGACCAGCCGAATTCATAGATCAGCGGCGCCAGCGCCAGAGCCGTGTCGGTAACCCGGCCGCAGAGCACGATGTCCGCGTCCTGTTCGAGGGCCTGCACCACCGGCTCGGCGCCGAGG
>JBCDKB010000714.1:0-3194 GCA_038747035.1 Acidobacteriota bacterium | reverse complement strand
CGGCCGCGGAGAAAGCCCTTTCTATCCAGGCGAGCCAGGCTAATTCGCCGTCTGGCTCCGGCGGATCCGCTCCGAGCAGGCGGGCGAAGCGCCCGGGGGAAAGTCGCTGCTGCTCGAGCCGGAGGGAAAAGAGGGACTCGGCCTCGAGGCCGGTTTCGCGGCGCCAGCGTTCGAGGCGCTGCTCGGCTTTCGCCGGATCAAAAGACCCCGGTTCGGCGTCGGGGGGAAATAAAAAGTCGCGCTCCGACAGCGTCAGAGCGCGACTCCAGCTGGGCGATTCAGCCATCGACGGTCAAGCGACCTCCGAGGATAGCCGCCCGGCGACCCGTCACGGGCACTGGGTGTTCGGGCCGGTGCAGGACCACAGGAAGGAGGTGGGGCCAGGGCCACCGCCGCAGGTGTTGCAAAGGGTCGGGCCGCAGCCGCCGGTCACGGACTTGAGCGCCGTGTCCTCGACGGAGGAGATGCCGGCCGGGTTGGCGGGGAGCTGCGCGAGCTCAGCCTGCGAGAGGCTGTTGCGGTAATCGGCATCACGGAGGGCGCGGACGGTGTCGATCTTCTTCATGGAAGAGACTCCTTACGGGGGGGTTCGTTGAGGTTCTTGCGACACACGCCGGGCTGACCTCAGGCGGCTCGGCGTCGCTCCTTGTCCTTCCAGACGGGATCCCGGGCCGCCGACCGGAGCAGGAAAGGCGGCTTGGTTTCTGTCGTGGTTGTCCAACGGAGTTATTGCACGTTAGCAATATGATCAGATGATTGCAACAGTTAATTGCTCAAAAATGCGTGATCGTTGGCGAGAGAATATGTGATCAGAAAGAGTTAAACCCAGTGCTACGGACCGGGTCGAGAAGAGGATTGGAATGCGGCCAAAAAAATGCAGATGGCCGGCATTTTGTCCGTTCTTCGGGTCCAGGCGGGGAGCATGCGCCCCGGCCGAGGCCGGAGCGCATCCGCCAGTCCGTAGATCCAGGGCGGACAGGCAACCGCTCGGATCTAACCCTGGCCCGGGATCACGGGCAGCCGGAGCCCGGAGGCACGCAGGACCACAGGAAGGTGGTGGGACCGCCGCCGCAGGTGTTGCAGACGGTGGGGCCGCAGCCGCCGGTCACCGACTTCAAGGTGCTGTCTTCGACGGTGGCGATGCCGACGGGGCTCACCGGCAGCTGGGCGAGCTCGGCTTCGCTCAGGCTGTTGCGGTAGTCGGCATCACGGAGGGCGCGCACGGTGTCGATCTTCTTCATGGAAGTGACTCCTTACTGAGGGGGGGTTCGATTGAGGTTTCTGCGACACACGTCGGGTAGACCTCAGGCGACCCGACGCGGCTCCGGACACAGCCTTGGCCGGGCTTCGGACCGAAACTCTGGCCCAAGAGTTCGGCGGGTTGCGTCGAAGTTATTGAAGTTTATCGATATGTTAAGTCAAAAGCAACAACCAATGTGATCAGACTGCGTGGCGATTCATATTGTTCTTGTGGCGCTAGCGCCGAAGCTCGTCGGAGATGAAGGCGCCGACCCGGAAGCTGTTGGCGAGGATCGTCAGGGTCGGCGGTGAGCCCCCGGAGGTGGGCATGAAGCTCCCGTCGACGACGAAAAGGTTTCCCACGTCGTGACTGCGGCACCAGCGATCGAGGACCGAAGTGCGCGGATCGTCGCCGGCGCGGCAGGTGCCGTGGACCAGGTAGGAGGAGGTGCCGCCCACGGCGTCGGCCCTGAATTCCACGGCCCCCAGGTTGCTCAGCGACTCGAAGGCACGCTCGAGCATCCAGTGGCCGCAGCGGCCGTGGTGTTCCGGGATGTCGAGGTGGATGCGGGCCGCGGGGAGTCCCCAGACGTCTTTCACCTCGGGGTCGAGCTCGACGAAGGTCCCGGCATTGGGGATAAAGTCGTGGAAGACCTCGACGCCGATGCGCAGAAAGTCGTCGACGTGCTTCGAGACCGCTTCGCCGAGGTCCTGGCCCCAGCGCAGGTGCGGGCCGCCGAACGCGAGGCGATCCGCCGCCCCCAAGGGTCGACGGGGCGTGATGAAGAACCGCAGGATGCCCCCCTTGGCGAGGTCGCTGACGCCTTCGGGGAGGAAGTAGTGGTCCATCACCGACCGCCCGAGGAATGGGTGGCGATCGGCGGCGACGGACGCGGGCAGCGCCGCGCTGGGGATGGCCGCTTCGCCGAGGGTCGCGGCGTGGAACTGCAGGTACTTGCCGACCAGGCCACTGCTATTGCCGAGGCCTCGTGGATGTCCGGGGCCGGCGGAAAGGAGCAGCAGACGCGCCGACTCCACCGCCGACGCCGAGACGCAGACGATGCGCGCTCGCGCGGCGCCGCGCTCGCCGTTTGGCGCTACGAAGCGGCAGCCGTCCGCCCGTCCGTCGGCGTCGGTGGTGATGGCGGTGACCATCGTTTCGGACACCACGCGGCAGCGGCCGGTGGCCTCCGCCCGCGGTAGCAGGGCTTCCTGCGAACTCCCGCGGGCGCCCACCGGGCAGCCGTAGCCGGAACACACGTCGCAATAGGTGCAGGCGGGGCGACCGAGGTAAGGCCGGGACGCGACGGCGCGGGGTGTCGGGAAAGGGGTCCAGCCGCGGCGCCGGAGCTCCGCTTCGAGCATCGGCGCCACGGCGTTCGCGTCGAGGGGCGGAAGGGGGTAGGGCGCGGACCGGCGACCTTCGAATGGATCGGCGCCGGCGTCGCCCGAGACCCCAACTTCACGCTCGGCCCGGCTGTAGAAGGGCTCGAGGGCGTCATAGTCGAAGGGCCAATCGGCGATGTCGAGGTAGTCGCCGAAGCGGCTGCGCATGCGGAAGTCGTCCGGATGGAAGCGGTAGAGATAGGCCCCCATGTGGACGGTGCCGCCGCCGACGCAGCTCGCGATCCAGCCGAGCTGGGTGCGCTGGGGCGTCGGGGTTTGGCGCGTGACGACGGTGTGGGGGTCGCGGTCAACGGCGGGAGCGAAGAAGCTCCGTCGAGTGACCGCCAGCTCATCGTGCACGTAGTCGGCGCGGGCGTGCCGAGGCCCCTTCTCGAGCACCAGCACGTCGGCGCCGGCTTCGGCGAGGGTCAGGGCGAGGGGGCCGCCGCCGGCGCCGCTGCCGACGATCAGGACGTCCGCCTCAAGCACCCGGGGCTCCTGAAGGCGCGGAGGCGGCGCCGACGTAGGGACGGGTGGTGCGGGCGGCGTAGCGCGCCTCGAGGCAGAGG
>JBCDKB010000713.1:0-3205 GCA_038747035.1 Acidobacteriota bacterium | reverse complement strand
GGACGTTGGGCGACTCGGCGCTGGCCTACGCGCCGGGCGCCGTCCTGCTCTTGACCAAGCTGCCGACCGCGCTCTCCCAGTCCGACCCGAGCGTGGTGCCATTCCTCGGCTGGCTCGCCGCCCTCGTGCTCGCGGTGGTCGTGATGCGCTGGCGCGCGCCCGTCCGCGGCGACCTGCTCGTCGACGCGGCGACCGCGGCTGCGGTGTGGATCCCGGCCATGCGCATCGAGCACTTGGCCAAGGTGGCGGAAACCCACAGTTCGCAGGTCGTGATCTCGACCACGCTCGCTTGGACGCTGGCGTTCGCGGCGGCGGCGTGGGCGCTGCTGCTGCTCGGCGGGGAGCGACTCGGGCTGCCCCGGACGGTCGCGGCGTGGGGGGGCGCCGCCGTCTTCGTCGGCGTGGCGGCGTGGCGGCTCCTGGGCGCCTCGCCCTTCGACCTCGGCCTCGAACCCGCCGCGGAGCGCGTCGGCCGCGGCACCCCGGTGATCCTGCTGGTGCTCGACACCGTGCGGGCGGACCACCTCTCGCTCTATGGCTACCCGCGCTCGACGAGCCCCGAGCTCGACGCTTTCGCCGCCGACGCCGTGGTTTACGAGCATGCCGTCTCCACCTCGTCCTGGACGCTGCCGGCGCACGCCAGCCTGTTCACCGGCCTCTTCCCCTTGACCCACGGCGCCCTGCGCCTGCCGGGGCTCGACGCCGAGAAGGCGAGCCTCGCCGAGAAAGGGATCCACCGGCCGGCCTACCCCTTGCCGGCGGAGACGCCGACCCTCGCCGAGCATCTCCAGCACGAGGGCTTCCAGACGGCGGCGATGGTGTCGAACTTCGCCTACCTCGACCCGGTCTTCGGCGTCGATAGGGGGTTTGATACCTACTTCAACGTGCGCAATACGCCGGTGAAACCGATGATCCTGCGCCTCGTCGATCGCCGACTCATGCCCTTGCCGTGGGCTCGCCGCCACTGGCAGGTTTACCGCTCGGCCGAGCAGATCAATCGCCTGGCCGTCGAGTGGCTCGAGGCCCAAGGGACGCACCGCTTCTTTCTCTTCCTGAACTATATGGAAGCCCACCTGCCGTGGGGACCCCACCAGCCGGGGCTGCGCTACGCCGAATTCGCCGCCGAGCCCGAGCTGCCGGCGCGCCCGCGGGGCACCCCCGCGCCGACGGCTGAATGGAAGGAGCGGGTGGATCTCTACGACAGCAATATCGCCTCCCTCGACGCCGAGCTCGGCCATTTCTTCGGCGAGCTCAAGCGCCTCGGGCTCTACGACCGGTCGCTGGTCGTCATTACCTCCGACCACGGCGAGTCCTTCGGCGAAAACGACGCCGACGGCCACGGCAAGTCTTTGAACGAAGCCGAGGTTTGGGTGCCGCTGCTGGTCAAATACCCCGACAGCCACGACCCCGGTCGCCGCTCCGAGCGCGTCCAGCTCGTGGACCTCGTGCCGATGATCACCGAGACCTTACAGCGCCCCTTCCCGGCGCGGGTCGACGGACGCATCCAGCCCGCCGCGCTCGGGTCTTCTGGCCTGCCCGCCGGCGCCGAGGATCGCGCCGACGCCGTCGAAGACCCGGACGGCGTCGTCTGGCTGCGTCTCGCCGAGATGTACGGCGATCCCACGGACACCACCGGCGCTTTCACCGGCTACCAAGCGGCGCTCTACGACGGCGACCGCAAGCTCGTGATCCGCGACGACGGCGAAGTCTTCTACTCCGTCGTGGCGAATGGCCTTGAGAATCCCAAGCCGCTGCCCGAGACCCTCATCGCCTGGGCTGACGCCCAGCGCGAGGAGATGCTCAAACGCCGCGACCTGCTCGAACAGCGCGCCCGCGCCCGCCAGCAGGCGCTGGAGCTCGACCCGGAGATCCAAAAAGGCCTCGAAGCGCTCGGCTATCTTTGATCTGTTGAGGTTGATCGCGGGGTGTAGACACCGACTGTCGCCGGGGCCTAGCTGGCGCTGGGTATCGACCGGCGGATACCTTCCGAGTCGGGGTGATGTTTCGGAACTTTTGTTGCGAGACGTCCTTCGATGTCCTGAACAGCTATTTTTTAGAAGACGTCGGGGCTCTCTCTTGCACTGATAGCAAGAGTGTTCGGAATCCGGTGTCTGGGATGAGACTTGCGGTGGTTAATGGCCGTCTGGGTTTGCTGAAAGTAAGGGAATACATAAATTGCCTAGTGCCTCTAGCGAATTTTTGCTGGATTTCTTCCCTTGGAAAGGTATAGCATTTCATCGAGTGGTGAGTGACTCTCTCTACTCATCGGGATGTCAGGTCTCTTTCGAGGCCTTTGGTTTTCGGGACAGGAATCGCCAAAGGAGGGAACCCCATGGCGAAGATGCGAGGCTACGTGCTTTGGTGTGTGTTTATGTTGGGCTTTTCTGCGGCCGGCTTTGCCCAGGTCTGCAATCCCGTGAACGGCCAGCCTGACATCGGTTACGTAGGGCTGCCGGGAGTCGTTCCAGGCCCCATCAATTGTGGAGGGCTCGCCTGCTACGTACCGCAGCTCTCGGGAGTCCGGTTTGAAGCGAGGCCCGTGGGTTGCGATCCAGTCAGTGAAACCTGTTCGGTCAGAGCCTTCGTCCCCGCGGAGATTCGGGGCAATAGCAACAATGGCTCAGCCTTCGTGGCTCCCCTCGTCTTTGAATGGACGTCGCCCCAAGGTCAGAACGCGGGATCTTGCGGAGCTGGGGTTCAGCTCTTGGATGAAAAAGCGGAACCCTGGATCCAAGTCCCGGGTTTTACCTGTGGCGCCAGCTTCGATGCGGGGACCTATTCGATCCGGGCGCGGGTCTGCGGCTGCCCGCCCGGGCCTTTCCCTTGTCCTTGCGAAGAGTTCAAGACCATGGCGGTCGAGCTGAGCGGTGAGGCCATCTCGGAGCAGCTTTGCCCAGATCCGCCCAAACCCTGGAGCTGTAGTGAGCCCGGCGGCTGCCAGTCGGGCTGCCTGGGCCCGGGTGGGCCCGGCGGCCCGGGCGGCTCCAGTGCCGGCGGCGGCGGCCCCGGCCTGGGGGGCTTCGGGCCTGGAGCCGTCCTGCGCTACCAAGCCGGCGGCATCGGCGCTGTGGGCAACCCGCTGCCCGCCGACTGGACGACGCTCCACGGACGCTACTGGTCCCACGACTACGCCGAACGCCTCGTCCCGGACCCCGACGATAGCCACGTCTGGCTGCTCACGCGCTACGCGACCTTTCGCGAGTTC
>JBCDKB010000712.1:0-3206 GCA_038747035.1 Acidobacteriota bacterium | reverse complement strand
TCCGATCCAAAGCTGGCCGGCGCCCTTGAGCACTGGACAGTCTTTCTTGAAGGTCAACATCCGATTGGCGTCGAGGCCTACAACAAACGACTCCCTCAGGCGCGCGTGACCCTCGCCGCCGCTTTAGATCTTTTGGAGGAATACTTTCCATGAAACCCGCTGAGCCCCCGCAGACGGACCGAGTGATTTTCGTCGTCCACGGCGTCGGAGCCCCGGGGCCGGATGACGCCCTCGTGAGCTCTTCGACGCTCGGCCGCGCGACCCCGTGGGCGGAAAGAATCGGCGCTTCGCTTGAGCTTTCCCAGCAGCTGACGTCACCGAAGGGCGAAGCTCTCCAGACGCGGGATCGCTACTCCACCATCCAAGGGCAGGTCGGCGGCGAGCGCTGCACCTTCGTCGACCTCGAGTGGGCCGACCTGTCGCGGACGCCCAAAGGCTTCCTCGCTCCCCTGCGCGCCGTGCTCACGCTGCTCTTTGACCTCTCAAGACCCGCCAAGGCCGCAGGCAAAGCCACACCGTCCCCGAAGAACGCCACAGCCTCGGGCCCCCAGGGGCCCGAGGCCCAGACTAAGTCCGCGGGCGAGCCCAAGCCTGAGGGTCGTTAGATCGCCCGGCATGCGACTGGGGTAGTCGCCCAGATATCCGGCCCGCTGCTCGGCCTGAACCTCTCCTTGGCCGGTGGGCTCTTAGCGATCTGGCTCATCTCCTCTGTCGCCTCAGTCTTCGTTGACCTAAGGCCCGAGATTCCAGTGGCCTCGGGCCTAGCGAGCTTGACCCTGGGTCTTGTGGCGTGCAGCCGCCTCAGGCGGGCAGGGGAAAGGGTGGATTCCGAGCGAGGCTGGCGTCACTGGTTCCCGCCGCGATGGGTTCTCTTGTTGTGCGCCGCGGTCAGCGCCACCGCCGGCGGGCTTGCGATGCACGGCTCTTCGGAGACAACCCCTTTCCAAAGCGCGGCCTCCGTCTTCCAGTTCGCGCTTGCCGCAGTATGGACCACGCTGTGCCTGCTGGTCATGGCCCACACCTTCTCTTGGTTCCTCCGAAGACTATCCAAGATGGCCTCCGGTACCGCAGAGGAGACCCACTCGAAGGACGTGCTACCCGTGCTCACCGCCATGGCCCTGCGGCTGTGGGGCCTCGCGTTGCCGCTTGCATGGGTGCTCCTGCTCAATGTCCTTCGGGGGCTCGAACTACTGCTGAATCAGATCCGGCCACTGTCCCCCGGCGGCCAGTTCTCGCCAAGTCAACTTGTCCAAGACGCGGACAGATTCATGCGTCTGGTTGTCCCGACCATGACCATCAACTGGCTACTTCTCGTCGCCGTCGTCTGCGTCGCCTTCTGTGAATGGCGCAAGTTCATCCGCAACACCAAGGGAAACCAGGACTCCGAAGCCAGGATTCTTCTTTCGCCGAGTGTGCTGCTGGTTTTCCATGCGACGACGCTGCTCTATTGCATCGAAAATCTCCTTATCGCCGTCGCCCTCTACTTCGCAAAGGCCAAGTCCGGATGCTGCGCCCTCGCTTCCGTAGAGACCTGGACGATCACCGGCTTCCTGGCGGAGGGGCTCGACCGGATCGCTCAGCGCCTGGAATGGCCCTACTTTACGGTCTGCGACCTCGAAGGGGTCGGCTGGGCCATCGCGGCGCTCGTCGCAATCGCCGCCTTTCTCTTCAGGAAGATCATTCGTATCGCCGTGGACTTCGCCATGGACGTCACGAATTACTTCGGACCCGACGGCGGAGAGAGCGCTGTGCGGCGGCAGATCCTCACGCGGTTTAAAAATATTTATTCTGAGATCGAGACACGCTTTCCTGAGGCTCGTTTGATCTTCGTAACCCACAGCCAAGGCACCGTCCTCACCGGAGACTTTCTGCGCACGGGAACCGTAAAGCGCCCCATCGACTGGGTCACCATGGGCTCGCCGATCTCCCACATCTACGCACACTATTTCTCAAACGCCTACAAGCCTACGGCTCCGCCGGAGAGAGACGTCAATTGGATCAACCTCTACCGCAATAGCGACTTCGTCGGACGCAAGGTCAAAGGTTGTCAAAACGAGATGAGCATCGGGGAAGGTGGGCACACCGGATATTTCACGGACGCGCAGCTGCTCGAAGTCTTGGAGGGGGAAGGTCTATTGCCGGAGAAAGATAAGAATCGCCCCTCAGAACAAACCACAAGGTCGGCCACCGAGGAAACCGACGCGCAGCAAGACTGAGATCTACGCCGACATCCTGCACCACGCCGCCCTCGACATCCGGCTCGCGGCGTCGCCGGCGCCTTCCAAGCGGCCTCGAAGGAAAGCGTCAATCCTCGAGGCCAACCTGGAGTAGTGCTTCCAGCTGGCCGACTTCATGCACGGCATTCCCAGGCGTATGACCTACGAGTCGTTTGGGGCCGAAGACTACGAGTTCATCAAGCACTTCCCCGACCTCCTCTTCGATCGAGACACAGAGCCCAGGGCGCCACGGATCGTTGCGCTCTGTGCAGAGCTTTACACGGCGATGCCCGAGCAAGAACGCCCGTCGATCGATTGGCCTTGGCAAGACTGGGCGCCAAGCCCGTAGCGGGGAGCGCACCAAAGAGACGCCGGCTTTGGTACGGCCATAGGTCATCTAAGGGCCCGCGTAGCGCACCACTCGGATGTCGCCGTCAAAACTGCAATCGTCGAGGGTGCCCAGGATCCAATCCAGGGCTACCTGCGGGCGCTGCCCGCCGGAGCCGGAGCCGATGACGGGCAGGGCGATCGAGCGAAAGCCGCGGTCGCGAGCCAATCGCAATGCGTTGCGTACGGAGTTTCGAATGGAAAACTCGCTGGACCTCCACAGGAGATCGATTCCGGCGACGTGGATGAGGCCTCGATGCGGCAGGCGCCCGGCGCCCGTGAGAACTGCGCCGCCGAGGGGGATAGGCCCGAGGCGCCGAAGCTCCCGGAACGGCGCGAGGCCGGCTCGACGTTTCATCGCCCCGGAGACCCCTTGGGGCAGCAAGAGCCACCACGGGATGACGTTCCGATTCCAAGCGTTGACGATCACCTCAACGTCCTGTTTGAGGAGGTCACCTTCTACGATCGTGATCGGCATCTTGCACTCGCTCCACCCGGATTTCGTCACGGCCAACAGGGCCGCTCTTTCTCATACGAAGCTGGCGACAAGGCATCTCAACCTGTAGACGACGGCGAGCCACCGGGAAAGATCCATTTGCTGAC
>JBCDKB010000711.1:0-3248 GCA_038747035.1 Acidobacteriota bacterium | reverse complement strand
CGGCGCGCCTGATGCCGTCGTCGAATCCCAACCCGATGCGCTTCCGCCGCACCTTCCAGGTGCGCAGCCACGTGCCGACGGAGCGCTATGAGCAGCTGCTCGGTCGACGGCCCGGCGACCCGTCGTGGAGCGAAGCCCAGTGGCAGCACTACACCCGCGCGCCCCAAGACCCGCGCTACCTGGAGCTGGCGTCGGAGCTGATGGGCTACCTGGCGGATGACTACCGCGACGACCCGCTCGGCCAAGCGCTGGCCATCAAGACCTACCTCGACCAGGAAGGCATCTACTCCCGGCAGAGCCGCCACGCCGACGCCGGCGACCCGGCGGCGTCGTTTCTCTTCGGCGACCTGACCGGCTATTGCGTGCACTTCGCCCACGCCGCCACCTACTTGCTGCGCAGCATCGGCCTGCCGGCGCGCGTGGCGGCGGGCTATGCGGTCTCCGAGAGCGACCGCGCCGGCGGCTCGGCCCTGCTGATCCGCGGCGGCAACGCCCACGCCTGGCCCGAGGTCTACCTCGAAGGCGCCGGCTGGGTGGTCGTGGACCTGACGCCGGCCCAAAGCCTCGACGAACCGATGGCGTCGGCGGATCGACAGCTGCAGCAGATGCTCGGCGAGATGATGCGCCAGGGCGACGACGACGAATTCGCGAACCAGCTCCAGCACGCCTTCGACTGGCAGACGCTGCTGCGCCGACTCGGCTTGCTGCTCGCCGCGCTGCTCGCCGTCGGCTACGCGGTCAAGATCTACCGCCGGCTGGCGCCCATGATGTGGCCCGGCGCCTTGCCCAGGCTCGGCTACCGGGCGACGCTCGACCGCCTCGCCGAGGTCGGCTTGCTCCGCCGCTTCGGCGAAAGTCGAGAAGGCTTCGCGCGCCGCGCCGCCGCCCAGGTGCCGAGCCTCGGCGCCTTGACCGAAGCGCACCTGCGGGACGCCCTCGGTTCCAAACGCCCCGCCGGCACCTCCGAGATCGAACGGGCCGTCGACCGGGCCCACCTCGAGCTCAGGCAAGCGATCCCGCCGTGGCGTCGCTGGCTCGGCATCCTAGACCCCACCGCGTGGCTGCGCGTACGCTGATCGAGAACTCCGGAGATCCCATGCAGGACGAGGCTTCCACCATCGAAAAAGAAAACGTGGCCCCCGCGGTCGACTCCGAGGCTGCCGAAGCCTCCGAGCCCGATGCGGCCGACCTGGACGAGGATCTGCTCGAGACGGAGCAAAATCCCTTGCCCAGGCTGAAGGACATCGCGATGTCCGCTAAAGCTTCGGCGCCGGTTGAGACCTCCGAGCCGGTCGAGAATCCTGAACCGGCCGAAGCCTCGGATGCGGACGGGGCCCCGCCGCCGGGCTCTGGGCCCACGCCGGACCCCGCCCCCGCGGCGCCCGAGCCGCTCGAAGCCGCGAAGCAGGTCCTCGAGCGACTGCGCGCCCGCATGCGCGCGCAGGTCCTGGGCCGTGACGACGTGATCGACCTGGTGCTCGTGGCGCTGCTCGCCGACGGCCACGTGCTGCTTGAAGACTTCCCGGGGTCAGGCAAAACGACCCTCGCCAAGAGCCTCGGCACGTCCATCACCGCGGCGGTCGCTGACGCGGTCGCGGGAGAGCCTGCCGACGCGCCGGTGGCGCCTTTCCGGCGTATCCAGTTCACGCCGGATCTCCTGCCCTCCGACGTGACCGGCGTCTCGATCTTCGAAACGACGACCTCCACCTTCAGCTTCCGACGGGGGCCGATCTTCGCCCACGTCGTGCTCGCCGATGAGATCAACCGCACCTCGCCGAAGGTGCAGTCGGCGATGCTCGAGGCGATGGCCGAGAAGCAGGTGACCGTCGACAACGTCACCTACCCGCTCGACTCGCTCTTCTTCGTCATCGCCACCCAGAACCCCCTCGACCTCGCGGGTACCTACCCGCTGCCGGTGGCGCAACTCGACCGTTTCCTCTTCAAAATCCGCATGGAGCACATCGACCGCGACGCGGAGCTCGAGGTGCTCTCGACCTGGCGCTCACGGCGCAACGTCGAACGCGAGGACTTGCCCAAGGTCACCCGCGCCGACGTGCTCGCCGCCCGCCGCGCGATCGATGAAGAAGTCGCCATCGACCCGCGCATCCAAGAGGCGCTGGTCGATATCGCCCAGGCCGTCCGCGAAGACGAACGCGTCCTCCAGGGCTGCTCGACCCGCAGCCTGGTGCTGATGCTGCCCGCCCTCCAGGCGCTCGCCGCCCTCGAAGGCCGCGACTACGTCACCGGCGACGACATCGCCCGCCTGGCGCCGCGTGTGCTCGGGCACCGGCTCGAGCTCGTACCGGGCCTCTCGAATACCCAAGACGTCATCGAGGACGCCGTCGGCAAGGCCATCGAAGGCCTCTCCCGCGGCACCCTCAAGGGCACATCGGGGCGTCGGTGACGCGATCCCGACGGCGTCAGTCGGAGGTGGCCCGGCGTCGCAGCGTCGGATCCGGCCCCGCCTTCGGACTCCGGATTGGGCTCGGACTCGCACTGGCTGCGATGCTGCTGCCTGCGAGCTCCGCCGTCGCGCAGCTCGATTTTGACCAGCCGTCCCTCGAAGAGCTCGAGATGCTCGAAAAGCTCTCGACCGGGGATCTCGCCGACCTGCCGACCGAGCGCTTTGACGAACAGCTCTGGGCCGACGCCGCCCACTTCGCCCTGCGCAGCGCCCAGTACATCCGCGCCCGTGAGCTGACGGAGCAGATCCTCGAGGCGAACCCGCAGTCCTTTAAAGGGCACACCTTGCTCGGCGTGGTCTTCCACCTCGGCGAGGCCAACCTGCCGCGGGCGCTCTTCCACCTCGAGCGCAGCCGGGGCCTTTTCGAGCGCGAATTCACCGCCGCGCCGAGCGAGCAGGCGCCGTGGCGCTGGCATAGCCTGATCCTGGCCGAGCTCGCCGCGGTGAGCGGCGAAATGGGCCGCCACGCCGATAAGGTCGACTACCTGCTCGAACACGACGCGCTTTACCAGCCGGCGCGCCCCGCCGAGCGCGGCTGGCCCCTCATGCGGCTGCGCCGCTACGACGAGGCGCGGCGGGCCGTCGAGGAGGCGCTGACCCTCAAAGACCAGCCGGACCAGGTCTCCCACGCGCTGACGGCCCTGTGCGCGATCGAGGCGGAACAGCAGGACCGCCGGGCCGGCTATGAAGCCTGTCTCGCCGCCGTGGACCACGAGCGGGCGGAAACGAGCCCGGGGCCGACGCCCTTTACCAACGGCGCCGAGGCGAGCCTCGGCATGCTTTT
>JBCDKB010000710.1:0-3249 GCA_038747035.1 Acidobacteriota bacterium | reverse complement strand
GTGACTGCCGCCTTGCCAAGCTCTCTTCCACGGGCGCTATTTAATCCCCGGGTGTGGGGGGGGGGTTGCCCCCCCCCCGCGCCAACGAGACGGTGTGTCTCCGGAGAGAAATGAAGTTCACGGACAACCCCAAGGCCGTCGACATTTTGGACAGGTCAAGCTTTCTGGCGCCGCGGAGCGGCCCGTCGGGCGGGAGTTCCGCCTAGGCCTCGGCGTTGACGTTGGAACGCAGCCAGGCTTCGATGAACGGCGTCAGGTTGCCGTCGAGCACCGAGTCGGCGTCGCCAACTTCCGTATTCGTGCGGTGATCTTTGACCATGCGGTAGGGATGCAGCACGTAGGACCGAATCTGGCTGCCGAAGGAGATTTCCATCTTCGCGTCTTCGACGGCGGCGCGCTCTTCTTCCCGCTTCTTCATCTCGAGGTCGTAGAGGCGGATCTTCAAGATCTTCATCGCCGTCGCCCGGTTCTTATGCTGCGAACGCTCGTTCTGACAGGTCACCACAATGCCGGTCGGCAGGTGGGTCATGCGCACCGCCGAATCCGTCCGGTTGACGTGCTGACCGCCGGCGCCGGAGGCGCGATACGTATCGATCCGCAGGTCCTTGTCGAGCACCTCGATCTCGATATCGTCGTCGAGCTCCGGATAGACGTAAACCGACGCGAAGGACGTTTGTCGGCGGGCGTTGGCGTCAAACGGGCTGATACGCACCAATCGATGCACCCCCGATTCGCCCTGGAGGTAGCCGAAGGCGTTCTCGCCGCGCACGGCGAAGGTGGCGCTCTTAATCCCGGCCTCCTCCGCGTCTTGGCGTTCAAAAAGCTCGACGTCGTATCCCTGCGCCTCGGCGTAGCGCAGGAACATGCGCAGCAGCATCTCGGCCCAGTCCTGGGAATCCGTACCCCCGGCCCCGGGGTGGATGGCCAGGATCGCGCTCTTGCTGTCATTCGGGCCGGAAAGCTTGATCTCCAGCTCCATGCGCTCGACGTCGGCCTCGGCGCGCTCGAGGAACTCGACCATGTCGGGGTCAATGTCGTCGTCCGACGCCAGCTCGCGCCAGGTCTCGAGCTCGTCAATATCTTCCCGCAGCTGCTTCAAGGCGTCGACCTTGCGCTCCACGACGCGGCGCTTCTGCAGGATCGGGGCGCTCTTCGCCGGGTCATCCCAGAAATCAGGCGCCTGCATCTCGCGATCGAGCTCGCTCAGATCGTGTTCAACACCGGCCTGGTCAAAGAAACCCCCGGATGCTTTCGAGGTTTTCGGCGAGTCGATCGAGTCTTTCGTTCATCGGAGGTCTATCCTGGTGAGATGGCGGGATCTTGGGGGGACGTCGGTGGCACAGCGCGACGCCGGTCGAGCGCGGCGCGGATGATAGCAAAGAGAGAAAGGGCCCAACAGACGGCGGGCACCAGCCAGGGGGCCCGGGTGTAGAGCGTCGTGTCGGTGCGGCCGGAGACGCGGGCGCGGATCACCCCGGGAGCCTGTCGAGAGGTGGTGACGCCGAGGCTCTCGACGACACGGCCTTCGGCGTCGATCACCGCCGTGATGCCGGTGAGCGCGGCGCGCAGCATCGGCCGCCGGTTCTCGGCGGCGCGAAATTGGGCCGCCCGCAGGTGTTGGGGCGGAGCCGTCGAGTCGCCGTACCAGGCGTCATTGGTGATGGTCGTGAGCACGGTCGCTCCGGCCCGGACGTGTTCGGCCACCGGCGACGGGAAGACCACTTCGTAGCAAATGGCCATACCCAGCTTCTCGCTACCCCACTGCAAGAGGGTCGGCTCCGTGCCCGGCGTGAAGTCCCCGGCCTGGCGCGCCAAGTTGCCGATGAAGGGCAGCAGATCCCCGAGCGGCACGTATTCGCCGAACGGCACCAAGCGACGCTTGGCGTAGGGCTCGCCGACGCCGTCGGGACCGACCAGGATCGCCGCGTTCAGGATGCCGTCCTGCGACTTCACGGCGGACCCGAGGATCACCGGGCAGCCGCGCTCCACGAGTCGAGCGATATCGTCCTGGAGCCGGGCCGTCGAGAAATATTGCAGCGGCCAGGCGGCGCTCTCGGGCCAGACGATCAGCGCCGGCTCGTCGCAGGCCCCGAGCGACGCGTCGATCAGCGCCACGTAGTCCTGCCAGGCCGTGTCCGGATCGAAAACGACATCCGTATTCGGCTGGATCAGGCGCACGCTTTTGCCCCACATCCGCGGACCGTCGACGCCGGCGAAGCGCGCCGCCACCGACAGCGCGAATGCCGCCACCAGCCAGATCGCCAAGGTCCCGCGCCAGCGGCGACGCCTGACGCCCGAAGTCACGGCGACGTTCACCGCCGCCACGAGGAAAGATACGCCGGCGGCGCCGACCCACGACGAGAGCAGCAGGGCGCCGGGCAAGTCGGCCCAGGCATAGGCCGCGAGATTCCACGGGAAGCCGCCGAAGGGCAGGCCACGCAGCGTCTCGACGGCCACCCAAAGCGCGGGCAGCGCCCACGGCGTCCAGCTCGGCCGGAAGCGGACGATCAAGCCGCCGGCGAGGGCGAAGAGAGCTAGATCCGCCGCCAGGTAGACCGCGAAAAGCACGCCCACGACCTGGGCGAGCCAGGTCGGCAGTCCGCCGAAGGTCCCGACCGTCGAGGCGATCCACGGCGTCGCCACCAACCAGCCGGCGGTGCCAAAGAGCCATCCCCAAAGCCACGCCCGGCGACGGGGCAGGAGCCAGAAGAGCGGGGCGAGCGCGAACCAAGCGAGCCACGGCCGAGACTCGACGCCGAAACACAGCCCCCACGCGGCGCCACCGACGACGGCGACGAGCGCACTGATCCTGTCCGATTTGGCGAAGCGCATGGGGGGCGATGACTCTAGAGAAGCTGTGGAAATCGAGGCCTACCGCCGGCGGTGGCGGATCTCGCCTCGGCAGCCGATCAGTTGCTCGCCGCCGTCACCCAGGGATCCAGCTTCAGCTGATTGCGCACGTCGATCTTGACCTTCTCAGCCCGGTTGCGTTCCGTGAACGGACCGATCCGGACCCGGTACATGGTCTGGCCGCCGACGTCGATGGTCGACATGAACGCGCGGTAGCGCATCTGCTGTAAGCGCTGCTGGAGCTTCACCGCCTGGGGCTCGTCGTGGGTGGAGAAAACCTGCACGACGAAGGTCTCGCCGGCCGCCGCGGGCGGCGGGGCGGTCTGGGCAGGAGCCGCCTGGCGGGGCGCCGGTTTCGGAGGAGGCGGCGCTTGGCGGGGCGGCGGGGAGGCGGGGCGC
>JBCDKB010000709.1:0-3277 GCA_038747035.1 Acidobacteriota bacterium | reverse complement strand
GTGACGGCGACCTCGCCGGGCCTCGAAGGCGCCCTGCTTTTCTGCGCCTCCGCCGATCCGGTGGAGCCGGAGCGCATCGTCCGCATCGTCGGCGACACGCACCTGGGCGCGCTGCGCGCGGCGGTGGACGCGGAAGCGCCTTTTCCGCTGCGGGCCCAGGTCTTCGACGCCCTCGGCAACCCGCTCGTGGGCGTGCCGGTGACTTTCCGCGTCGACCGGGGCGGCGGCCAGCTGCTGGACTCGGCGGGCGATCGGCTAGCCGAGGCCGTGGTTTCGACCGACGCCGAAGGTCGCGCCCAGATGCGCTTCGTGCTCGGCCCCGAGGTCGGCGTCGACAGTCACCGGGTGAAGGCGGACTTCTTCGGCCTCACGAGCCTGCCGGCGGTCTTTTCGATCACCGGCGTGACGCCGGGGCCGGAGTCCGAGACCCGGGTCGGCGGCGTGGTGCTCGACAACGAAGACGAGCCGGTCCCCGGCGCCACCGTGCGCGTGCTCGCCGACGGCCTTGCGGAGCCGCCGGAGGCGATCACCGACGCCGACGGCCGCTTTGAAATCGCCGGCGCGCCGGTGGGCACGGTCGACCTCGAAGTCGACGGCCCGACCACCACCCGCGCGGGCCGCTGGCCGGTGCTGCACTACGTCTTCGACACCATCGCCGGCACCCGCAACGACATCGGCATGCCGGTCCGACTGCTGCCGATCGACAGCGGCGCCATCGTCGGCGGCGACCAGGACGTGACGATTCCGATCGCCGGCGTCGCCGGCGGCGAGCTTACGATCTTCGCCAACTCCGCAACCTTCCCCGACGGCTCCACGGTCGGCGAAGTGTCCGTCACCCAGGTGCACGGCGACAAAGTGCCGATGCTGCCGCCCATGGGCTCGAGCTTCATGCTCGCCTGGACGGTCCAGCCCCCGGGCACCCGCTTCGATCCGCCGGCGCAGATTTCGATCCCGAATATGGGGGACTCCCCCGGCGCCGTGGTCGACATCTTCAGCTTCGACCACGACCTCGGCGAATTCGTGCCGATCGGCACCGCCACCGTCTCCGACGACGGCACCCGGGTCACCTCGAATCGCGGCTCCGGCGTCGTCAAAGCTGGCTGGCACGGCTGCGTACCGCCGCCGCTCGACCCGACGGATATTTGCCAGCCCTCGTCCTGCAAGCAGTGCAACGCGGACGGCGAGCTCGAGCCCCTCTGCGAGGAAGACTGCGAGACCTGCGACGACGGCACCTGCACGCCGCGGCGTTTCGAGTCTTTGACCGTTCTGGGACTGGGCTCGGACGGCGAAGACTCCGAGGACACCATCGTTGTCGGTGTGAACCAAACCGTGGACTTTGACCGCCGTGCCGAAGAGAACTGCAAGGACGAGGAATACGAGTGGGACCTCGGGGACGGCGAGTCGGCGAGTGGCAAAACAGCCGAGCACGCCTACGACGAGCCCGGCGTTTACACCGTCACCCTCACGGCGTCCTGCTTGGGCTGTGACTCCGCTGAAGCGACCGATACGCTCCAGGTCCGCGTCCTCGAACTCGATCTGATCGTCGACGGCCTCGCCGAAGAGTCCGACGACAAGTCTTCGGGTCCGAACGAGGAAATGCCCGGCGCCTTCGCAGTACTCAACGACGATGACGACAACGACAACGACACGGATGATCTCGACGAGTCGGGTCAAATCGAAGGCGAAGACGACCTCGTCGAAGCGAAGATTGAATTTGATCGGGAAGCCGAGGATGGAGAGCTGAGGCTCGAGGCTTCCGCCGGCGGCGACAAGATCTTGGTGTGGACCACTGAGACCAAGGAAGAGCTCGTCGAGTTGCCAAAGACTTGGGATCTTTCGGACGGCGATGTGGATGTCCCTGAGGCGGTCTGGCTTGAGGCGGTCTCTGGCTCGACCGAGCTGCGCGATATTGAGCTGATGCTCGTGTTTGAGGCCGAAACGGTCACCGAGCCGATAGAAGACATGGTGGCTTTGACCTCACTGGCGCTCGAATTCGACGTGGCGCCACGTGATGAGGAAGGCGGCTCTGACGGCTCTCTGGGGGTTAGCGCTGATGCCGGTGAGATGACACTGGCAGCCGCGGTCTTTGTGAGGAGTCTAGAAGATCCTGAAGAATTCCTGCCGGTTGAGGATGGCGCTGAGGTCGAATGGGATGTCGAAGGGGACGGAAATACCGGCGGGACGTCTGTGACGGAAAACGGCATCGCCGGCACCACGCTCTCGCTTGGAGGTGACGCGGGGATTCGGGGTCAGGGCATTGCCCGGCTCACGAAGTTCGCCTTCGGTGAAGGTGACGACCGCACGGAAGTGGAAGTCACCGTGGAACGACGGACGGCCCAGCTGGAGATCTTTCCCGGTGAAGCGGCTGAGATTGAACTCGACGCTTCGTCGTTCGTCGTGGCCGCTGACGATACCGACGTCGTGGAGTTGACCGCCACGATCCGTGATGAGGCGGGTAACGAGGTCTCTGACGGCACTCCAGTCTCCTGGTTTAGCGAGCGCAGCGACAGTCCCTTCCTGTCCACTGAGACGCAAACTGCCGGTGGAATAGCGCGTGCGACGTTGAAGGCCTCTTTGCTACCGGGGACTGTCGACGTCTACGTGCAGGCCGGACTTGCCGAGCGTCGCGAGGAGATTAGCTTTGAAGCCTTGACCGCCGCCCTTTCCTCAAGCGACAGCGTCTTGACCCTCGAAGGCGGAGCTCCCATCGAGATCTCCTTGTCCACCAACGCGAGCGACGGTACACCGGTCGAATGGAGCACCTCGAATGGCACTGTCGGCCTTCAATCGACGGTCAGCGGCGGACAGACGCGGACGATACTCAACTCGACAGGTGCGACGCCGGGGCCGGTGGTCGTCACCGCGACGATAGGGACCAAGCTCGCGACCTGGACCGGAGAGGCGCGCCAGTTCGGCGAGTTCTCGATTTTCGTCAAGGATAGGTTTCTCACGGCCGGTCGTGATGAAAATAGCCTCGATATCTTCACGCGGCCTGACGGCACTCAGAGTCTGGTGCCCATCAATGGTCGGACTGAAGTCGAGGTTGTCGGTATCCCAGGCTCCACTGTGCAAGTTCTGGGCTCCGGCGTCGAGATCGCAGAGGCCTACAACTTCGAGGCGCTCGATGACAACGGTGACGTCCCTGGTCTGGTCGGCGGTTTACCGATCGTCCTGAATGGCGGCCAGCTCGACGATGCTCTAGCTTTCACCGGCGAGTCTTCGCTCTTGATCCAGGAGCAGGATTCCGGCGTCGTGCCTTATAGCGACGCCCTCGCCC
>JBCDKB010000708.1:0-3291 GCA_038747035.1 Acidobacteriota bacterium | reverse complement strand
GGCGCCCAGGCGCAAGGCACACCGCCGGCCAAGACCGCCACCGGCGGCGAGCCGTTCCACGGCATGCTCCAATATCGGGCCAAGGACGCCAAGCTGGCCCTCGTGCGCCCGACCCTGGTGCCGGCCGACGAGGCGCAAATGGCCGGCGGCGTCAGGGTCATCGGCGTCAGCGTCAACGGCGAGAGCCGCGCTTATCCCCTCTACTTGCTGAATAACCATCAGATCGTCAACGACCGCGTGGGGGGACAGCCGATCGCGGCGTCCTGGTGACCATCCGACCAGACGGTCGTGGTTCACGACCGACGCGTTGGAGAAAAAGAGTTGACCCTGGGCGTTTCGGGCAAGCTGATCGACGGCAACTTGATCATGTACGACACCGAAACCGATTCCCTCTGGCACCAGATGTCCGGTGAGGCGAGGGAAGGCGACTTCGCCGGCGAGCAGCTAGACGAGTTGCCGGAAGAGTCCTGGGGCGTGTATCGCTGGAGCGATTGGCTCCGCGACCACCCCGAAACCCTGGTCTTGACCGACAGCCACCTCGCGGGCGTCGGCCGGGCCTCCGGCACCATCGACGAGCTGCACCGGGAAAAAGCGGCCGCTGAGGCGAATAGTGGAGAAGATAGTAGCAACGGAAGTGACGGCGATGATGCTGTCAATGACACCGACGCGGTCACAGGCGCCGGTACCTGAGACAGACGGTGCGCGCCGCGTGGCGCGGCCGGTCGTCTCGGCCATCCGCGCCCTGCTGCTGGCGTCGGCGCTGCTTTTCGCCGGCTGCGCCGGCCCCGGCGCGGAAGCACCGGGCGCCGCGACCCCAGAAGTAGCGCCGGGCGCCGTCGACGGGGACTCGCCCGACGCCGTCGGCCCGGAAGCGCCGCCGAGCGCCGCAGTCGCCCGCACCCTCCCGGGCCCCGACTTCGAGCTGCTCGGCCTCGACGGCGAGCGCTACCGCCTGTCGTCGTTCCGTGGCCAGGTCCTTTTGATCAACTTCTGGGCCACCTGGTGCCTCTCGTGCCGCGAGGAGCTGCCGGCCCTCGAGCGTGTGCACCAAAAGCTCGCCGACCAGGGCGTGGTGATCGTCGGCATCGCCACCGACAAACAGGGCCGCTCGATCGTCGCACCGTACGTGAAAGAGATGGGGCTTACCTATCCGATCTTGCTCGACCCGCGGGAAGTGAGCACGGCCCTCTTCGGTGGCCTCACGGGCTATCCGAGCACTTTCATCATCGACCGCGAGGGGCTGATCTACTCTTCTTACCTCGGCGCGCAAGAAGAGAAGACGTTCACCGAAGATTTGCGCTACCTTCTGCAGGCGCAGCCTAGCGATGGGGCGGATCTGCCCGAAAACGCCGTAAGCGAAGCTCCGCCGTCTACTTGAGGGTGGCCAGCTCTCGATCTGGAGAACTCGGCGCGGCGTCCGTGGCCTCCCGTGCTGAAGTTCCGATGAGACGAGGATGGGGATTTTGAAAAGACTATGCCTGGCCTTCGCGCTATTGATGTCGCAGGTGGCGCATGCCGAAATAGAAACCGCCGACGTCGTGGGTTTCGTCGTTGAGTATGAGCTGAAAGGCGAAGGTCGCGAGTTCGTCGTGCTAGAGGCCGGCGGTGGCGGTGGTTTGGAGGACTGGTCGGGCATTTTTGAGCGGCTATCGCAATCGGTCCGAGTGCTTCGATATTCGAGGGTGGGTAACGGCGGTTCGGACAATCCCGAAAGATACTTCATGGTCGAGGACTATGCCGAGCACCTGAAGCAGCTGCTTGACCGTCTCGACGTGGCCAAGATCATTCATGTGGCCCATTCCTATGGCGGAAGCGTCGCCAGAGTCTTCGCCGCAAAATACCCGGAGCGCGTGGAAGGCCTGCTCCTGATTGACGCCTCGTCCGAGCACGATGTCGACATCATGCGATCGATCGATTTGGAACGGGCGAACCGGGAAATCGAAGCGGTCAAGCTCGACGACCTCCGGGGGGGCAAAAGCGGCCATGTGGTCGATTTCTGGGCCAAGTTTCCGCTCCCGGACTATCCGGCGATCCCGGATATCCCTGTGACCGTCATCGCCAGCGTCAAACGCTATGAGTCTCCGGGGCACCTGCTGCACTCGGACGAAGGACGGCGACTGTGGGGAGCCCTGTGGACAGAATGGGCGGAGGCCTTTCCGAAGGGTAAAGCCGTGCTAACCCGCAACAGTCATCACCTCATTCCACAAGAAGAGCCCGAGCTGGTGGTGGCCGAGGCGGAAGAGATCGTCGCCCGGTGCCGGGCCGAGAAATCCGAACTCTGAAAACAGAGAACCGGGTTTAGAAGAAAACAGAGAACCGGGTTTAGAAGACGGAACTGAAGCCTTCACGCCCAAGGCGGTACGGTCAACGCCCTAGCGCCGGGCCTCGGGCCCCCTGGTGGCGGCGCTCTACCGAGCACACTCGAGCACCGCAGCCGGGGAGCGGTGATCTATCCTTGCCTTACTCGATCACTACCGGCATGGGAAACTAGCGCGAGCGAGTCTCGAAGCGCACGATGCGGTCCCAGGTAGCCCGGCGATGGCCGACAAGGGCGGAAGGTTCAGGAATCCGCCTGCGGCCAGTGCCCCGTTTGATAATCCCTTCCAACCTCTTCGGTTCTCGCGGCGCTGGCTGCGTTGCGCCTCCTCGAAAGAGCTGGGCTATTCCGTCGTCGGCGGTGGCAGCGCACCGCCCGGGACCGCGACGCGGCGATCCCGGAAACCCGGATAGGTCTACTCAGACTGCGACACAGTCCAACGACCCGTGTCGCCCGACTCAAAGCAGTCTGCGAAGAGCGTCGGCAAGCTGGCGAAGGCCAGATCGGTCACCAGAATCTCGCCGGTCGGGTTCTGATCGAAGAGGAACTCGACGCGGGCAATATCCCGGCGGTCGATATCGACGAAGGCGTTCATGGGAATGCGGACCGTATTCAGGACCAGCTTTGGCCATAGAAACGGACGCCCTGCAGCAACCTATTGGGGTCATTGGCTCTCGGCGGAACTTTGAGTCCAAGCCAGCCCCGGCAGACGGCGTCGTCGACGGTGCGCTCGTGGAGCCGGACGACCATCGCCGGTTTTACCGCTGAGAAAGTCTAAGTCCGAGGTGCGGAATCGAAGGATTCCGCCTTTCGCTCTCGAAAACCTACCGACCGCAGGAGCGACGTCCGATCGCTGGAGTCCGTTCCTTTTACTCCCCAGGCATCGACAGGGGGTCGAAGCACCACCGGTTGGACCCCAGGCGATAGACGCTGAGGTCGATCCGGCGGGGCAGGTCGAGCAGGTCGACGCCGAG
>JBCDKB010000707.1:0-3327 GCA_038747035.1 Acidobacteriota bacterium | reverse complement strand
GCTCGTCTGGGACCGGAGTGCGTATGACTACGCCGCTCCGGTTCCGTGAGGTTCCACAATTCATTGCGCCCCTTTCCGTAGTTGTGGCGGGGCTTGTCCCCGCCATGCGTGGCGCAGCCGAGCTATCCGAGGGGGGCGGCCGTTTGCACCGCATAGCCCCTAGAGAACTAATGGTGCGCCATCGCGTTCACGCGAGGCTGCGGGTTTTGTTTCAAGTCCCGTTTTCGTTTCTGCAGCCTTTGACGGCGTTGCAGCTGCGCGGTCGGGGGCAAGCCCCGACCCTACGCCGGAAGGGTTCTTCTGGCCATTGGGCAACCACAGCGGGTGGGAGTTCTAAAACTGAGCGGTAGGGCGCTAACCGACGCCGCGGGCCGACTCTGACGCTTCGTCGGCGTAGCCCACGAGCTCGACGAAGCCTCGGCCGGTCTTTTGGCCGTCGGCGCGCACGTCGACAGCGCCTTCCCAGTAGCGGAAGGCGATGTCGAGCTCCTGGTCCTTGAAGAGCGGTTCGACCTCGAGGTCGATGTCGTACTTCGGCGCAATCAGGCGCCAGCGCACGGGGTATCGACCTTGGCTGCGGGGGCTCGTCCAGTGGTCGAGCACTTCGAGCTGGACGTCGGCACGCTCGAGCTTGGTGGAGGTGCCGTCTGGAGCCACCAGAACACCGGCGGACATGGGGTGGGCGTCGCCGTCTTTCAAGCGCAGCTGGTAGTACATGAGGTCACGCCCGTCTTCCAGCTGGAGCGAGAACCAGTCCCAGCCCGCCTGCTCGTCGCTCAAGGTCGACGTCGACCACTCGCGGTCGAGCCACGCGGAGCCCGTGACGTCGAAGCGCTCACCGTCGAGCTCGACGGAGCCGGCGGCGTCGATGCGGGTGAAGGAGTAGTAATACGACGCGCCGCCCTCGTGCTTCCACGACAGGCCGCGGTCGCCTTGGAGCACGTGGGGCTTCTGCGGGTCGAGCTCGATGTCGAGCGCGAAGGCGCCCTTGTCCGTGTCGGCGCTCGATCGAAGCCGCATGGGCCAGATCGAGTCCGGGTCGCCCGCTTCGGGGTCCGCCCTTTCGGCGCTCCAGTCCTCGAGCCAGACCCGGAACGGCCGAATCTCAGCGCCCGCCAACCCGGCGGCGCCGCGGGTGAATCGCTCCTCCGCCAGGTGCTTCTCGCCTTCGATGTCGGAAAGCGCCATGTGTCCCATATAGAGCTGCCGGCTCGCCCAGTCCGATCCCCGTTCGCCCATCTCGGGCGAAAGCGCCCGGCGGAAGATCGTCCACTGGAGGCCGAAGCGCCGGCCGGAGTCGGTCTCGAGGTGGCCGGTGACGTACCACCACTCGGTTTGGAAGTCCGGGTGCGGGCCGTGGTCCTCCGGGAAGACGAATTCCCGCACTACCTCGGCGCGGGCAAAGCCGTCGGTCCCGCCGCCGGCGACCAGCGCGTCGATCGGCGACTGGGCCTCCGGCGCCGACGTATTCTCCATCGCGCTGGGCCCGGCACACCCGAAGGCGAGTAGGCAGCTGGTCAGAAGAATGGGAAGGCCGATGGGCGGGAAGCGAAGCCAAGTCATGCCCAGTGATTCGCTCTCCAGCACCAAGCCGATGCTTTACGGCTGTTGAATCTCTGACCGATAGAGGTGTCTTTGCCCCCAATGCCTGCAGTGCAGGATATGAACAGTATCGCCAATCACCGAGAAGAGAATTCGATAGGGTTTACCAGGTAAACCATGGAGGAGCTGGCGAACGTCTTGGGAGACGACATCACTTTCCGGCGCCCTGGGGCACCGGAACAGCGAGTGATTCGATCGATTGCGCCAAGCCATCGAACCACCGGCGGGCAGTTTCGGGAGCTTCGGTTGCAATCTGGACAAAGAATCGATCAATTTCAGCCGATGCGCTCGGCTGAATTTTGACGACGTAGCGCATTGAACTCTCTGGTCGCTAGTCGTCGGACAAAATCTTGTGCCTTCGCCTCATATCGGCAAAGACGTCGCTGGCGAGGCGTCCCTCGCCCCTTTCCATGGATTCAATGCCTCGGCGGAGCCCTTCAATCGCCTCAGCTCGCTCCACTATCTCTAACATCTCGCTGTAGGCGTTGACGTCTTGTACAACGACGCCGTGTTCTCCGGCCAAGTTGACCCGCCAAGGCTGGCCGCTCGATCTCATCTCTTCGAGGGCTTCGCGGGGCTCGTCCTCAAGTTTGGCCATTTGGAGGCTATCGAGGGTCTGCAGTTCAGGATGGGCTGCCATCTAAGCAGTATACGCGGGGTGGCTCATTCTTCCCGAAGCGCGCCGGCGGGTCGGCGGGCGGCCATGCGGCGGGCGGGGAGCCAGCCGGCGAGCAGGGCCGCGATGACGGCCAGCAGGACGCCCTGGATGAGGGCGGCGGGCTCGACGGTGAGGTGGAGCGTCCAGCCGAAGGAGCGTTTGTTGATGACGTAGATCAGCATCGACGCCATGATGATGCCGAGCGGCGCGGCGAGCACGCCGGCGAGGGCGCCGAGCAAAGCGTTCTGGGCGCCGAGCAGTCGGCGGACTTGGCGCGGCAGTAGACCCATGGCGCGCAGGGTGGCGATCTCGCGTCCGCGTTCGAGCTGGAGCGCCATCAGCGCCGAGAGTACGCCGAAGAAGGCGATGCCGACCGCTAGGAGCCGGAGCACATCCGTGATGCGGAAGGTGCGGTCGAAGATCTCCAGCGATAGTCGTCGCAGCTCGGCGTTGGCGACCAGGCGCACCTGGTCGTCGGGCACCTGTCGGCGCAGCGTCTGGATCACCAGGTCCGGGTCGGCGTCGGGTTCGAGGTAAAGGCCGACGCTCTGCACGCTCGTGTCATGCCACAGCTCGCCGTAGAGCCCGCTATCCATCATCACCAGGCCGCGGTCGGAGGCGTAGTCGTAGAAGATCGCTAGGATCTCGAAATTCTTGGGGCCGTCTTCGGTCCGTAGCTCCAGCGAGTCGCCGATGCCGACGCCGTGGCGGAAGGCGTAGGGCTCGGACACCAGCACGCCCTCGCCCTTGGAAAAACGCGTGAAGACTTCATCGCGGTTGCCTTCCGTGAAAGAAAAGACCTGGAACGACCGACGGTCGGCTCCCAAAGCGTGGAGCTGGGTCGGCCCGCGGGACGACGCGACTTCCACCCGCCGATAGGTGGCGACGTGCATCACGGCGGGGAAGTCGACCAGGGCCTGGAGGTACTGCGGGTCGAGCGGCGGTCCGGCGCCGCGGTTGTCTTGGCTCACCGGGCTCGCGTAGAGGTCCGCCTGGAGGGTGACGCCGAGCCAGTCGACGAGGGTTGCGCGGAAGCTCGACACCATGATCGCGACGCCGATCGTGGT
>JBCDKB010000706.1:0-3332 GCA_038747035.1 Acidobacteriota bacterium | reverse complement strand
TCCGCGAATCCCCCCAGACCCTCGTCGCGACCGTCAAGCGACACTTCTCATTGCCCTAGGCCAGTCCACGCCTCGACGGTCCGCTCGGCGGGGCCCGGCCCTCGCCGAGCGATCCTCCGGCCGCGGCCGGCTCGACCATCCGAGTCTCCGACGCGGGCGAGCAGGGCCCGGCGAACCGCCGAAGATATTTCTTCCTATCGATGGATCCGAAGAAGCGTCGCCTCCGTAGACCGAACGAGCTTTCGTCCATTTCTATTGCGCCTTCCCTTCCTGAAACCAAGGACTCGACCTGAGGACCTTTGCGATGTCGCCTATGTCTCATATCCACCGCAGCCTCCTCGCACTCCCCGTGCTTCTTCTTATTGCGCTCCCCGCCCACGCCCAAGACACGTCGGCGGAGTGCACCGTGACTTTCGACGCCACCTGGAGCCAAGCGACCCACCCCGTGGACTGGCCCGGGAACGCGGCCCATTTCTCCCCCCTCATCGGCGCCACCCACAATGATCAGGTGATCTTCTGGCAGCCCGGGGATCTCGCGAGCCCCGGCGTCCGCGCGGTGGCCGAATTCGGCAGCACCGGCACGTTTTCCGGTGAAATCAATACCGAGATCGGCCTCGGCACTGCCGACGCCGTCGTCTCCGGCCCGGCCGTCGGGATTTCGCCAGACACCGTGATGACCACTTTCGACGTCGAGCTCAGCCATTCGCTGCTCACGCTCATCACCATGATCGCCCCCAGCCCCGACTGGTTCGTGGGCGTGCACGACGAGCCGCTCTTCGAGAACGGCAGCTGGATCAGCCAGAAAGTGGTGGATCTCCGCCCCTACGACGCCGGCACCGACTCGGGCGTCTCATTCTTCTCGGGCGACCAGATCACCATCCCCGCCCAACCGATCTCGCTCTTGACGGTGGCCCCCCTCGAAGGCGGACCGTCCATGGGCACCTACACGATCCGCTGCGGCAGTCCGCTGATCTTCCTCGACGGCTTCGAGTCCGGGGACCTGGCCGCCTGGTCCGCCAGCGTCGGCGCCCCCTGACGGCATATGGCGCTTCGCCCCCGGGTGATAGACCCGGGCGGCGGGCCGCTCACCAGCTACCGCTGGCGCCGCCGCCGCTCGACGAGCCCCCGCCGAAGGAAGAGGCGCCGCCGGACGTTGAATTGGGATCATTTGAGACGAGCATCGGGATCATCTCCATCCGCTCGTCCCGCCAGTCGCAGTGGACGCACCTCTGGCTGATGGTCCGCTCTCCGGATTGAAATTCGGTCGCCTGCGTGGTGATGCGGGACGTTTCAAGCACCGCCTTGGCGGCGCAACTCCCGCACTGCTTATAGCCGGAAAGCGCCTTGCCGTACCGCTCGACGGCGGTGGCGCCGCAGGATTCGCACAGCCACACGTCATAGTCCACGGAACCGACCCGCTCCTCGGTCTGCTCCGCGCTCCCGAGATACTGGTCCTCTTCGGCCTCCGTCAGCCGACGCATCACCCGCGAGCAGCTCGGGCACGGGCGGGGGCGTCGGCGTCGATGGAACCGCCAGCCCAAACCCGCGGTGGTGAGGAGAGCCGCGGCCGCGGCTCCAAGACCCCACGGGGCCCCTCCAGACTTGGGCCTGTCGGTGGACCCGGCGGGCTGGGCCGGCGCCGACATGCGCTGCTGCGGCGCCGCCGCCGAAGAAAGCAACGCCCGCGTCATGGCCCGGGCGCCGTCCACGACGCCGGTTTGAAATCGGCCCTCTTTGAAGCGGGGCACGATCGTGCGGTCGATCACGCGCTTCATCGCCGAGTCCCGGCTGCGGCCGTAGCCCGAGCCGAGCTCGATCCGCACCTTGCGATCACCCTTGGCCACCAAGAGCAACGCCCCGCGGTCGACGCCGGCCTCGCCGATGCCCCACGTGTTGAACAGCCCGGTGGCGAATTCTTCGATCGACTCGACGCCGACCCCATAGTCGTCAAAAGTATTGACGGTCACCACCACCGCCGTCAGCTGGTGCTCCGCCTTCGCCTCGGCGAGGTGGCGCCGCAGCCGCTCCTCCGCCCCGGCGTCGAGTAGGTCAGCGAAATCGTTGACGTAGTCGTCCTTCGGCGCCGGATAGGCCAGCACGGCCGGCGCCGACAAGACCAGCCACAGCAGGCTGAAGCCGAGGACGGAGAATCGGGCGACGGACGTGGTGCGAGAGTTCATGATTCTCCTACGCCCAGGTCACCCAGATTCTTCACTGGCGCGGCGACGGACCGAATCGATGCCTTGCGATCAGCTCGCTCAAAGCCCGGAATTTGGCATCGTCAAGACGAGCTTACCCACCGCCCGGCGCCCGTCGATTTCGGCGAGCGCGTCAGCGAAGTCGTCGAGGGCAAAGCGCTTGACCCGCGGCTTCAAGGTACCATCCGCGAGCCATGCGCCGATCTGGCCGAAATTTGCCGCCGACGCCGCCGGATCTTTCTGCGTCCAGGTGCCCCAGAACACGCCGACCACCGAGCAGCTCTTCAGCAGCGTCAGGTTCAGCGGCAGCTTCGGGATATCGCCGGCGGCGAAGCCGATCACCAAGTGCCGACCGTTCCAGGCGATACCGCGCAGCGCCTGCTCGGAGTAGTCCCCGCCGACGGGATCGTAGATGACGTCGGCACCGCGGCCGCCGGTGAGCTCTTTGACCTTGGCCTTGAGCGGCTCGTCGCTGTAGTTGATACCCGCATCCGCGCCGGCGGCCCGGGCCGCCGCGAGTGTCTCGGCGCTCGACGCGGCGGCGATGACGTGGGCCCCCATGGCCTTACCCAGCTCCACCGCCGCCAGGCCGACGCCGCCCGCGGCCGCCGTCACCAGCACGGTCTCGCCGCTTCGGACCTTCGCCCTCTCTACGAGAGCCATGTGCGCCGTGCCGTACGCGACCGCGAGCGCCGAAGCCTCCGCAAAGTCGCCGACCACCGGTAACGGCATGACCTGCGTGTCCTTGACGACGACGTCTCGCGCCCAACCGCCGCCTCGCGGCAAGGCGACCACGACGTCGCCCGGCTTGACGCGTTTGACTTCCGAGCCGACCGCTTCGACGATGCCCGAGACCTCGTTCCCAGGCACGAACGGCGGCTCGAGTTTTTCCTGGTACTGCCCGCGCAGTTGCAGCAATTCGCCGAAATTCACTCCGGCGCACTTACACTTCACGTGCACGGCGTCCTTCTCTAAACCACCGTCATAAAAAACCCACTCCTCGTCCACCCTCACCAAACCGGTCGCCAAGTTCTCGCACACCGCCGCCCTCGTCGTCCACACCGACCTCCTCCTCCTCCGGAGCAGTGCTGCTGCACTCGTCCTCCTCCGAAGAAGGAGGCCTCCTCGTATCAT
>JBCDKB010000705.1:0-3334 GCA_038747035.1 Acidobacteriota bacterium | reverse complement strand
TCGTCGACATCCCGACCCTCGGCCACGCCGGCCTCTTGCTCATGGCCTTGCTGCTCAGCGTCGCCGCTATGCGTCGCCTCCGCGGCTAGTCCACTCAACAGCCGGTTAGGAGCCGGCGACTCAAGAAAAAGCCCCCGAGCGATCGGGGGTTTTTTCTTTCTTGGTCGGTTTCGCGGCCAGCTTCGTTTAGGGAGCCTTGTCATTCCTTTCTGGATCAAACTTGTCGCCGACCCGTAGCCACTCCACACCCCCTTACCGAAGCGGAAACAGCGCCTCCAGAATCTCGTCCAACCGGCTCTGCCATAGCCCCCAGCCGGGTCCGTCGGTGCTTTCGAGGACCTTGGGGCGGTAGCCGTTTTTCTCGAGCGCCGCCACCACGGCTTGGGCTTCTCGGCGAGCATCCCAGTCCCAGAACGGGACCTGGCGATCGTAGGAGCTCCAGTGGAATATGAGCTTGAGATCGTGCTTCTCACCCGAAGCGGCGGCCAGGAGCTCTTCTTCGAATTGGCCATGCTCGTAGGACTGGGCCGCGGCCCGGGAAACCGCTTCCGGGTGGAGCAGCGCCAGGAAGATAGCCGCGAAGCTCGCTGAGCCGTAACGATCTTGGCCGAGGACCGCGCGGGATTCGCGACGGGGGTCGGTGCGGTACGTCCTGTCGAGCAGGGGAATCAGCTCGTCGACTTGTGCCCGGGTGTAATCGGCGGTCAAGACACCCCCGAGCTCGCGGGGGTTGCCCACCGGTACGAAGGCGACGATCATCGGCGCCACCTTCTCACCGATCAGGTTGTCGAGACTCTTGTCCAGCTCCCCGAATTCGAGGGCCTGATCCCCGCGATTGACGATGAGTAGGGGGTAACGGTCTTCGCCCTGGCCGTAGCCGGGCGGCAAATAAACCTGGACTTCGCGTTCATTGCCCAGCGCCTCGCTCTTCCACTGCAGCTCCTCGAGGTGCCCCCGCGGTCCCGTGGGCTCCCGCAGATGGGACGGTGCCCGCCAGCCCGGGGTCGCCAAAAGCGATCGCTCGCGGCGGTCTTGACCGACCGTGCGCGGATTCCCTGGATCGAGCCGGGGCTCGTCGAAGACGGCGTATCGATAGGTGAAGACGGAGCTTTCCGGCAGCTCGTAGCTTCGAAAATAAAAATCAGTGCCTTTCACTCGATGCATCGGGTGCTGACTGCCGTCGCGGATGAAATTCCCGGAGATCGCCAGGTCTTCGACTTCGCCTCGGTAGACGAAGTGCACCAGGTTGCCTTCGAATATCGGCAGGCTCGGATGATCGGCCATGAAGCGCTCGATCATCTCGGCTTTCTTCTCGGCCACCGCGAGCTGGCTGACGAAGGCTCCGAATTCGCCGCGCAGATCCCAGTCGGCCGAGGTCGGTTCGGAACCGGCTGATGACACCGTAACCCGGTCCTTGACGCCAAACGCGACGATGTCCTTAAGGTTTCGCGCGTAGACCCTGCCGCCGGCGAAGCTCGGTCGCGTGAAGTAGCCACGTTCGAGGGCCTTGACCCGCGAGACCTCGCGGAACGCCTCCGGCGTCGCCTCCACGACCACGATCTCGCCGGCGCGATTCAGAATCATGAGGTAGCCGTCGACCAGCACCAGGAATCCGTCCCCCGGCGGCCGCGACTTCCACACCGATTCACCCGTAGCGGCATCGACACAGGTCAGGAAAGCGCCGGAGTAGCCGTAGAGGAATCCTTCAAAGGGCGCCGGCGTGGCATAGCCACTTCGCAGCGCGCGGGAGCGCCAGGCCTCTTGCACCTCGTATCCTTCGGCGCTCTTGCTGACCTCGAAGAGGACGGATTCACGAGCGCCGGTGAGGAGAATGCCGCCCTCACCCACCGGCACGGGTTGGGTCGCGGTAAAGCCCTGGCCGCCGCCCTCGGTATGTGGGTGCCTAAAGAGCACCTCCCCGGTCTCGGGGGAAAGACCGAGCAGGCTGCGATCCGTGAGGGCGACCACCGAGACCTCGCCGCCGAGCTCGAACGCCAGCGGCGACTGATACTGCACCGACTCGTCGCCGTGTGACCAACGCAGATCGCCGGTGGCGCGATCGAAGGCCGAGATTGCGCGCCCGTTCTCGCCGCCGGTCGCCACCACGACCACGTCGCCGACCACCGTCGGCGCGGTGGCGAAGCCGAAACCCGGCTTCACGGCGCCGAAGTCGGCCAGGAGGTCGTGGCGCCATCGCTCTTGGCCGTCTGCTAGGGAGACAGCGAAGAGCTCACCACTCGCGCCCAGACCGTAGATCACGCCGCCCTCGATAGCCGGTGTCGACAGTGGACCGTCGTCGGCCGCGTTGATCCCCGCGTGGGCAGCAGAAATTCGGTAGCGCCACTGCTCTTGTCCGCTCGACGCGTCGAGGGCCACCAGGAGATCCGACCGGCCGTCCGAGAAGGTGGTCACCAGTCGCCCGCCGACCACCAGGATCCCTGAATAGGCCGATCCCAGGGGCCTTGACCATGCGGGCTCGAGATCGATGTCACCGCCCTTGGGCAAGCCGTGGCCCAGTGAGGTGAGGTTACCCGCTGGACCGCTCCACAGCGGCCAGTCCGCGCCCGCGGATGAATTGATGAGTGAGCGCTCCTTTCTAGAGTCGGAATCGGCGACGGCAACGCTGGCGACGGCCAGAAAGATGAGGAAGATCGAGATGAGTCTTTTCTGGTTCAAGGCGGCCTCCTCGGCGATTGGAGATCGGTGTCCGGGCCTCCAGATCCCGGTTCCAAAAAAGTCTCCGCCATCCGCATCCCGCCGGCCAGGAATGATCCCGTGATCGCCGTGATCTTCTTGTGATCGACCCAGGACGAGGAAAGTGGCGACGCCAAGGTCACTTTTCTGTGACGAGGTCTGTGGGGGTGAGGCCGCCGAGACGTCAAGAAACGCGGCTCAGGATAGAGTCGAAGCGCTCTTTCATGACGGGACGTACTCAACGGTTGACGACTTCGGGTTCGACAGATGACAACTGACCGGCTGCGCCGTATCGCCAATGTCTTGCTCAACGTGCTCGAGCTCGAGCCGACGCTGCGCGGGACCTACCTGCAAACCCTCGGCGATCCGGAGCTCCAGCGCGAGGTTGAAGGCTGGATCCGACGTACCGAAGATGACGCCACCGTCGTCGAGACGCCGAGGCGTCCTGAGGGTGTGGAGCCCGGCCATCGCCTGGGCCCGTATCGCATCGTGGAACTGATCGGCGCCGGCGGCATGGGCGTGGTGCTCTTGGCGGAGCGGGAAGACGATCAGTTTGAACGCCGGGTCGCCATCAAGGTGCTCAGGGCAGGATTCGATGCCCCAGAGCTGATCCAGCGCTTCGTCACCGAGCGGCAGATCC
>JBCDKB010000704.1:0-3343 GCA_038747035.1 Acidobacteriota bacterium | reverse complement strand
TCGGCCTCGGCGTCGCCATCCCGATCGGTGCGCTCTTCCTCTTCGCCCCGGGCCTGCTGCTCGGCGTCTTCGGCATGGAGGAGCCGGCGGTGCTCACCCTGGGCTCCCAGCTGCTGGTCTTTCTGGCGGTCTCCGGCCTCTTCCTCACCGGCGCCCTCGCCTATACCGGCGGCCTCCAAGGGTCCGGCGATACCCGCAGTCCGATGTTCATTTCGATCTTCTCGCAGCTGCTCTTGCCGATCGCCCTCTGCGCCGCTTTCCAAGCCACCGTCGGCCTTGAACCGTGGCATATCTGGGGCGCCATCGTCGCCGGGCACTCCACCCGCTGCATCCTGTCCGTCCTGCGCTTCCGCCAGGGCCGGTGGATGGATATCGAGGTCGAGCTCGACGCCGACTCGACGGCCTGAACCGCACATTCAACATCAACGAGAGGAAGCCCCGATGACGCTCACCCGTCACCACGCCCGCGCCATTGCGCTCGCCGCCCAGCGACTCGACCGCCCCGCCTCCGCGGGCGATCCTGCGGCCCTCGAATCGACCCTCGAAGAAGCCGGCTTCGTGCGCACCCTCGGCGGCGTCGACGTGTACCTCGCGCTGCACGCGCGCGTCGGCGACTTGGAGCGCCATCACCTCGACGACGCGGCAGCCGAACGTCGCGCCCAGGTTCTGCCGTCGGCGCGGGGCTGCATCTATCTCGTGCCGCAGCGATTCGCCGGCGACGCCCTCAGCCTCGCCGAGCATCTGACGGCGCCGCGGAGCCGGCGGGAGCTCGATAAAGCCGGCGTCGAGCCCGGGGAGATCGACCGAGTCGGCTCGGCGGTCCTGGAGGTCTTGAGCGATGGACCCTTGGGCACCCAAGCCCTGCGCAAGAATTTGCCGGAGGGCCTGGTCCGCAGCCTAGGTGACGTCGGCAAGAAAATCGGCGTCTCGTCGACCCTGCCGCCGACGCTTCGCCAGCTGGAGTTCGACCGCCGCATCGTGCGCCAGGTCGCCACCGGCCGCCTCGATACGGAGCGCTACCTGTGGCAGCGGATTGACGGTGAACGTTCCGACGTCGATCCCAAGGCCCTCCACCGGCGCCTGGCGGCGCTTTTCCTGCGCGCCGCCGGCGTCTCTACACCGCGCGCCTTCGCCGCCTGGTCCGGACTCAAACAGGGCGAATCGAAAGCCGCCTTCGCAGGCCTCGACACGGTCAGCGTCGAAGTTGACGGCGAGAAGGAGCCGCACGCCGTACTGGCCGAGCGCGCGGCCTGGCTCAACGACGACTGGCTCGAGTCCCCGGGCGACGGGCCGGACGCCGAGACCGTCGGATTTCTTCCCTTCGGCGACAACCTCGTCGCCCTGCGCGGCGGGCCCGCTTTCTGGGTCGACCCCGAGCACCACGGGATCCCCGTTCCGGTATGGGGCCGCGGCCGGGGGTCGACGCTCGGCGATGTCCATCAGTCCATGCTGCGGCCGATCGTCGCCGGAGGGCGGATCGTCGGCTTCTGGGAATTCGATCCGGACGCCCACACGGCGACGACCGCGGTCTTTGCCGATGTCGGCGAAGAAACCCGCGGTCGTATCGAATCGCGCCGGGTCGAAGTCGGCGCTTTCCTCGCCGAGCAGCTCGGCCACGGCCGTAGCTTTTCCCTCGACAAGGACGAGTCGCTGCGCCGACGCGTGGCGCAGCTCAAGCAGCTGGCTTAGCCCAGAACCTAGCCCGAGGTCGTTTGCTGGCGCGCTTCGGAGGCGAAAGCCGAGGTCGGGTACTCGTCGAGGATGCGCTGGAAGAGGTCCGCCGCTTCTTCCGTCTGGCCGAGCTCTTGGCGGGTCTTGGCGAGCTCGAAAATCAGCAGGTCTTCCGGCAGGGTGGCGTTGGCGCCGTCGAGCTCCTGCTGCAGGCGGTCGGCGACTTCCTGCGCCTTATCTTCTTCCCGGTCCAAACGGATCAGGTTGACCCGCACCGACACGGCGAGCGCATGGTCGGAATAGCTGCGGAGGAATTTCTCCCAGATCTCCCGAGCCTTGGCCTTGTCGCCGGCCTCCAGGGCCAGCTGCGCCTGGTAGAGGCTCGCGACGTCGCCCGCGACACCGCCGCCGACGTCACCGATCACCTCTTCAGCGCGGGCGCGCTTTTCGTCTTCGGTGGCGAAGCTCGGGTTCATCAAGTCATCGGGCTTCGCGTCTTCGGAGATCTCCGCGCCGTAGACCCGAATCGCCTGGGCCAAGTCTTCGCTCGCCTTATCTTTCTGAGAGCGGAGGAAAGCCATGAGGCCGATGACCGCCAAGCTGCCCAGCACAAGCGCCACCGCGATGCCGACGTAGGTCGATCGATTCTCTTGGAATCGCTCAATCGCTGTGATCAGGAATGACTGGACTTCGTCTTCACGAATATCCTGCTTGATCTGCTTCTGGCTCAGACGTTCACTCATCGGATCGGTCTCCAAGCTCGCGGAGGCGGGAGCTTCCTAGCTTGCGGGAAGGGGTCGCGGGGAAGTGTGTGGGGCAGTGCCGCCGGCGGATCTAGCCGCAAGGTGCGGTCTCGCCGCATCAAGTCGTGCGCGGTCGCGCCGCATCAGGTCGTGTGGCTCTCGCCGTCCACGGGGAGGCGGCGATCCGGCATCGGCAGGCTCGGCGGCTGATTGTAGGGGTCTTTGCCGCACGCGTAAAGAGGAACCGGGCCCAATCGGCGGTGTTGACCCGGGTCCCCGCGCCGGGGAGCGCCGGTATCGCTCTGCCATAATGGCGAGGCGTCGACTTCATACCTCGTGACCGGTTCGCCGGCACTTCGCCAGGAGATCATCTGATGCGTCGTCGACTTCTCCTTTTTATTGTGATCAGTTCCTGTGCGGCGCCCGCCGTCCCTGCATCTGCCTGCCTGGAGCGGGCGGTTCAAGCCTTTACGGGTGCGGTGGAGGGTCAGCCCGTCCACAAACCTTCGGTCCAGGGCTGCCGGCCTCCCAATTTGGACCTGCCGCCGCCGGGCAGCGGCAACTGGCCGATCTTGGTGTCGGCGGCGCTTTATGTCGACGGTTCTGAAGACGAGCGCTGGCTGCTGCCGTGGCTTTCGGGCGCCGAGGGAAAGTGGGGGCACAACGGCCGCGAGGGGGGATCCACGATCTATGAAGGTCTCAACTGGGCGGCGGCGCTCGCCGTCCGCCACCACGCCTGCTCACGTCCCGGCGACGAAGCGCTCTGCGACGCCGCCGGCGGCTGGCTGCGGGCGGGCTACGCGAAATGGGCGCTCGCCGCGACGTCCCAGGCCCCGCAGCGGATCGTCTTTCGACAGGCCGGCCAGGTCGCCCGCCGGCCGCGGCTCGACGTCGTGGGCTACTTCGGCCCGTTCGGCCATCTGCCGGGC
>JBCDKB010000703.1:0-3344 GCA_038747035.1 Acidobacteriota bacterium | reverse complement strand
GTTGGACTGGAACTGGACGCCCAGCGATGAACCGCCGGCGTCAAAGACTTGCCCCTGGACGCTCAGTCCCGAGGAATCGAGGGTCGCGTCGCGGCTTTCCCAGACGACCACGAAACCACCGTCGGGCGCCGAGGCGACTTCGGGTTCTTTTTGGTCTTCTTCGGTGTAGCTATTCACCCGGAAGACATCGCCGTCGGCCACCGTCGGCACCTGGCCGGCGGAGCCCGGCAGCAGCACCCCGGCGTCGAAGTCACGGCGGTCGGTATTCGCGGTGTAGGCGAAGAGGGCGGTTTGAAGCGACACGGGGTCAAAGTCTGAGTCGAGCAGCGGCTCATCGCCGATGCCCGAATCGGAAAGCACGCCACCCTGCGGCGGGTCTATCTGGAGGCGGTAGGTGCCATCCACGAGGCCCGAGAATCCATAAAGACCGTCGGCGTCGGTCACCGCGGTGTCGACGGTGGTACCGTTTTGATCCAGGAGCCGAACCGTGACGCCCGCCAGGCTGACCTCGTCGATTTGTTGGACGCCGTCGAAGTTGGCGTCGCTCCACACCCGGTCGCCGACGATGGCGCCGTCGCTGATCAGGCCGGCGTCGAGGTCGAGGAAAGACCCGCCCGGAGCCACGATCGTCAGGCTCGGCGAGAGGCCTAAGGAGTCGACATCCGAATCGATCGTGTCGTCATCGCCGACGCCGGGGATGGTGAACGTCTGTCCGGGACCCGGCTCCACATCGAGGAAAAACTCGTCGGCGGCGCCCCCGAGGCCGATCTTGGGCTGGAAGAGAAAGGCTCCGTCGGCGTCGGTGGCGGTGGTCGACACCAGGTCGCCGAGGCCGTCCCGCAGGTGGACCGTGACGCCGGCGGCGCCGAGGTCGGAGATCGATTGCCGGCCGTCGGCGTCGACGTCGAGGAAGACCCGGTCGCCGATCGCCGCGGAGACGGCGAAGGCCTGAGCTTTCACGCTGGAGCCATCGGCGTCATCCGGGGAGAAGAGGCTCTCCCAGGCGATGAAGAAGTCGCCGGCTGTGGCGACGGCGACGGCGGGGTCCGTCTGGCTGTTGAGGGTGACCGTATTGACTCGGAATTGACCGGCCACCGGTGCGCCGTCGGAGGCGAATCTCTGGGCTTGGACGCTATTGAGGGAGTTGTCGCCGTTGTCGGAACCGTAGCTACGCCACGTGACGACGAAGTCCCCGGCGGCGTCGGCTGAGACCGTCGGCCCCCGCTGGCTGCCGGTGGTGAAGGTGTTGACGAGCGTCTCGCCCCCGGTCGCCGTGCCGTCCGAAGCGAAGCGCTGGAGCTGGATGCTCTGGTTCGCGGTGTCGCCGTTATCGGAACCGAAGCTCTCCCACGCGACGATCAGCCCGCCGTCCGGCGTCATCGCGACGTCTGGGAATTCCTGATTGGAGGAAGTGTAGGAGTTGACGAGGAATTGCGCGCCGAGGGTGGCGCCGTCGGAGGCGAAGCGCTGGGCCTGGATGCTCGCGTCGGTGCCGTCGCCGTTGTCTGAACCTTGGCTTCGCCAGACGACGGTGAAGTCGCCGCTCTCCGTGGCGGCGACCTTGGCCTGGGTCTGGTCGCTCGAAGTGTAGGTGTTGACGAGGAACTGGGCGCCCAGGGGCGCGCCGTCGGAGGCGAAGCGCTGGCCTTGGACGCTCTCGTCGGAACTATCGCCGTTGTCCGATCCGTCGCTGGCCCAGACCACCGTGAACCGGCCGTCGCCGTCGACCGCGATATCGGGCGAGGTCTGGTCGTCGGTGGTGTAAGTATTGACCTGGAAGGGGGCTCCGAGGGCGGCGCCATCGGCGCCGAAACGCTGGCCCTGGATGCTGGTGCCCGAAGTGTCATCGCCGTCGGAGCCGTCGCTACTCCACGCGACGATGAAGCTGCCGTCCGCCGCCGGGGCGACCGCCGGGTTGCTTTGGCTGCCTGAGGTGTAGGAATTCACCAAGAAAGCGTCGCCCACCGGCACTCCGCTCGAATCGTAGCGCCGGGCTTGGAGGCTCGAGCCGGAGGTGTCTCCATGATCGGAACCTGCGCTTTGCCAGACCACGAGGAAGGTGCCGTCGGCGAGGGCGGCGGTCACCGGCTGCCGCTGATTGCCGGTGGTGTAGCTATTGACCTGGATCTCGTCGCCGATCGGCAGCGTCGGGGTCTGGGCGAGGGCCGGTGCGGTGGCGAGGGTGAGGGCAAAGCCGAGCTGAAGAAGCACCTTGGAAGACACGGGGGAAGACCTCAAGAAGGTGGACAGTGAGCCGAATGGGCGTCGGCTGGTCTGGGTCTTCGGTCCTCGCGTGGGACCTACCGACCCACAAAGACATGCGCAAGAACGCCGACTCGTGCACAACGGCGCCAGAGTCCACGTCGCTCTCGGCCTAGGCGCGCTTTCCGCACCGTGACGTGCCTCGTAATTTCCTGGCGAGACGCAGGATTCCTGTCTCGTCTCCATTCCGGGGTAGGGGCGCGGCTTGCCCGCGCCCGCGCAGCACGAATGCCGCGAAGAGCTGTTCAAGCGGGGCGAGACGAAACCGAGACGTAGAATCGAGCCATGGCCAGCTCCCCAGTTCCAGACGCTGAACAAGCCGCCCGCGACCGGATGGCGGATGTCTTCATCGACATCTACCGAAAGAACGCCTGGGGGGATTCCGCATCGGTCTCCGGTCCCGGTTCAACCGTCGCCCGGGCCGCCGCCTTCATCGACGACCTGGTCGCCTTGCTGCATGAGTACAAAATCCGGAGCCTGCTCGATGCGCCGTGCGGCGACGGACAGTGGATCGGCCCGGTGGCCGACGCGGTGGAACGCTACGTGGGGCTCGATATCGTGCCGGAGCTCATTGCGGAACTAAACCGCCGTCCGAAGGCTGGGCCGCAGCGGCGCTATGGGGTTGGTGACCTGACGCGAGACCCCCTGCCGACGGTCGACTTGATCCTTTGTCGCGACTGCCTCGTCCACTTTTCGTTCGCTGATGTGGCCCGCGCCGTCGCCAATATGAAGCGGAGCGGTTCGCGGTACCTGCTGACCACCACCTTCGAAGATCGAGAGCAGAACCCAGAGATCGAGACGGGAGCTTGGCGACCGCTCAACTTCTGTGCCGCGCCCTTCCATCTCCCCGAGCCTGTCGCGACGGTGGATGAGAAGTGCCTCCATACCGGTGGCATTTACCGCGACAAGCGTCTTGGCCTGTGGCCGCTCGAGTCCGTTGTGGTGCCGAGGCTGACCTAGTCCCGGGGTGGTGGCGGTAGCTCCTAAGCCTTGAGACCCGTTGGCCTCGACTCCGGAGCGGCGCTCAGCAGGCCCGCGCCCGCGCAGCACAGACGCATCAAGAACTCGCCCGGTCTCGGCTG
>JBCDKB010000702.1:0-3380 GCA_038747035.1 Acidobacteriota bacterium | reverse complement strand
TCTTCATTTTCGCCCTCGCCGGCTTGACCCTCTTCACCATGCCGGTGCTTGCCCAGGGCAAAGGCGAGCCGGACCCGCCGGGTCGCGATTCCGTGCCTCCCTCCGCCGGTGACATGCCCGCCGACACTTTCGGCCACCTTATTTTCGACACCCCGTCCGGCCTCTGCGCGAATGACTACATCGACATCTCCGCGACCGGCACCCCGATCACCTACACCGCCAGCGGCGGGTTCCCGGCCGAAGATGACGGTGGCGCCGCCTTCACCCTCGCCGCGCCTTTCAGCTTCTACGGCAATTCCGTCACCGACGTCGTGATCTCCTCCAACGGCTATATCGCCATGGGCACCACGAACGGCCTGGCCGACGAAGACGGCGGCGACTTCAGCGAAGACTGCCCGCTGCCGGCGACCCCCGGCAATGACATCCCGTTCGACGCCCGCGTGATGCCTTTCCACAACGACCTCGCCGGCGACGGCACCGGTGGCACCACCTTCGTCGAGTACTTCGCCTCCTGCCCCCGCGCCAGCGAAGCCGGTGAGGAAGACTGCACGATCGTCATGTGGGACGACTGGGGCCTCTTCGGCGTCACCGGCAGCTACGACATCGAAGCCATCCTCTACCACCAGAGTGGTCTGATGGTTTACCAGTACGACGATCCGTCGGCCCTGCTCGACCCGACCACGGCCGCGATCGCCATCCAGAACGGTGACGCTTCCGACGCCGCCACTTACTCCTGCGCCGCCGCTGCGACCCTCGCCAGCAACTCGGTCTGCGTCTACAACCCGAACTGCATCGGCCTCGACTGCCTCGGCGGTGCCTTCGGCGAAGACCCGTTCGATCCGAATATCCCGACCGCTTCTCCGGTCGGCCTCGCGGTGCTCGCCGGCCTGCTCGGCTTCCTCGGCCTCTGGCTGGTTCGCCGCCGCTAAGATCTGAGATCCCTGCGGAGACTCCGCGCTCTCGATCCTCGAACGCCCCCCTGCGCTTCGCCGGGGGGCGTTTTGTTTCTGCCTTCTTCTGCTCAGCTCTGTTCGAAAGCCCCCCAGTCTGACCCGGAGCCCCTATGCGCCACTACGCCGCGATCGGCCTCGCAGCAGCCCTCGTTCTCGGTCCCTGCGCCGTCCTGCCCCACCCCGCCTTCGCTTCCGAGCCCGTGCCTCCGGCTAGCGGCGGCTGGACCTTTGTCGACGTGAGCGCGCCATCGGGTCTTTCGACCGAATTTCTCTATCTCGCCGATAAAAAACCTATCGAACCGCGCTGGATCTGCGGCGGAGCCGCCGCCGGCGACCTGGATCGGGACGGCTATACGGACTTCTTCTTCGTCGGCGGCGAGCTCGGCGCTGACGCCCTCTACCGGAACCTCGGCGACGGCACCTTCCAAGACATCACGGACGCCGCCGGCGTCGACCTCAACGGTCGCCTCGGCTGCGGCCCCGTTTTCGTTGACCTCGACGGTGACGGCCACGACGACCTGATGATTCCCAGCGTCGAAGGTGAACCCGAGCATCCGGGCCAACCCGCCGTTGACGTGCCCGGCGCCTACCCGAAGATCTTCATGGGCGGCGCCTCCGGAACCTTCACCGAGGCGTCGAGCGAGGTCGGCTTCCAGGCACCCTTCCCCGGCTACTCCGCGGCCTTTGCGGATGTGGACGGCGACGGTGACCTCGACGGTTTCGTCAGCCGCTGGCGCCACGCGGTCGACGCGCTCTTTTGGCGCCAAGACGACGGCGTCTTCACCGAGGCCACCGAGGCCTTCTTCGGGCCGGATCCCGGCCAGCGCTTCCTCTACTCGTTCACGCCGAACTTCACCGATCTCGACAACGACGGTCGGTTGGACTTGGCCGTGGCGGGGGACTTCGGCAATAGTCGGGTCCTGCTCAACCGCGGCGAGGCGGGCTTCCTCGACGTGACGTCCCCGGTGATCGACGACGAGAACGGCATGGGCTCGACGGTCGGCGATATCGACAACGACGGCGATATCGACTGGTTCGTGTCCAGCATCTGGGATCCCGATGGCATGCCGGACGGCGGCAACTGGGGCGTGAGCGGCAACCGCCTCTACCGCAACCTCGGCGACGGCACCTTCGAAGACATCACCGACCTCGCCGGCGTCCGGCGAGGGTACTGGGGCTGGGGCTCCTGCTTTGCGGACTTCGACAATGACCGCGACCTCGACCTCTTCCACGTCAACGGCTTCAACGCCCTCGGCGCGTCTGAATTCTTCACCGACCCAGCGCGCCTCTTCCTCAACGACGGCACCGGCGTCTTTACCGAGAGCTCCGCGGTCCTAGGGGCCGCCGATACCGGCCAAGGACGGGGCGTTGTGTGTTTTGACCTCGAGCGCGACGGCGATATCGACATCCTGATCGCCCAGAATGGCCAGCCGCCGACCCTGCTCCGCAACGATCTTCCGGCGGGAGCCCACAGCTTGACGGTCCAGCTCGCGGGCCACGCGCCAAATCCGCGGGGTATCGGCGCCCGGCTAACCGTGACCCTCGGTGACCTCGAGCAGATCCGCGAGATTCGAGCCGGCAGCAACTTCATCAGCCAGGATCCGGCGGAGGCCCACTTCGGCCTCGCCGACGCGACGAGCGCCGAGGTGCTCACCATCCGTTGGCCCGACGGCCGGCTCAGCAAGCGGGGGCAAGTCCCGGCCCAAGCCCGCCTCATCGTCCCAGTCTCTGACGTCTTCTCGGACGGCTTCGAGTCCGGCTCGACCAGCGCGTGGAGCGCGGTCTCAGGCGCCGCGCCGACCCCCTAGCGCCCCCCTCAAATTGTCTGCCACGGTCGGGGGGCGCCCGCATCGGGCGATCTTCGAGCTAAACTGCACGCACACTCAGGCTCGAACAATACGGGGCTCTAAGAAGAGAGCCCGCCCCCGGCCCGGCGCCCACCGTCCAATCGGCGCGCTGAGGCCCATTGCATGGAGGAATCCCCGTGATCAAAAAACTTCTCCTCGGCGTGCTCGGTTTCGCCTTGATGCTCGTCGTCGTCGGCTTTTTCTTGCCTCGCCAGGTGCACCTGGAGCGCTCGATCGAAATCGACGCGCCGCAGCACACGGTCTTCGCCCTCGTCAACGGGTTTCCGCGATTCAACGAATGGTCGCCGTGGGCGGGTATCGACCCCGAGACGGTCTACGAATACGAAGGGCCTAGCCACGGCGTCGGCGCCGGCATGTCCTGGCGGAGCGACAATCCCGACGTCGGCTCCGGCTCCCAAAAGATCCAAGTCTCCGACGCCCCCAACCGGGTGGAAGCGTCCCTCGACTTCGGAGAGCAAGGCCTCGCCGACTCCTTTTTCCAGCTGGAGCCTGCCGGCGACGCCGTCAAGGTGACCTGGGGCTTCGACAGCGATATGGGGATGAACCCCCTCGGCCGCTG
>JBCDKB010000701.1:0-3389 GCA_038747035.1 Acidobacteriota bacterium | reverse complement strand
GTTCGGCAGGGCTGAATCAGTCGTTGCAGCGAGAAAAGGGTACGGAAACCACCAGTGGGTGTGATCGCGCACGCTCGCGCGGCTGGTCTTTCTCGGCTAAACTTTAGGCCTAGATTGTTTATTTTAAGGAGATTGAATGTAATGTCTGAAGGGATTGAACTAGCAGATGCCATCGCAGAGCTGCGCAGTCAGCTGAGCCGAGCCGTGAAAGAAGGGGAGTGGAAATCGCTCCGGTTTGAAATCGAGAAGCTCGAATTGGAACTGGAAGTCGTGGCGACGAAGGGACAGAAGGTGGAAGCCGGCGCTGAGGCTGGCGTCAAGTTTTGGCTGCTAGGCAGCGGCAAAGTTTCTGGAAAAGGTGAGCTTTCCGAAGGCGCTTCAGCGTCCCAAAAGATTACGCTCACGCTGAGGCCGAAGGACCCTAAGACTGGTAAGACTCCCGATCTCACTCGGGATCGCTGAGCGTGGATATCGCGTTTAAGCGCCGCATCGTTCGGATCGCCGCTACTTTTGCTGACGACAAGACTAGGACCTCGACCGGAGTCCGGATCAAAGCTGGCTGGATCCTGGCCTCCCAGCACGGTATCGAACGTCCCGAGGAGCGGGAACGCGCGAAGCGGATCGTATGTTTTCTCGCTGCACCGAATGGCGAGAAGCCGGCACAAGCGACCTGCGAGGTCGCATGGCGAGGGGAGGAGGAGCTTTGGCCGTCAGATGATTTTGCACTCGATGCGGTTTTGCTGACGGAGAGCGAGCTGCCGGAGGATCTCGACGGCGAGTTGCGGTGGGTCGACGAACACTTGCCCGGTGGCGATTTTGAGACCGCTGGCTGGATGGAAGTGAGTGCACTCAGCGAGCGCCACATTGCGCCGGACGAAGAGCGGGGGAGCTTCCACGCCATCGATGAGGCGGCGACTCTTCTGCCGCTGTCGGTCGACGGCTGGGAGCCGCGGCCCCAGGACCCGGAGATGCCGCCGCGCCGCGGTATCTCCGGGGCGCCGGTCCTGGTCACCTCAGGTCCGGGGGCCGGCAAGGTCTACGGCGTCATCCGGAAAGGACCCTCGTCGAGGCCGGATCGGCTCTGGGCCGTCTCGTCGCCGGCTTTGCTGCGAAACGCGGACTTCCGCGAAAAGCTCGGGCTCGACGTGCCTTCCTTGCCGCCGGAGAAACTCGTCTTGAACGCTCGGCGCTGCCTCAAAGCCAATCCTGACGTTGCGCGGCGTATCGCCTATGGCGCGCCGGCCTGGCGCGAGGCGTGGGATTCTGGCTCTCCAGCGGCCGGAGTCGACGGTTTTCTGGCGGCGTTCTGCCAGACGGTCGACCTCGATGCGCTTTTCGAGGTGCTCAAGGCCGTGCGGCCCTCGGATGAAGAACGCTCGAGCTTCGAGCGCATCGCCCGCTACTTGACGGCCCTGGCCGTGGACAGGACCTGCGGCGAGAAAGGCTTCCGCCTCGAGCAGGCCGGTGGAAAGTGGCGTGTCCCGGTGATGAGCTCGGTCTTCGCCGAAGCCATGCTGGCGGCGACCTACGGCACAGCCCCCAGCTACGGCTGGAAAAACGGCCAGCCCGTGCCGAGGCTGCGCCTCCCCGATGTTCACCTCGAAGCGGGCATCGACCGAAAAGGCGAAGCCGTGGAGCGGGTCGAGGAAATGGCGCAGGGCTACATCAGGGACGGCCTCTGTGGTCAGTCCTTCCTTCGACCGGACGAGCTCCGATTGATCTCGAATGCTGCCGCGGGGCGAGATCACCACGTCCGTGCGAAGGCCGTCGAGCACGGACTTCGGCGCGAGAAACAGCAGAAGGGGCGAGCCCCTTTCGTGGAGTTCTTGAGGCCGCCGACGGATCTCGATAGGGATCGCTCTAACGATAACGACCGCCGTGAAGCGGTCCAGCAGGAGCTTAAGAAGCTGCTGCCCAGCCTCGAGATCGTCGAGCTATCCGGCGATGCGGAAGAGGCGCTGGATCTGAATCTCCAGCTAGAGCCGCTCTGGGGGCTGCTCCGGTTCTTTGAAGGAGGGGACTAGCCATGGAATGGCGCTTGGACAAGGATTCGGTGACTCTCGAAGTGTCGAGCAGCGACCCAACTGACGGCGCTTCATCGACCGAGAAGATCACGCATCTTTTCTCGGGCCGCGAACGCCACGCGGTGAACGCCGCCCTTGCGGCGGGTCGGCCGCTTCTGGTGCGCGGTGAACCGGGTGTCGGCAAGACCCAGCTCGCTCGGGCGACAGCGAAGGCGTTGGGTCGACGATTCATCTCAAAAGTCATCGACGCGCGGACCGAGTCGCAGGACTTGCTCTACACCGTCGACGCGGTGCGCCGGCTAGCGGACGCGCAGCTCGTGGGGACTAGCGGTCTCGATGAAGGCGAAGCCCTCGAGGAGCGCCTCAGCGAGCTGAACTACGTCGAGCCGGGGCCGCTGTGGTGGGGTTTCAGCTGGACGGAAGCGCACAAGCAAGCGACGCGGAGCAAGACCTGCGGCGCCGAGACGCCGGAGGACGCCCCCAATGGCGTCGTAGTGCTGATCGATGAGATCGATAAGGCGGACAGCTCGGTCCCCAACGGCCTCTTGGAAAGCCTCGGCCAGCGCGAATTTGCGGGTCCGCTCGGCAGCACGGTCCGCTGCGACGGCGCGCCGCCTCTGATCTTTGTGACCACCAACGAGGAGCGCTCGCTGCCTGACGCGTTCTTGCGTCGCTGTTTGGTGCTGCACCTCGCGCTGCCGGAGGACGACTCGGACTTAACCGCGTGGCTGATGCGTCGCGGCCAGGCGCACTTCGCGGAGAGAATCGACGATGCGATCCTCGAAGCTGCAGCCAAGATGCTCATCGAAGACCGGCGAGCCGCCCAGCGTCGGCAGCTCTCGCCGCCCGGCGGTGCGGAATATCTGGACCTGCTGAGGGCGCTCGCCACGCTCGGGGAGACCCGTGAAGAGCAGGAGTCCTTCCTCGAAGACCTCCGAGAATTCACCCTCCAAAAACATCCGAGGGACGGCTTCGGATGACCGGAGGCCCCGCTCCGGACCGAGCCTCGCTGCTCTACGCCCTCCGGTCGTCGCGCGGAGAGGCCAAGGCAGGCGAGACGCTGACCCGTGAGCGAGCGCTGGCGGCTTCGGCTCTGACGGGCTTTGCGTATCGACCGCGCCCGAAGAAGACGCCGGAAACGCTTCGACCTGAGGCGGCGGAAACCACCTGGGTGGCCACGTCTTCGACGCCGAGCGCCGTACCGACGTCGGATATCCGCTTTGAGCCAGTCACGTTCTGGCGACCGGTCGAGCGGGAGTACCGCGAAGATTTGGACGGCAACGAGCTGCCGGGCCCGGAGCCGGTGGCGACAAGATCCGTCACTCGAGAGGACCTCGAGATCCCGGACGACGTGCTGCCGCCGGC
>JBCDKB010000700.1:0-3429 GCA_038747035.1 Acidobacteriota bacterium | reverse complement strand
GGCTTGTGGACGGAAAGCCGCCCGCGGCCGGCGTCGGCCGGCCGCGGTATCCACGCGCGTCTGTCCGAGGGGGCGAGGGCGGCGACTTCGTCGCCCGCCCCGCTGTCCTCGGCGTCGGCCTCTTTGACCGACCGCAGATTGTTATCCGAGTTGCGGTCGACCAGTCGGTGGAAGGGATCGATGCCGGCCCTCACCGGTTTCTCGTCAACCACGACCTCAAAGACGCCGTCCTCGGCTTGGACATGGCGCTTCTCGAGGAAAAGCACCGTCTCTTCACTCCCGCCGTCGACCTCTTTCTCGCCGAAGACGCCGATTTCGATCCAGTCGTCGAGCTCGGTGTCGGTCTCGTTGCCTTCTCCGTCGGCGTAGAGCTTGCTCGAATAGGTCTCGAGGCGGACCAGGTAAGTGCCGTCGTCCCGCTCGGTGTAGGTCGCCGTCTCGACGCGGTTTTCAAAGAGCGTGATGCGTTCGAACATATCGCTGATCGCGTCTTGCATCTCCGGCGGCGCCGCGGCTCGGATATGGGCCATGAAGTCCGGAGTGTGGGTGAACGGCGGCTCTTGGAACGCGACCTCGCTCACGTAGGACGCGATGGCGCCGTTGAGCACCTCCTCGCCGAGCATCTCCTTGAGCGCGAACATGATCACGCTGCCTTTGTTGTAATGGATATATTGCTGATTTTCGACCAGCATCAAAGGCATTTCCTCCACCAGCTCGCCGCCGCGGTTGCGGAGATAGGTGTCCAGTTCGTACTTGAGGAAACGACGCATCTTCTCGGGCCCGTACTTTTTCTCCATCACCATGAGCGCGCCGTATTGCGCCATGGTCTCGGAGAGCATCGTCGACCCTTGGACGTTGCCGCCGATGACCTGGTGCGCCCACCACTGGTGCGCGACCTCGTGGGCCGTCACGTAGTAGACGTAGTCGATCGAATCGGGTTCTTCTTCGAGGCGGGCGATAAAGCCGATCGACTCGGAGAAGGGCACCGTATTGGGGAAGGCCTGGGCGAAGGTGGCGTAGCGCGGGAACTCGATGATGCGCATCTGCCGGTGCTGGTAGGGGCTGAAATTCTCCGAAAAGTACTCGAGGGAGTCTTTGATCGACTGCACCATCCGGTCGAGGTTGTACTCGTGGCCGGGGTGGTAGTAGATCTCGATCGCCACGTCATTCCAGCTATCCCTCAGCACTTCATAGCGGGCGGAGAGGTATGAGTAGAAATGCAAGATGGGCGCATCCATCTTGTAGTGGAAGTAGCGCCGGTCCCCTTCGACCCGCTCCTCCTGGAGGTAGCCCGGGGCGATGGCGATTTGGTCCGCAGCGGTCGAAACCGTTGTCTCGAATTCGATCCAGTCGGAGTCGTTGCTGATGTAGGTATTGTTGCGCGCCCCGAGGTCGTCGACCTTGGCCATCCGCTGGAGGGGACCGAGGTCATATTCGCGCCGAGTATTGCGGTCGCGGATCTGGGCGTTAGCGCTATAGCCCAGGCTCGGGAAGTACTGGGTGTTGTTGAAAAAAGTGCCGTTGTGGACGAGGCTGGTGTCCGAACCGCCGTTGACGAAACCCTGCGGCTCGACGGTGACGTCGAAAGTGATGTCAAAGGATTCGCCGGCCTCGATGGGCTCCGCCAGGTCGTAGATGTGGTACCCCAGGCGCTCATCCGCGAGGCGGACTTCGTGCTGGGGGAGGTTGAGCTCGTTGAAGGTCACTCCGAGCGGCAGATTCATGTGCAGCTCGGAGATGGGCCCGTCGGTCTCGTTGACGAGCTTGTAGGCGCCCCTGGCCTCAATGCGGCGCTCGTAGGGGTAGATATCGACGTCCGTATTGACCGCCACGATGCGGGGCAAGGGAACATCGATGTACTGGCGGTACTGCTTCTCGTAGTCGGCGAGCTGCTGCTCTTGCTCATCGCCCGAGACGTAGTCGTTCAGGATATTCGTGTTGTAGAAGATCCAGGTGCCGCAGGCGATAAAGCCCACGAGGCTCGCCGCCAGGAGAGCCCGCGCCGGACCCCGCAGGCGCTGCTTGGCGAGCCGCAGGCGAAAGCGCATGGCCCCTTCACGGCCGCGCACCCAGAAGACGGCGGCGAGGGCGGCGAGGGCGAGGGCGGCGAAGGTCCAGTAGAGATTGAACCAAAACAACGGCACGACGAAGTGGCCCCAGCCATTCATATCCGAGTAGGGAGTGGACGGGCTGGCGGCGTAGTTGTAAATGTTGTGATTCCAATCGAGCGCATTGAAGATAAAGCTCGACAGCATGAAGACGATCATCAGCATGAAGCCGAGGAACTTGCTGTTCGATAGGACCTGCAGGAAAACCGCCAGCACCGCGACCAGCAGGAAAGGCAGTCCATAGACGAGCAGGCCCTGGGCATAGAGCCCGAGCTCGAGATTCGTGTAGCCGTTCCACAACTGGATGCCGATGGCGGCGAGCACGCCGGTGGCGAGGAAGATCATCGTCACGGCGAGCAGCGCGGCGGTCTTCGAAATCAAGAACACCGAGTTCGCGGTCGGCAGGGCGTCGAAGACGTCTTTGAGCTGCCTCGAGCGCTCCCGCCACACCAGCTCGCCGGCGTAGAAGGTGATGATGATTACCAGCAGGAAGGAGTAGCTCCCCTGGATGCCTTGCCACATCAGGTGCGTGACGGGGTAGACGCGGGTGCCGAAGATGCGGTCGAGGAAGCTCGCGCCGCCGATGAAGTTGAAGAGTCCGAAGGCCAGGATGATCAAGAACGGGATGCTGCGCAGCACCTCGATCGTCTCGTAGCGGGTCGCGCGCACGATCTGGCGCCACCAGGTGGCGGTGTCGAAGGTCGGGTGCATGGCCGGCAGGGCCTTTGGGCCGGCGGTGCTTGCGTCCTGCTCCGGCACGTCGTCGAGCTTCTTTTTCTTCTTGCGGGCGATCGAAACGGAGCGTGAGTAGCTGAAGCTAAAGTAGCCGATCGCCAGGACGGCGAGGCTGAGCGCCACCCAGATAAATCGGTTCGCCGCGAGGGCGCCGGCGAATTCGGGCAAGAGCGTATTGCTCTCGGCGACGGTCCAGTACCGGGTCTGAAGTCCGAGGGCCGTCATGCCGAAGGGGTTGAGCAGGCTGCCGAGGTACTCGCTTTCAAGATCGCCGCTGAAGGCGTTGGCGAGCAGCAAGGACGTGAAGAAGATGATGACGCCGAGGTAGGTCCACAGCCAGCTGCGGGTCAAGCTCGCGAGGGTGAAAAAGACCGCGCTGATGCAGAAGAGATTCGGCAGCACCAGGTAGAGAAAGCCCAGGGCGTAGGGCTGGAGAACCGTCGGGCCGAGGCGCGCCGGGTCGAGCCACGGCATGAAGCTACCGATCAGGATGCCGAGGGCCGGTCCGATGAAGACCAGGCACGAGACCAGTAGGGCGCCGCTGAAGCGACCGAGCAGATAGTCACGCTTCTGCATCGGCTTCGAG
>JBCDKB010000699.1:0-3430 GCA_038747035.1 Acidobacteriota bacterium | reverse complement strand
GGTCCAACCGATCGAAACGGCGGAGCCGGAGGCGCACTGAATCCTTGGGCCTGACCGGGAGGAGACGGCACAGCGCCGGGCATCGGCGCCCCGAGCCCCGGCTGTGGTGGCCCCGGCTGCGGCCCTGGCGCCTGCTGGCCCGGGCCCGGGACGGCGCCGGGCGGGTGGCTTGGACGCCCGGGCTGCCCTAGTGGGCCGGCTTCCGGACCGCCGAGAATGCGAAGCTCGAAAACGCCGATCTTCAGCAAATCACCCGCGCGGAGCGCCGCCTGTTGGACGTTCTGACCGTTGATCTGCACGCCGTTGGTGCTTCCCAGGTCAAAGACGTCATACCCTTCGGCAGTCGGGCGAATCGCGGCATGCCGGCGGGATACGGAGTAGTCCGGCAAGACGACTTCGTTCTCGCCGCTCCGGCCGAAGCGAATCTCTTGACCGCTGAGCGGCAGAGAACGCTCTTCACCGTCGACGAAAAAGCGCAGCTCGAGCATCACCGGCGCCCGCGGTTCCAGGCGACGACGGCCGTGCGTGTCGCCGCCCCGATCATTCGACGGCGTCCCGGAGCAAAGGCATGGTCATACAGCGCGGGCCGCCCCTGGCCCTTGATAGCTCGTTGTCGTCGAGCACAACCGCGGTCGGCCCCGCGTCGAGCATCGCTTCCTTGCCGGCGATGACGTCGGCCCCTTCGACGATCCGGAAGCCGCGCCTCGATAGCTCTTCCGTGGTGCGCCGGTTGCGTCGATAAAGGGCGAGGACGCCGGGGGCTAGGGCAAAGGCGTTGGCGCCGTCTGTCCACTGCTCCCGCTGCTGGTCGATCAGGCTGGAGGCGCCGCCGCACGGCACGAGCTCGATCTCGAGGCCGACCTTCTTGAGCGCCCCCGGCACGTGGTCGCAGAGCGTGTAAGTCACTTCCGACGCTTCTAGGTCGATGACGTAGACCGTGCCCGCCTCCGCCCCGCCCGGGGCGATGACCGGTAGGTAGGCCAAGCAGAGCCCCCGGTCGATAAAGGTGAAGACCGTGTCCAAATGCATATAGGAACGTTTCGGCGGGATCTCCACGGCGACGATGTACCGGAAGCCCGTCTCCTCCGTCCGCCCGAGCAGGTGCTTGGCCAAGGAATCGACGCCGTGTCGATTCGTGCGCTCCGAGACACCGATCATTAAGACGTCGTGCCTCGGCACCAAGACATCGCCGCCTTCAACCAAAGCCCGCCGGCCGATGTTGACCGCATCCGCAGCGTGGAGGCGGATGTGCTCGCCCGGCGGCTTTAGCGCCGGGTGGTGAGCGAAGACCAGGGAGGAGAGGTAGGCCTCGCGAGCCCTGGCGTCCGTCGCCATCTCAGAGACCAGGACGCTATCGCCCATCACCACCTGCGGGTCCCGCTGGAAAAAGTAGTTGGGCAAGGGGGCTAAGCGGTAGAAGCTTCTGAGGCGATCTCCCCCGGGCCCGTCGCCGCCGACCCGCAGGCCCGCGACCAGCGCCGTCGCGAGTGCGCCGGCGTCGAAGCCGCGCAGCTCTTCGATGACTTCGGCCCCGATCCGCGCGCCGTCGCCCGTGGCCGCGAGGGTGTCGATCGCCGTCGAACGGAGCTCTGCGTCCTCCAAGACCTCAGCGAGCAGCCCCTGCGGGTCGAGGGTCTCCACCCCCGCCGCATGCAGCACCGCCCGAAACTGGTCATGCTCCAGCCGGGCATCTTCGCCGTAGAGGATGTCATCGAAGAGCAGCCGATCCATCATCGACGGAACCATCCAGTCGATCTCGAGGCCGGGTCGGTGGATCAAAACGCGCCGCAAGCGGCCGATCTCAGAACGGACTTGTATCGAAGAGCTCGCGTCGGGAGCCATACATACCTCGGGTCGGAATCTGTGGGCTGTCAGCTCGGATGATAGCAGTTGGCACGGGGTTTCCGGTGCGTATTAGTATCGGCCTTCGCTTCCTTCCCCCACCCGCTCTTCCGCCTCCCCCATCCGAATCGACATGGCCGATTCCGACACCGGAATGCCCGAGACCCACCATGAGCGCATCTTCTAGACCTCAGAATCCACTCCACGAACGCTATGCATCCCGCGATATGGCGCGGATCTTCACCGCCGAGCACCGCTTCCGGACCTGGCGCCGCCTGTGGGTCGCCTTGGCTGAAAGTCAGCGGGAGCTCGGTCTTGCCGTCGACGATGCCCAGCTCAGTGCGCTGCGCGCGGTCCAGGACGAGATCGACCTCGACCGGGTCGCGGATCTCGAACGCCGGACCCGCCACGACGTGGTCGCCCATCTCCGCCACTTCGCGGAGCTCGCCGGACCGGCCGGCGGCATCCTCCACGCCGGCGCCACCAGCGCGTTCATCACCGACAATACGGACATCGTACTGATCAAAGAGGCCCTCGAGCTTTTGCGGCGCCGGCTCGTGAGCACGGTCGCGAATCTCGCCGGATTCGCGCGAGACCAAAGCTCCCTCCCCTGCCTCGCCTACACCCATTTCCAACCCGCCCAGCTGACGACCGTCGGCAAGCGCGCGTGCCTTTGGCTCCAGGACTTCGTGCTCGATCTCCAGGAGCTCGATCACCTGTTGGGCACCCTGCGCTGCCGCGGCGCCAAAGGCACCACCGGCACCCAGGCCTCATACCTGACGCTCTTCGGCGGCGACCACGGGAAGGTTAGGGCGCTCGACCGCGCGATCGCGGACCGTCTCGGTTTCCACGCTTCGATGGACCTCACCGGCCAGACCTATTCGAGGAAGCAAGATAGCTGGGTCCTCCACTGGCTCTCCGGCGTCGGGGAGACGGCCCACAAATGGGGCACCGACCTGCGCTTGCTCCAGGGCGTCGGCGAGCTGTCCGAACCGTTCGACGAAGAGCAGGTCGGCTCGTCGGCGATGGCCTACAAACGCAATCCGATCCGCGCGGAGCGGCTCTGCGGCCTCTCCCGCCGCCTGATGACGGACGCCATGAACGGCCCCCTCAATATGGCCACCCAGTGGCTAGAGCGCAGCCTCGATGACTCGTCTAACCGGCGCTTGGTGATTCCCGACGCCCTGCTCGGCGCCGACGCGGTGCTCGGCCTGTCGGCCCACCTCGCCGGAGGCCTCCGGGTGCGACCGTCGGTCATCCGCAGCCGCGTCGATCGGGACCTGCCGTTCATGGCTACGGAAACGATCTTGATGGAAGCGGTGGTGCGCGGCGGCGACCGCCAAGAACTCCACGAACGCATCCGCGTAGCTAGCCTTGAAGCCCAGGCCGCCGTAGAGCGCGGGGAAGCAAATCCCCTCATCGATCGCATCGCGGAAGACTCCGCCTTCCGGGCGAGTCGCGAAGAAATAGAGTCGTGGGGTGTTACCCCAGCCGTTTCCGGCCCCACCCCCCCGCAGGTGGCCGCTTTGCGCCCCGCGGGTGGTGTGCCGCGCAACGCCCACGCCGGAGGGGGCCCCGAGGGATCGCC
>JBCDKB010000698.1:0-3431 GCA_038747035.1 Acidobacteriota bacterium | reverse complement strand
CTGGCGGTCACGGGCGATCCGCTGTGGCGCGACTCGGCGCTGACCGTGGCTCGCGATACCGCCGCCGCGGTGGAGGCGCTGGTGCGGGTCGGCGGCCACGGCGCCCGGGTCGCGGAGGCGGTACAGGAGATCGGCGCCGCCCCGGCGGACTCGGCGGAGCTACGCGCCCGCCGCGCGGAGCTGGTGACGCGTCGCGCGGCCGGCGGGCCTGCGGAAGGCCAGGCCCTGGTCGACGGGCTGCTCGCCGAGCGGGGTGATGACGGCGGCTGGGCGACGGCGCCGCGCTACGCTTCGGATCCGCTGACGACGGCGCGGGCGATTCGCGCCCTCGCCGCCGCCGGTCGCCCGGCCGAGGTGGCGGAGGCCTGGGGCTGGCTCGAATCCGCGCAGAACGCCGACGGCGGCTGGCCGTGGCAGGTCGGCGGCCCGTCGTCGACGGTGGCGACCCTCGAGGTGCTGCTGACCGCGCGCCTACAGGCGCCCAACGACTTCTGGGCCTGGCCCGCGGTGGCGCGCGGCGTCGCGTGGGCGCTCTCTCGCCAGCGCGGCGACGGCTTCGGCGACCTCTATCCGGAGATCGTCGCCACCGCCCTCTTCCTGCAGCTGACCCTCGACCAGCCCGTGGACCCGGATCTGCGGCACGGTGCCGTCACCTACCTGGCGAGCCGTCAGCAGAGCGACGGCTCGTGGCAGGGCAGTCCGTATAAGACCGGCCTCGTGGTGAGCGCCGTGGCGCCGTCCTTCCTGCCGGACTTCGGGGTCGAGGGGTCGGAGCTCAGCGTCGAGCCCGAGTCGCCCTACGAAACGGAACAGGCGACGGCGCGGGCGGCGATCCGCAACTTCGGGGAGACGTCGGACGCGGCTTTGGTCTTCCGCTGGCGGGTCCTCCCCCTCGGCTCGGAGACGCCGGTCTTCGTGCTCGACGGTTCGGCGGTGCCGCCGGCCGCGGGCGATGTCGTGACGGTGGAGGCGGAGCTGCCGAGCGACTTCGTGCCGGGGCGCTATCGATTGCGTGTCGAGATCGACCCCGACGGCCTGGGCGGCGAGCGAAGCCGCGCAAACAACAGGGCCGAGGTGCCGTTCACGGTGCGCGCCCATCCGCCGGGCGTCGACCTGGTGCTGACGGACCGCGACATCGCCGCGGCCCCCGACGCCGTGGCGTCTTCGCCCCAGGTCCTCGAGGTCTCCGGCGTGGTGCGCAACGAAGGCCTGACCTCGGCGCCGTCCACGGAAATCGCCGTCTACGACGCCGCCGTCAACCCGCTCGGGACCGGCCCGGCGGGCCGACTCGGGACGGTGACCGTAGACGTCCCGTCCCTCGATTTTGCGCCGTTCAGCGTCGCGGTCGAGCTCACCGACGCCCGCGGCCACCAGCTGATGGTCTCGGTGGACCCGGAGTCGAGGCTCGACGACGCGGATCGCTTCAACCAGCGGGCGACGGTGCTGGTACCGCTCCAGCTCCGTCCGGACCTGGCGGTCGTCGAATTCAGCGCCGCGCCCTCGGCCCTGGCCCTGGGAGAAACGACCCGGCTCACCGCCGAGATCCGCAATGTCGGCACCGTTCCCCTGGCCGATTTCGACGTCATCTTCGAGAGGGCCGAGGGCGCGGACCCGGTGCTGATCCAGCGCCTCTCGGTGACCGGGCCGCTCGCCCCGGGTGGCGCCATGGAGTTGACCGCGGAGTGGTCGCCGAATCGGGCCGGCGTCTTCGAGCTGGCGGCGGAGGTCGATCCGTCCGGGGTCACGGGCGATGCGGATCCGGGCAACGACCGACGGCAGACCACCGTCGACGTCGCGGGCTCGGGCCTGCCGAATCTGCGGGTGACGCCGGACGACCTCGAGCTCGACCCGGTGCGGCCCCAGCAGGGGCAGCCGGTGACCTTCCGGGCCCGCGTCGGCAACCCGTCGGCGGTCGACGCGCCGGCGTTTTCGGTGGAGCTATGGCTCGATGCGCCGACGGCCGGCGCCGGCGGCACCCGGCTCGTCGACGAAGCGGTCCCCGGCCGCGCCGCCGGCGGCGGCGTCGCGGTCGAAGCGACCGTGCCGGTCGAGAGCTTCGACGAGCGCCTCTTCTTCGCGGTGGTCGATCCGGCGGACGCCGTCGCTGAGTTCTCGGAGCTCGACAATGAAGCCTTCCTCATCGCCCGCGTCGACGGCCTTCCGGATCTGCAGCTTTCCCGCGGCGGCGTCGACGTAACGCCCGAGTTCCCGCGCCAGGGGGAGACGCTCCGCTTCAGCGTCGACGTGCGCAACGGCGGCGACCAGCCGGCGCCGGCGTCGACGCTCGAGCTGCTCGGCGCCGTTGACACCGTGCTCTTGAGCGCGCCGGTCGGCGCCCTCGCCGCCGGCGAAGCGACCCTCGTCGACGTCGAGTGGGACCCGGCGGGTGCGGTCGGCGAGCTGGGGCTCGCCCTGCGCGTCGTCGGCCCGCCGGGCTTTGACGAGCTCGATGCGGCGAACAACCGCGTTGACGTGCCGCTCACGGTCCAAGACGGCGACCTCGCCGTCGCGCGGCAGATCTTCTCGCCCAACGGCGACGGCGTGCGCGATACGGCGACGGTCTTTTTCCGCGGCGGCGTGGACGGGGTGCGCCTGGTCGACGGCGCCGGCCTCGTCGTGCGCACCCTCGACGTGACGCCGGGCGGCCAGTCGGCGGAGTGGGACGGCCGAGACGACGGCGGCGAGGTGGTGCCGGACGGCGTCTACCGCGTGCGCGCTGACCTCGACGGCCGGCAGCTCGAGACCTGGGCGGCGGTCGACAACAACCTCTCGGCGGTCGGCGAGAGACTGGCGGAGAAGCTGGTGGTGGGATTCGTCGAGCCCCAGATCCCGGGGGACGGACCCGACGCCGGGCGCTTCACGTCGAGGATCGGCAATCCGCTCACCGACGAGGTCTACCTGGTGGAGCGGCGTCCGGCGCCGGGCGGCGGGGCGGACGGGGCGGCGCTGGTGCGCTTCGCCGGCGGCGATCTGCTGGATATCGGCCCTTACCCCGACCCGTCGGCGCCGGTGCGCTCGGCGTCCCTCGCCGGCGACCTTTTTGTGATCGGTGAGTTCGGCGGCGAGCGGCTGCTGCGCTACCCCGGCGCGGTGGAGCAGGCCCTGAGCCCGCCCGGCGGCTTCGGCACGCCGTGGATCTCGCCCGACGGCCGCTGGCTGCTGTGGCTGAGCTTCTTCGATAAGTCGCTCGTCCTCCAGGAGCTCGGCGGCGCGGGGGCCGTGCACGACCACCGCCCGACGGCGGGCAGCGGCAACCCGTGCGGCTACTCGCTGCGCTGGACCGGCCGCAGCCGCGCGGTGGTGTCGGTCGTCGTCGACGGCGGCGACGCCTATTTCGTGGAGATCGACGCCGGCGCCGAGCCGCCCACTTTCCACGCGGTGGAGGCCGAAGGCGCCGTCGACGCGTGCGGCGGCGGCGGCTTTGAGCGCGG
>JBCDKB010000697.1:0-3445 GCA_038747035.1 Acidobacteriota bacterium | reverse complement strand
CGCAACGCCGGATCTTCCGCGGTGAAAGCGCCGCCAGGAGTCGACCATGAAATTTACCGCCACTCGGCTTGCATTCGCCGTGGCCTTCGTCGGCCTGGTGGTCTTTCTGCTGCTACCCTCCCCGATCGACCCCGCGGCCTACGATCCGCCGACGCCGCCGGAGATGAAAGGGGCCCTGGCGCCCAATAGCGACTTGCGCCAGGCCGAACGCTTGGCGGAGCGTGAGGTCCAAGGACCCGAGGATGTGGCCGTTGATGACCGAGGTCGCATCTACGTCGGCACCGAGGACGGGCGTATCGTTCGCCTTGACTCCGAAGGCGGGAATCTCGAGACCTTTGCGACGACCGACGGTCGTCCCCTAGGTCTGCATTTCGACGCCCTGGGTCGTCTCGTGGTCGCCGACGCCGCCAAGGGGCTCTTGCGCATCGATTCCGCGGGCGTCATCGAGGTGCTCAGCCGTCGCGCCGACAATCTCCCATTCCGGTTTACCGACGACCTGGACATCGCGAGCGATGGCCGCATCTACTTTTCCGACGCGAGCTCTCGATTCGACCACCACCACTACCTCCACGACCTCCTCGAGGCCCGGCCACACGGGCGACTGCTGCGCTTCGACCCCGCCACCGGGGCGACAGAGGTTCTGCTCGACGGTCTCTACTTCGCCAACGGCGTCGCCCTGTCACAGGCGGAAGACTTTGTGCTGGTCAATGAGACCTACCGCTATCGGATCACGCGCTATTGGCTGACCGGCGACCGCGCCGGCGAGTCCGATATCTTTGCCGACAATCTCCCCGGCTTCCCCGACGGCGTGTCGGCGAATCGACGTGGCACCTTCTGGGCTGCGCTTTTTACCGTCAGGAACCCGAGCGCGGATCGGCTGCATCCGCGGCCGCGGGTCAAATCCTTGCTGGCCAAGCTCCCCCGCCTGTTTTGGCCAAAACCAGCGCCCTACGGGCTGGTCATCGGCTACGACGAAGGCGGGAACATCATCCGGACGCTCCAAGATCCCGGCGGAGAGATCATTCCCCAAGTCACCTCGGCGGAAGAGGTCGATGGACAGCTCTACCTCGGGAATCTTGACCGCGACTTCCTGGCGAGGGTCTCGCTCTAGGGCTCGGGTCCGAGCTCGAGTCCGCAAAGTAGAGAACGGCTCGCCGTGAGGCGACGCTATTCTTGCAGCCGCCGCCAGACGGCCTCTTCGACTCGCCGAAAGGGCGAGGTCGCCCGCATGCCAAAGACGCCTTCGGTTCTGTCCGGATCGGCATCGACTTCCGTCGCCGGCCGCACCCGGATCCAGTCGACGGGGGCTGCGCCGACCACCGTCACGTAGCGGAACCGTCGCGCCTGGGGATCGTGCCACTCACGGAGCCCGGGGACGGCCGCCAGGACCGCGTCGGCGCTCCGTCCAGCCGGAGAGCCGGGGTCTTCGTCGTCGAAAAATAGCAGGCCTGGACCCGCGTCCGCGTCGAGCCCCATCTCGAGATGCCCTAAGACCTGGCCTGGAAACTCAAAGACCGCCTGCGTCTCCAAATTAGGCAGGCGCTCCCGTGGCTCAAGCTGACGCCAGATCTCCGGCGTCGACGGCGCTGAAGGGTGGCGGAGGCGAAGGGGATAGATGAAAGGCTCGAATTCGGCGAGCCGTCGCCCGGGGCGCACCTCCTCCGGCAGGCGCCAACGACCCGTGGGAGGCAGCTGCCAGACCACAGGGGCTCGCCCTAAACCCGGTTCCATCGTTCGAAATCCGGCGATTAACCAGCGCTCCGAGTCTTCGAAGATACGCCACCCGTCGTCGCTCCCTAGGAAAACCTCCGACGGATCGTCGAGCCGCAGGCTGGCCAAAATGCCGCCTGCCCCGCGGCCGCTGGAGGCTTCGATCATGACGCGATTCCAGCCCGCCTTAACAAAGTCGCTGACGTCATAAAGCTCTGCGGGCGCTGCTTCGACATAGAGGCCCGAACCGACGCGGCGTCCGTTGACCCAAAGGCTATGGGCCTCGTCGACGGTGAGCTGGATCCAAAGCTTGCTGTCGGCCGGTATGTGAAAGTCCCGGACGGCGAAGAAGGCCGTGGGCTCGCCCCGCTTTGCGGCCTCGGGTGCCCAGATCCACTGGACCCCTGGGCCAGCCTGGGAAAGGGCGGCGCGATGACCGCGGTAGGCCGCCTCGGCCCAGCTCAAGGCGAGGGCGGCGAAAAAGACGACCGCCAAGGTCAAAAGCGGACGCCCGCGAAAGCGGCTGCGACCGGTCACGGAGCCAGCTGACGGATTGGCCATTCGAGTTGCGGTGGAGTGCTAGCTTTTTCCGGCGAAGATGCGCTGGAAGAATCCGAGCCAGCCGCGGCCCGACTCCGCCTGGTCTTCGCCGGCGTCGGCGGATTCAGATCCGACCTCGGACGCAGTGTCCTCATCGGCGGCTCGGGTGGCCGCCTCGAGGCCGGGCATGTCCATAGTCAAGGTCTCGTCTTCGAAGAAGGAGCTGCCCCGCAGTCGAAAGAGGTCGGCCCGTCCGATGCGGCTGGGTTCGAGGTCCCACAGGGCCAGCCAGGCCTGTTGGCCACGGCTCTTAGGACTACAGGCGGGGACGTAGATGCCGCGATCGGCGAAGAGTCGGTGGGCCAAGTCCAAGCTCACCGTTTCGGTTTCTGGCAACTCCCGGCCCTCGGTCTCGAAAGCTTCGATCGGCCCGTCGACGGTGAAGATCACCCGGTCGGTCGTCTCCCCTTCTTGGAAAGCTTCGAATTCTGCTTTCAGTCCTTCCGCCTCGCCGGTCTCGTCGTCGCGCAGGGCCGGGGAGAAGACCGAAAAGGCGATGGCCTGGGTCGACAGCGTCTCCGAGAGGTCCGCCCCGACGTGGCGCACGAGATCGCGTTCGAGCTCGACGACTTCGCCGAGCGCCACGTAGACGCACACCCAGGACTCGTCGCGCTGCTCCACGGCGGCGAGCCAGCCGCTGGTCTCTACGATGGTCTCCTGCCGCGATGCGACGCGCACCGGAGCGCCTTCGACGAGGGGCAAGGTGCCGTACGTATCGGCCAGGCCACTCACCACCGAACCGAGGGGCGCCTTGACCAACATCAGGGCCACCTCAGGCTGTTCGCCGTCAAAGCGGCTCAGCAAGTCCTCCAGTCCAATCGCCATCGGGTTCCTCCCTTTCACTCTATCAGCCGCCGATCCCGGCGAGCGCCGAGCTCTCTCAAAAAATTCGCAGGCGTCACGGAAATCTCAGGCGCCTTGCGTGTACCTCAACCATGTTGGCACAAACTCTGCCCGCGGCAAGGCGTGGCCCCTATCCCTAGGAATTCGCCATCGCCGGCAGGTTTTTTGAAAAAGATTCGCAAGCATTACTGAAAACTCACGTGCCTTTCGTCTTTATCGGGCATGTTGGCACAAACTCTATCCGCGACACCGTGGGGCGTCGAAGCGCGCCCTGTCCAAGTGGAGGTCGATG
>JBCDKB010000696.1:0-3445 GCA_038747035.1 Acidobacteriota bacterium | reverse complement strand
GGTGACGTCGGCGTCCTCGTGCTGGGTGACGTGGGGCACGTGCAGCCAGCTGCGGTGGAGATTCTTCTTCGACACTTTCTGGATGCGGGAGAGGGGCTGCTCTTCGATGTCGCCGAATTTGGCGAAGTCGATGGCCGGAATCTGCGGCCATTCGAAGCCGGACACGCCGCCCCCACCGCCGCTGGCCGTGGGGGCTGGGCGTTGGAGCGCCGATTTGACCCACTGCTTGAGGTCGGCGTCGGTAATGCGACCTTTGCGGCCGGTGCCTTGGACCGCGCCGAGGTTGGCGCCGAGCTCGCGGGCGAGCTTGCGGACCGACGGGCTAGCGTAGGCGTTGGCGAAGGCCGCCTCGTCGACCCTGGGCAGGGCGGGCTCTGGACTGGCCGGTGCCGGAGCGGCCGCTGCCGGAGACGGTGCCGGGGCCGCCGATGCCGGAGCGGCCGGCGGCGGAGAAGGTACAGGGGCCGCCGGCTCGGGGGCCGCCTCTTCCTGCGCGGCGGGCGCCGGCGCGGATTCGCCGCCGGCGTCCCCAGCTTCGAGCAGCGCGACGAGGTCCCCTTCTTTGACGGTGTCCCCGGCGGCGACCTTCAGCTCCTTGATCGCGCCAGCTTGGGGGGACGGCACGTCCATCGACGCTTTGTCGCTTTCGAGGGTGATTAACGACGCTTCGGCTTCGACGGCGTCGCCGGCCTGGACGAGGATCTCGACGACCTCGACCTCATCGACATCCCCCATGTCGGGGATGCGAACTTCGATCAAATCGGACATGGCTTAACACTCCGGGACGCCGCAGGGGCGCTGGTGCAGGGGGAAGGGAAGAGGCGCGACGCTCGTCTCATCACGGTGGAAAGTGTTGGCCGGTGACTTCGGGCTAGACCGTTGTGGGGTCGGCCTTCTCCGGGTCGATGCCGTAGCGTTGAATGGCCTCCGTCACCGTGGACTTCGGGACCGCTCCGTCGTCCGCCAGGGCCTTGAGGGCCGCCACGGTGACCCAGCGGCGGTCGACTTCGAAGAAGTGGCGCAGCTGCTCCCGGGTGTCCGAACGCCCGAAACCGTCGGTGCCGAGCGCCACGAAGCGCTGCTGCACCCAGGGGCGGATCTGGTCGGCGTAGGCCTTCATGTAGTCCGTTGAGGCGATCACCGGACCCGGCCGACCGTCGAGGCATTCCTGGACCCAGCAGCGCTCCGGTTCGGCCTCGGGGTGCAGGAGGTTCCGGCGGTCCACGGCCAGGCCGTCGCGGCGAAGCTCGTTAAAGCTCGGCGCTGAGAAAACATCAGCGGTGACGCCCCAGTCCTCCCGGAGCATTTCCGCCGCCGCCTGGACCTCGCGGAGGATCGTGCCGGAGCCGAGCAGCTGGACACGCTTCTTCTTCGCCCTACCGGCGCCGGCTTCGAGCAGGTAGAGCCCCTTGATGATGCCTTCCTCGGCGCCTTCCGGCATGGCCGGATGCGCGTAGTTTTCGTTCATCACCGTCAGGTAGTAGAAGATGTTCTCGCTCTCCTCGCCGTACATGCGGCGCAGGCCGTCCTGCATGATCACCGCCACCTCGTAGGAGAAGGTGGGATCGTAGGCTCGGCAGGTGGGCACCGTCGCCGCCATCAGGTGGGAATGGCCGTCTTCGTGCTGGAGGCCTTCGCCGTTGAGCGTCGTGCGGCCTGAGGTGCCGCCGAGCAGGAAGCCGCGGGCCTGCATATCGGCGGCGGCCCAGATGAAGTCGCCGACGCGCTGGAAGCCGAACATCGAGTAGTAGATGTAAAACGGGATCATCGGCACGCCGTGGTTCGAGTAGGACGTGCCGGCGGCGATCCATGAGGCAATGGCGCCGCCTTCGTTGATGCCCTCCTGCAGGATCTGGCCGTTGTGGTCCTCCTTGTAGAACATCAGCTGGTCCCGATCCACCGGCTCATAGCGCTGTCCGAAGGGAGCGTAGATACCGAGCTGGCGGAAGAGGCCCTCCATGCCGAAAGTCCGCGCCTCGTCGGCGAGGATCGGGACCAGATGGGGCGCCAGGGCTTTGTCGCGGCTCAGCTGGGTGAGGAAACGGACGAAGGCCGACGTCGTCGAAAACTCGCGGTCGCCGCTGGATTCCAGCATCTTCTTGAAGACGTTGAGCTGTGGAATGGGCAGCGGTTCGGAGTGGCGGCGCCGACTCGGGTAGGAGCCACCGAGGGCGGACCGTCGCTCATTCAGGTAGCGGATCTCGGGGGAGTCGTCGCCCGGTTTGGCGTATTCCAAGTTCGCCATCTGCTCGTCGGAAATCGGCACGTCGAAGAACTGGCGGAAGGTCTTGACGTCGTCCTTCTCGAGCTTCTTTTTCTGGTGGGTGATGTTGAGGCCCTGGCCGGCGGCCCCCATGCCGTAGCCTTTGATGGTCTGGGCGAGGATCACCGTCGGCTGGCCCCGGTGCTCCGTGGCGGCTTTATATGCGGTGTAGATCTTGGCCTCGTCATGGCCGCCGCGGTGCAGGCCCATCAGGTCGTCGTCCGAGAGGTGCTCGACCATTTTCAGCAAATCGGGGTCCTGGCCGAAGAAGTGCTCACGAAAGTAGGCGCCGCCGCGGGTCGTGGCGGCGTAGTTCTGCCACTCCCCGTCGGGCGCGCTGAGCATGCGGCGCTGGAGCTTGCCGTCGACGTCTCGGGCGAGCAGATCATCCCAGGTCGAGCCCCAAAGCAGCTTAATGACGTTCCAGCCGGCGCCGCGGAAGAGCCGCTCGAGCTCCTGGACGATCTTGCCGTTGCCGCGCACCGGGCCGTCAAGGCGCTGCAGGTTGCAGTTGATGACGAAAACCAGATTGTCGAGGCCTTCCCTGGGGGCCACCGTCAGGGCGCCGAGGGACTCGGGCTCGTCCATTTCGCCGTCGCCGCAGAACGCCCACACCTTGCGGCTTTCGATGTCGGTGAGGCCGCGGGCGCCGAGGTACTTCATGAACCGCGCCTGGTAGATCGCCATCAGCGGCCCGAGGCCCATCGACACGGTGGCGAATTGCCACAAGTCGGGCATCAGCCACGGATGGGGGTAGGACGACAGGCCGCCGGGCTCAACCTCGCGCCGGAAGCGATCCATAGTGTCGAGGTCGAGGCGGCCTTCGAGAAAAAGACGGGCGTAGAGGCCGGGGGACGCGTGGCCTTGGAAGTAGACCAAGTCGCCGCCGTGATCCTCGGACGCCGTGCGCCAGAAGTGCTCGAAGCCGACCTCCAGCAGATTCGCGGAGCTTTGATAGGTGGCGATATGGCCGCCGAGACCGTCGAAGTCCTTATTCGCACGGACCACGAGCGCCATGGCGTTCCAGCGGATGATCGAGCGCAGCCGCTGTTCGATGTCCCGGTCGCCGGGATAGGCGGGCTGCTCCGAGGCGTGGATGGTGTTCACGTAGGCGGTTTCGAGCACATTCGGCTCGGCTCCGCGCTTTCGGCTTTCCGCCAATAAACTCTCGACGAGGAAGCG
>JBCDKB010000695.1:0-3458 GCA_038747035.1 Acidobacteriota bacterium | reverse complement strand
GGTCAAGGCGCTCCGGCGCGCCGGTTCGACGCTGACGCGAAATGACGTGCTCCTGGGCTACTTGGTGATCGCAGACCAGCGGATGGCGGAGGCCGTTCGACAGATCAGCGTCAGGCGGGGCTACGATCCCAGGAGCTACGCCCTTGTGGCGTTCGGCGGCGCCGGCGGGCAGCACGCCTGCTCGGTCGCCGAGCAGCTCGGTATCGCCACCGTGATTTTGCCGCCCGAAGCCGGTTTACTCTCCGCCTTCGGCCTCGGATCGGCGGTCCTGGAACGGTTCGCGACCCGGCAAGTTCTCAAGCCACTCGTCGACGTCGAGGCGTCCATCGAACGATGGCTGTCGGCGCTGGGGGAAGAAGCTCGTCGCGCGCTGTCGGAAGAGGCCCCGGAAGGCGTCGAGCTCGAGACGCGGCGCCGCCTGGTTTTCCTGCGTTTGCGGGGCCAGGAAAGTGCGCTCGAAATCGAGGCGCTCCACGGGCTGGATTTGAAGGTCGCCTTTCTCGAAGCCTATGGATCTCGCTATGGCTATCGGCCGAGGGATCCCGAGATCGAAGTGGTGTCCCTCCGCGCGGTGGTGTCGGAGCGTCGGCGGGAAGACGCGCCGGTGGAGAGTGGAGGAGGCCAACCGGCCGCTCCGCTCACTCGACGGGACGTCGTTTTTGAGAGCGGCACCGCGGCCGCGGCCGTCCACGGGCTGGAGGCCCTGGAACACGGCGATGGCTTTGACGGTCCCGCTTTGGTCTTCGACAGCCACGCATCGCTAACCGTGCCGCCGGGTTGGCGCGCGGAAGTTCGGGGCGGAGCGATCGTCGCCGAGCGTCGGCCTTAGCTCGCTCGCCGACGAAGAAGGCTCACCGGCCCCGGCGCTAGCGGATCTTGACCACGACAAGGGTGATGTCGTCGGTCTGCTCGCCGTCCGCCTTGAAGGACCACACGTCGCCGAGCAGCGTGTCGCGGATTTCCTTGGCGCCCCGGTCATGGGCGGTGGATCGGAGCCTTCCGGCGAGCCGACCCGCGCCGTAGACTTCACCGCGGCTGTTGACCGTCTCGGCGATGCCGTCGGTGACGGCGAGAAAGATGTCGTCGGACTCGAACGGCACTTCGATTTCTTGGATGTCCTGGACCAGAGCCGTGCCCAACGGCAGCGCGTGGGGTCCCACCTCTTCGACTTCGCCGGTCGCCGCCACGTAGCGAAGCAACGGCGGGTGGCCGGCCGCGGATAGGGTGAGGCGCTTCTTCTCGCGGTCGAATAGGGCGTAGAGCATCGTGACGAACTGGCGGCGTCCCGTGGTCTCTCGAACGACGCGGTCGAGCTTCGATAAGACGTCTAACGGGCGTTGGGGTGTCTCTTTCAGGAGATAGAGACAGCTCCGGACTCCGGCGAGCAGCAGACCGCTCGCGACGCCGTGGCCGGCGACGTCGGCGACGACGACCGCCTGGCGATTCTCGTCGACGCGGAAATATTCGTAGTAGTCGCCACCCACCTCGCTCGCGGGGATCGAAATGCCGGCCATATCGAGCCAGGGGCTCGCCGGGTCGCTCCTCGGCAGCATGCTGAGCTGGATGCGCCGCGCGTCGTCGAGCTCTTCCCGCATCCGCAGCCGTTCCCGGTGGCGCTGGTGCTCCCGACGCCATCCGCTAACAAACTCACGGCTACGGCGCTTGGTGAGGGTCGATCCGATGAAGAACACGGCGAGGCCGAGAATCGTGATGCCGAGCAGCGCCGGAAGTTCCAGCTGGTCCTTGTTGAGCGTGGCGCCGACAAGGTCGCGCCCCGCAGAGAGCGACCACCATAGACCCAGCAGAAAAGCGAGCTGTCCTCCCGTGAGCCGGAAGAAGAGCAGCAGGATCGGCAGCACCGTGTCGACGGGGTGGTAGGTCTCCTCGACCACAGGCAGCCGGATTAAGACGAACTGCACCAGCAGCCAGCCGATGAGCAAGGCGCGGAAGTGGCGCTCAAGAACCGGCCGTTCATCGAGCGAATGCAGGAGCCGCGCCAAGACCAACGAAACGCCCGCGGCCGCCATGGGCCAATACTGGCCGTCGGCGGCGAGGACGAGAAACGCAGCGATCGATCCCAGCGTAAAGACGGTCAAGAACCGGAAGAGAACCGCTCGATTCCGGTCATCGAAAGCGGCCTTGACCGCATCGGGCTCAGAAAGCGCGATCAGGTCGTCAAGGCTGCGGCGGGGCGTCGCGGCGAACACCGGGTCATCGTAGCCCACCGACGGATAGCGCTCAACTGCTTGCGTCGGTCCAATTTTGGGCTAAACGCCCTTCACTGCTTCGCTTTCGGCGTTCGGCGCCCGGTTCGAATCGGGGACCCCGTAAGGTAGGATCGGAAGATACGCCGGGACAGGCGCGTGTTTAGGCGCCGACCCTCCACGAGCTTCTGGCCCGACACAAGAGCACGATGAGTGATTCCTTCGCCGATAAACCCGCCGACCTGACCGGAGGTGACATGCGTCACGCCGAGTCCCGGGTCACCCTCCGTTTTGAACGGTTCGCGTCATTCGTCGAAGAGTACAGCTCCAATATCTCGCTCGGCGGCGTCTTCATCAAGACGCATAAGGCGAGGCCGGTCGGGACGGAGATCCACTTCGAGTTCAAGCTGGTCGACGGCTTCCGCCTGCTGCACGGCCAAGGTCAGGTGGTCTGGGTGCGCCTCAAAGACCACAGTGATGGGGCGCCGGCTGGCATGGGCGTGCGCTTCACCGCCATTGACGAGAGCGGGCGCCAGCTGGTCCTGAAGTTGCTCGAGGAGCAGGTCAAGAGCGGCGGGGCGCCCTTCGAGGTCGAGACCGTGCCCGCGGACGCGGAGGATTCACCGCCCGCCCTGGCCTCCGCCCCGGCCGATCTCCCGGACCTGTCGGAAGAACCGACGCTCATCGGTCACGTCCCGGAAGTGGCGCTGCCCGAGGCCGCCGGAGCCGGAGGTGCCGGCGGCGAAGGCTTCGACGCCCCGTGGGGCGAGAAGATGCCGTCGATGCCGACCGATCTCCTCGACGAAGAGGAGGATCCCGAGGTCGAGGAGGCTGTGCGCAGCATCCGTCCGGATCCCGCTTTGGCGTCGCCTGCCGCGGCCGCGCCGCCGGGGGATGAAGCGACAGGTGGTGACAGCCGCCCGACAGACGAAGGCCCGACAGACGAAGACATCCTGACTCCGAATTTCGCGCTCGAAGCGCCGTCCGTGGAAGCAGAACCTGCGCCTGGAGCGGATGAGTCCCCCCTCTTTGAGCTGGCTGCACCGCCGCCGGTCGAGCCGCTTGAGGACGCCTCTAGCGATGCGGCCCCGGCGTTCGCGCAGGAAGAGCTGGCCTTCGAGCCTCCGCCGGAGGACGATTTGGCCTATCCCAGGGGGGCTGCCCCTGGAGTGGAAGCCACCGATCCAGGCCCGATCGCTCCGGTTGAGGAACCGGTGAGCTTCGGCGCACCGGCCGCCGATCTCGACGACGAAG
>JBCDKB010000694.1:0-3463 GCA_038747035.1 Acidobacteriota bacterium | reverse complement strand
TTCAGGTAGAGATAATCTTTTTTGGATTATAGCAACTACTCTACATGGGCGATTGCAATTAGAATTTATTCGTAATACCCCAGAAAGAGATCCCTATTACATGGCAAACTTTGCTGATAAAGTTATTCAATTACTTCATCAGGTCATTTTAACAAAGGTTATGCGATAGAACTATAATGACAAAGATCTGTTTCGGCGCGGACCGCGGCAAAGCTCGCGACCTTCCACGCCCTGTGCTCGCTGCTCTATGGCCGGCTCGGAGTGCAGCCGCGGGGCTGATCTGCTACCATCTCGCGGCCCCAAGGGCCCCCAGTGCCCTAGGCCCGCGCCGCAGACAGTTCCCGCCGTAGCCGGCCCCAATCCGCTCTTCCATTCTGCCCACGCGCCGCATCTAAAATCCGCCCACGCCGATTCGACCTCCCTAGTCGATCCCACTTCCCAGAACGACCCACGACTCCCCGCGAACCGGCCCGCCCGCGCCCGGCGCCGGAAGTCTTGACGTAGCTTTCGAAGGAGCCTTGCCGATGTCCGAAGAGACTTACCTGTTCACGTCCGAATCCGTGACCGAAGGCCATCCCGACAAGATGGCAGACCAGATCTCTGACGCGATCCTCGACGAGGCGCTTCGCCAGGATCCGACGTCGCGCGTGGCCTGTGAGACTTTGGTGAATACGGGTCTCGTGATGCTGGCGGGTGAGATCACCACCCAGGGCTACCTCGACATGCCGTCGATCGCCCGCAGCGTGGTGAAGGACATTGGCTACACCAACGCCGACATGGGCTTCGACGCCGAAAGCTGCGCCGTGCTCTCCGCGATCGATCCGCAGTCGCCCGACATCGCCATGGGTGTCGACCCGGGGGGCGCCGGCGACCAGGGCCTCATGTTCGGCTTCGCCTGCCGCGAAACGCCGGAGCTGATGCCGCTGACCATCCAGCTGGCCCACCAGCTCACCCGTCGACTGGCGGCGGTGCGCAAGGCCGAGGAGCTGCCGTGGCTTCGTCCGGACGGCAAGAGCCAGGTCACCGTCGAGTACGAAGGCAACACCCCGAAGCGCGTGAATACCGTGGTCGTGTCGACCCAACACGCCCCTGAGGTGACGCTCGAAGAGATTCGCGAAGGCATCATCGCCAAAGTCATTCGCGGCACCGTTCCGGACGACCTCATGGACGACAGCGTGATCTTTCACGTCAACCCGACCGGCCGCTTCGTGGTCGGCGGTCCCCAGGGTGACTGCGGTCTCACCGGCCGCAAGATCATCGTCGACACCTACGGCGGCCGCGGCGGCCACGGCGGCGGCGCGTTCTCCGGCAAGGACTCGACCAAGGTCGACCGCTCGGCGACCTATATGGCCCGCCATATCGCCAAGAATATTGTCGCCGCCGAGCTCGCCGACCAAGCCCTCGTGCAGCTCGCCTACGCCATCGGCGTCGCGGAACCGGTCTCGATCCACGTCGACACCAACGGCACGGGCCATGTTGATGATCGCAAGATCGAATCGGCGATCCGCGAGATTTTCACCTTGACGCCGAAGGGCATCATCGATCACCTCGAGCTCCGTCGGCCGGTCTTCCGCCCGACCGCCGCCTACGGCCATTTCGGCCGCGACGAAGATGGCTTCACCTGGGAGCTGGTTGACCACGTGGACGACCTGAAGACCGCCTGCGCGTAGTCGCTTAGCACTCCGGTTCACACCGACTGACGGAGCGAACCGAAAGGTCGGGATGCCGACTTTCCTGAAGCCCGGACGGCTTGATCGAGCGTCCGGGCTCTCGTGCGTCTGGGCGCCGCGACTAGGAGGCGCCGCGCCCTGAGCTACGGAAAATCGGCTCGATTAGCTGCGGACGCCCAGGAAACTGTAGAGCGAGAAGATCGCGAAGATCCCGGCGGGACTCCAAATCGCAAGCTGCGGCGGCAGGATGCCGTTGGTGCCGAGCGCCGTAAAGATGCCGATGACCAGCAGCAGGCCGATACCGAGCAGGATCGAAATGCCGATGCCGTAAAGGGCGCCGCGCCGTCCGAGCTTGAAGGCGAAGGGGAGGCCGACCAAGGCCATCACCAGGGAAATCACCGGGTAGGCGACCTTATTGTGCAGCTCGACCTCGAGCTCGGGCACCTTCTGGCCGGCCGAGCGAAGCTCGTTGATATAGGACCGCAGCTCGGCATAGTCCATTTCTTCCGGGGGCGTGAGTCCGCCCTCGAAATACTCGGGCGGCTCGAGCAGCCGGTATTTCATCGGCTCTTCGAAGAAGCTCACGCCGGTCATATCGGCGCCGTCGAAGGTGCGCGCCCAGCCCTTGGAAAAAGTCCACCAGCCGCCTTCAATATGGGTAGCCCGCTCGACCATCAGTCGGCCGATGAGCCGATAGCTATCGTCGAACTTGAAGATCTGCAGGCCCTGGAGCTCGCGCCGTTCGCTGTCGTAGAAGCGATAGTTATAGAGCTGGTTGCCCTTGCCGTAGAGCCACTGCCGATCGGCGCGGCGGGCGCTTTGGCGAGCCTCTTTGCCTTCGATCATCGCCTGGTACTCCGCGACCTTGGAGTTGGCCGCCGGCAGCACCTCGGACTGGAGCACGCCGCACAGCCCGGCGATCAGCCCAGACGCTAGCACCACGGGGATGGCGAGGCGAAAGACGCTCACGCCCGAAGCCTTCAGCGCCGTCAGCTCGTTGGTGCGTGAGAGCAAGCCGAAAGTGGTCAGCGTGGTGATCAGGACGATGATCGGCATGATCTCGTAGATGATCGAGAAGCTCTTGTATTGGTAATACGAGAAGACAATCGAACTCGAGACTTCATTCTGGAGGATGTCCTCGACATTCTCCGTAATGTCGGCCGCCAGATATACGGTCAAACCGGAGAAGACCGCGACGCCGAAGACCCTGAAGAAAGCCTTGAGCAGGTAGCGATCAACCGTATTGGGAAAGCGAATCCCGATCTGCGGCAACCGCACGACCAGCTGCTTGCCGTTCCGGCTGCGGAGCCCGCGTTTCTGCGCCTCGCGGCGCCTCTTGACCCGCTCTTCGTTGCGGGCCTGGACCCTACGGATGCGCCCCCAGAGGTTCTGCTGGATATAGCGATCAACGTTCTGGAGCATCAAGCTCTTGTCTCGATTGCGCCGGGCGAGCAGAAAGAGTCCTGCCCCGAGCATCAAGACGTTGGGTAGCCAGACGGCGATCCACGCCGGAACGGCCCCGTCTCGGGCCGCCTCCTCTCCCGTATTGAAAATAATGTAGTAGACGAGGATGACAAGAATCGACAGGGCGAAGCCGGCGGAGCGCCCACCGCGGGCGTTCGAAAAGCCGAGCGGAAGGCCCAGCAATCCGAAGACCAGACAGGCGGCGGGGAAGCCAAATCGCTTGTGGATCTCGACCTCGGCGAGATTTCGGTGCTTCTCGTCGAGCGTCGGGTCGCGGCTTTTTCGCCGCAGGTCCCTGAGGCGCATTTCGCGCAAGCTCTTGGAGATCG
>JBCDKB010000693.1:0-3464 GCA_038747035.1 Acidobacteriota bacterium | reverse complement strand
GTCGAACGCCGGCGATCTGGAGTGAGAGATTGCTCGCTAGCGCCTGCTCGACGAGGCGATCCAGGTCGGGATCCCCGAGGCTCCGCCACCAGTCGCCCTCATCCACCGGCTCGGGGGTCCATTCATTTATGGGCTTGTCCTTACGGCCGCGGCCCCTGGTGGAAACTGGAAAGCGAGCGGTCTTGCTCGGACTGCTGGTCCTGTCGAGCGCAGCGTGCACGGTCGGTCCTGACTTTGAGCAGCCCGCGACCCAGACCCGGCCCGACTGGTCGGCCCGGGTTGAATCCCCGTTGACCTCCGAGCCGGTGGATGAGGGCGACTGGTGGCGGAGCCTCGGGGATCCCGACCTGGATCGCCTCGTCGAGCAGGCGCTAGCGAGCAATCTCTCACTCCAGATCGCCGGCGTTCGACTGCTGGAGGCTCGGGCGCAGCTGGGAATAGCCCGGGGCACCCTCTGGCCCCAACGACAAGCGGCCGAGGGCCGGGCCAGTCTGGTCGAGCTGAGCGAAAACGCGTCCAATCTCGCGCTGTCGGATCCGAGTTTTACCGATTACCACATAGGTTTCGACGCCGCCTGGGAGCTCGATTTTTGGGGCCGGATCCGGCGGGGCGTCGAATCCGCAGACGCCAGCTACCGAGCCTCGGCGGCGGACTCCCGGAACGCCGTGGTCGCGGTCGCGGCCGAGGTCGCTCGGGCCTACGTCCTGCTGCGCACCTTTGAGCGCCGGCTGCAGTTGGCGGAGCGCAATGCGGCCCTACAGCGGGATAGCTTGCGGATCGCTGACGTCAGGTTTCGCAATGGACTGGTCCCCGAGCTGGACGTGACCCAGGCCAGGTCCCTGTTGAAAGACACGGAAGCGGTGGTCCCCCGACTCGAGGCCGGCGTCCGCCAGACCCTCAACGGGCTGGCGACGCTGCTCGGCCAGCCCCCGGGGTCGCTCGACGGGCTGCTCGACGGCGAACGTACGGCGACCATCCCCGCGCCCCCGGCCCGCGTGGCCGTCGGAACGCCGATCGACCTCCTTCGCCGACGCCCGGACATCCGCCGTGCGGAATTCGAAGCCGCGGCGCAGAGCGCGCGCATCGGCGTCGCCGAAGCGGAGCTTTACCCGCGATTCACGCTGCTCGGCTCGATCGGGCTGGTGACCAGCAGCGGCGCGGCGGCGAGCTCCAACGGCGCCACCTCGGGTGATCTCTTCCGGAGCTCCAGTCTGACGTACTCCGTCGGCCCAACTTTCAGCTGGCCGATTTTGAACTACGGCCGCCTGCGCAATCAGGTCCGGGTCGAGCACGCGAGGTTCTTGCAGCTCGCCCTCCGGTATCAGCAAACGGTGCTGGACGCCGCGCGCGAGGTCGAAGATGCCCTGGTCGCTTTCCTCGCTGAGCAAGCGACGGCGCTGCTGCTCGAAGAGAGCGTGAAGAACGCGGAGCGCTCGGTGGAGCTCGCCCTCAGCCAGTACCGGGCCGGGTTGGTGAACTACCAGGCGGTGGTGGACACCCAGCGTTTCCTGGTTCAGCAGCAGGACCGCGCCGTCGAATCCCGCGGCGATGTGGTGCTGAGTCTTGTCGCGGCCTACAAGGCCTTAGGGGGTGGGTGGAATCGCCCGACAGACGGATGGCCCGTTTTGTCAGCAGAAATCCAGGAAGCGCTTCGGCGGACGGGCTCTCGCCGTGTGGCCGAGCGGTCCGCAGCCGAGGTCGTCCACGGAGAGGAGCCGGAATGAGAACCCCATCACTCGGATACTTAGGTCTTGCCCTGCTGGTGACCCTCGGCGGCTGCGCCGGCGAGTCCGCCGAGGAAGCCATGCCCGTGCGCCCCGTGACCGTTTTGGACTTGGTCGAGCAGGAGCCCGTCGTCGAACGGGAGATGACCGGCGCCGTGAGCCTCTATCGACAGGAAGAGATCAGCTTCGAAGTCGGCGGCCAGGTCCTCTCGGTGCAGGATGTCGGCATCGAGGTTCGCGGACCCGCCTTCGACGAAGACAACAGACTGGTGCGGCAAGGTGAGCCCATCGCCCGATTGGAGAACACCCGATTTCGCGCCCGCGCCAAGTCCGCTGAAGCGCAGGTGAGCGCCGCCGAAGACGACTTGGCGGCGGCGAGCTCGGAGCTCACCTTGGCCGAACAGACCCTGACCCGCCAGGTCCAGGTCCTGGCGGACGGCGCCGGATCCCAGCAGGCCGTCGACGCCGCCCAAAGCGCCTACGACCGGGCGGCGGCGGGGGTTGAGGCCCGCCGCGCCGCCGTCGCGGCGGCGCAGGAACAGCTGCGTCTCGCGACCGAGAATTTAGCCGATACGACGCTCTATGCCCCGTTCAACGGTCGCATTACGGCGGTGCACACGGGTCGAGGGGCCGTGGTCAGTCCGGGCTCACCGGTTGTGACGCTCACCCTGATGGACCCCCTTTACGTGCGGGTCGAGGTCTCCGCCGATGAGGAGCGGCAGATCCAGACAGGCCACCGCGGCGTGGTCACTCCCAAGGATCCGCTCGACCGCGACACGCGCCGCGAAGTCTCGGGCATCGTTTTTGAGAAAAGCGCCGTCGCCGATGACCGGCTGAGGACCTTTCAAATCGACTTGATCGTGCGCAATCGAAGGCAGTGGGCGGGTCGGGATGGCTCGGATCTTCCGCTGGTCAGCGAATACAGCCCGGTGATCCGGGAGTACGAGGGCGAGGAAGGGCCGCTCTACGTGCAGACAACGAGCGTGCTCCGCGAAAACGGGCGGGCCTACGTGCTTCGGCTGCCGGGTGTCGCGATCAACGAGCGGGGCCGACGGGATGCCGTTGGCCGGCATTCGCCCGAAAGAGTGGAGGTCGAGCTGGGCGATCAGTACACCTCGGTCATCGAGTGGAACTTCCGAAGTCTCAAAGATCCCGGGGACCTCGAAGAAGGCGACATCTTGATTGCCCGGGCCGACCGCGTCCACCTCGGGGGCGTGGTGATCGGCCGGCCGCAGTGGCTGCTCAGGCCCGGCGACCTGGTCCCCGTCCGCTTCCAGCTGGAAAGCGCCCCCCTCGGCATCTACGTTCCGGTCAGCGCGATCACCAGGGTCGGCGGGCAGCCGGCGGTCTTTCTCGTTGACGACGAGAAGGCGCGCGCCCAGCCGGTGACGGTCCACGAGTCAAGCGGTGAGCTGCGCAGGGTCGAGGGCGTCGAGGCCGGCCAGCGGCTGATCGTGCGCGGTCACCACTACGTGTCCCACGGACAGCCGGTCCAGGTGGTCTCACCGTGAGTATCCCCAGGTTCTCCCTCGGCCACCGACCGCTGGTGCTGGCCCTGGTGGCGGTCTTCATGGGTGTGGGGCTTTTCAACTTCTTCACCATGCCGCGGCGGGAAGATCCGCAGATTCTTGTGCGGGATGCGCTCGTCGTGACGAGCTGGCCCGGCGCTTCGGCGAAGAAGATTGAGGAGCTCGTCACCGACCCCCTCGAGGACGTGATCGTCGAGATCGCCGAAGTCTC
>JBCDKB010000692.1:0-3475 GCA_038747035.1 Acidobacteriota bacterium | reverse complement strand
GTCGGCGACGCCGAGTCCACCGGGCTCTGGCGCTTCCGCAGCCACGCGGCCGCCGTGGCCGGGCTGGCGCCGCAGGTCGAGCTCTTTGATCGCCACGGCGTGGCCCTTGAAGGCGACCCCGACTCCGGCGTGGTGCTGGCGTCCGGCTCGTACTACCTGCGGGTCGCCGCCCCGGCCAAGGGCGACGTCAGCGCGCGCTCCGACGCCTCGGCGGGTCAGACCCAGTTCCAAGTGGGTTTCACGTCCGAGCGCTGGTGAGAACACACTGTGAGTTCTATTGAGGGATCTTGAACTCTATTGAGGGAACTCGACCGGCGACGGCCTGACCGTCGTCGGTCTTTTCGATTCACTGCTGGCTAAGCCGTCGCTCCAGCGCTTCCGCCCGATTCCACGCCCGGCGAGCCGGCGTCGAGTCGGCGCCGCGGACCTCCGCAACCTGCGCTGCCCAGAGCTCGGCCTGCTCGACCGCCGACGCCGTCGCGGGCCGCCATGAGGCGAGAAGGCTCTGCGCCTCGGCCAAACGCCAAGCTTCTGGCCCGCGCCGGAAGGTCTCGATCGCCAGCTCCGCCAGATGCTCCGCACATTCAGGATCCGTAGCATGGAGCGCTTCCGCCAAGTGACGTTGAGCGATAGCTGTTTTCTGGGCAAGGTTGTCTTGCGGCTTTGTGATCCGTCCGCTTAGCGCATCCTCCAGCTCGGCCACCGCTTCAGCATTCCGGCCAAGACCGGTCAAGCTTTGCCCGAGCAGTACCTGGGTATTCAGAATGCTTGACTTCGAGTTCTTCTTGTTGCGCCTCCGACTGTCTAGAGCTTGCTGCGCAAACGCCCGGGCGCGCTCAAAGCCGCCTTTCGCATAGTAAACCGCCGCCACATTGTGCCGACTGGTTGTAATGTCCTTATCGTCGCGGTCGTCCGAGTAGAGTGCGCGGCGCCGCTCAAGTACATCGAGATGTACTTCTAGTGCCTCATCCAATTCGCCCTGGTTCTTAAGCATCGTCGCGAGATTGCTACGAGGTCGGAAAGTCCTTCTCTCATCGACCTCAATAGCCTCGATATCTTGAACAGCCCTTCTAAACAGAGCTAGAGATTCATCATACCGACCCATTGAAGAAAGTACAGCAGCCCTATTGTTGAGCTGCTTGAGCGTTTCCGGCCCAGCAGGCCCGAAAACCCTGTTCGCCCAGTCATGTGCGGCTTCCATCGCCAGAAGAGCCTGGGCGTGATTACCGCCACGCCACATCACGAGACCAAAACGCCCGGCGAAGTCGGCCCGCGCCACCATCTCTCTTTCGTCCAGTCGCCCAGCTTCGAACAACCTTTGCTCATTCTGTACCGCGCGCTCAGTAGCACCTAGGGCAGATAGGCTTCCCGTCGGTGATGCAATGAGGTTATTCATGAAGTCTGTACGACTTGCTAGTCGCCTCGTCTCCTCTTGAGCAACAAAGCTAAAGTAGGCGAGGGCCCCGAGGGAGGTGAGAAGTGTCAGTGCTGCATTAATTGCTACGCGGTGCCGACTCACAAACTTCCCAACTCGATAGCGCGTATCGCCGCGTCTAGCTTCCACCGGCAAACCATCCAAGTGACGGCGTAGATCCTCGGCCAACGCGTCAACAGACGCGTAGCGCTCCGTTGGCGACTTGCGCAGCGCCTTGGCGACGATGGCGTCGAGGTCGCCGGCCAGGCGACGGCGCAGTCGATTCGGTTCGGTGCCCGTCCAGCCGCCGTCGCGACGGCGTACGGCCGTGCTCGGGCGCTCGACCTCACGTTCGCAGACCCACTGCGGAAGCTCGGCCGGGTCGTCGGTGCCGTAGGCCGAGACGCCGGTGATGAGCTCGAAGAGCAGCACACCCAGGACGTAGACATCCGCGCCGGTGGTGATCGGCTGCCGACGGATCTGCTCCGGACTCGCGTAGCGAGGCGTCATCGGTGACTCGCCGGTGGCGGTGTGGAGCGGCGACGCCGCCAGGCCGTCGTCGAGGACTTTGGCGATGCCGAAGTCGAGCAGCTTGGGCTGGCCCTCGGCGTCCACCAAGATATTGCCGGGCTTTAGATCCCGGTGCACGATGAGGTTGCGATGGGCGTAGCCGACGGCGTCGAGCACTTTCACGAAAAGCTCGAGCCGCGCCCGCAGACCCAGACCGTGCGACTGGCAATACGTATCGAGCGGCACGCCGTCGATGTGTTCCATCGCCAGGTAGCGCAAGCCGTCGGCGGTGGCGCCGCCGTCGAGCAGCCGGGCGATGCCGGGGTGCTCGAGGTGGGCCAGCATCTGGCGCTCATTCTCGAAACGCTGGACCAGGACAGGGTCCAGATCGAGGCCCCGCCGGATGATCTTGAGCGCCACGCGCTGGTCAAACGCTTGGCGCTCGGAAAGATAGACCGTGCCCATGCCGCCCCGTCCGAGCAGCTCGATCAACTTGTAGTCGCCGATCGTCCGCCCGAGGCGCGAAGCTCCGCCGTCACCCTCGGCGTGCACATCAAAAGCCGGGGCGGCGAGCAGGCCGCCGGGTTCAGCTTCGGCGAGCGATTCGACCTCCGCGCGCAGCGCCGCGTCGTCGCCGCAGAGCCGGTTTAGTAGATCCGCGCGCGCGCCGGATTCGGCGTCGAGCACCTCGTCGAGGATGGCAAAAACTCGCCTCTCGAATTCATAGGACATCGTCTATCCCCCATCGCGCCCATCCTGATCCGACGCATCCAGCTGGGCGTAGAGCCAGCGCCGCGCCGACTGCCATTGGCGCGCCACCGTGTTCACGGAAATTCCGAGTTCGTCGGCGATCTCTTTTTGCGTCATGCCGACGAAAAACCACAGCATCACGATCCGGTAGCGGCGTTCGTCGATTTTCTGCAGATCCGCCAGCGCATCGTCGAGGCGCAGCCAGTCCGGGTGGATCCCCGGATCGGCGAAGACGCCCTCCTCGAGCGACAGCCGCGCCGCGCCGGCGCCGCGCTTGGCGGCCAAATACCGACGCGCCCGATCCACCAAGATTCTGCGCATGAGCTCGGCCAAGCAGCTGAAGAACTGCACACGGTCCTGCCAGTGGAATGTCTTGCGATCCACCAGACGCAAATAAGCCTCGTTGACGAGCTCTGTCGGCTGAATCGTCACGTCCCGCGACTCGAGCGACAGCGCCTTGCGCGCCAGTTGGCGCACCTCATCCATAACCAGGGGCACGATGCGATCGAGGGCGTCCCGATCGCCGTCACTCCAAGCCTGTAAGAGTTCCGTGACTTCACCAGTTGAAGGGGTCATCCGGTGGAGTCTAGCAATTTACGTCGTCGAGCCCGGCACAAAACGTCTTGAAACCACTAGTGACCCGGTTGACAAGAACCTTCCAGAAATCTTCGAGGATCTCGTGGTGCTGGCAAGGCGCGCCGACGCAGGAATAGCCCAGCTCTTTCGTGGAGGCGCAACGCAGCCAGCGCCGCGAGAGACCGGAGAGGGTGGAAGGGAATTGTCAAACGGGGCACTAACTAC
>JBCDKB010000691.1:0-3488 GCA_038747035.1 Acidobacteriota bacterium | reverse complement strand
CCGTGCGCTCGCCGTAGCTCGTGTAGGTGTAGCGCTCGATCGGCGTGCCGGAGCCGTCCGTGAGGGCGACGAGGTTGCCAACATCGTCGTAGACCGGCACCCGAGGCGCGTCGAGGTTGCGGGCGCCGCTGTCGGTCTCCAACCGGATCACCTCGTCGAGGCCGGCGCCGTAGGTGCGGCGCTCCACCAGCTGACCGCTGATGTAGCTTTCCAGGGCGCGCCAGCCGGCCCAGGCGGTGGACTCCACCACTCCGGCTTTCACTTTCTCGACTCGACGATTGAACGCGTCATAGCGGTATTCGGCGACCTCTTCGCCCGTCGCGGTTTCGATGCGACGCAGGCGATTGTGCCAATCATACTGGAAGCGGAGATCCCCCTTCGCCTTGAGGTTGCCGGAGGCGTCCCACTCCAGGGACACACCGTTGATCGACGCCGGGCGGTTTCGACCAGGCACGTCCACCGGCATCTCGTGGCGGGTCTCCACTGGACCTTCGACCTCGGTACGGGTGACGAGGTTCTGCGCTGCGTCGTAGTCGAAGCTTTCCAGGCGCTCAGCGATCGAGGGGTTAGACGGCCCAGCCTGCAACAAGCTCGGGCCCTGACCGGCGACCTTCACTCGGCTCGCCCCATCGTAGAGGAACGCCCGCGAGGCGCCGGGTTGGTCGTGGCGAAGGAGGCCGGACTTGAGGTTACGGGGTGTCCAGACCGTCTCCTAGTCGAAGATCGAGACTCCCCCGGAACCAAGGGTCGAGCGGATGGGTCGGCTGGCGGCGTCGAAGGTCATGGCGCCGCTGATGCCGTTGCTGTACGTCGCCGTCTCCAGACCGCCTCGGCCGCGGTAGCAGAAGGTCGCCGGCGGCGTGCCGCCGCTGGTCACCGTCGACAGCCGATTGAGGCCGTCGAAGGTGGTGCCGACGGTGTGGCCCGACGGGTAGACAGTCGACAGAGGGTTGCCGACGTCGTCTAGGTCGTGGGTGGTCGTGTGGCCGCCTGACGACTCCGCCACCAGGCGCGACCGGGAGTCGTAGCGCTGCGTAGAGACCACTGAACTGGTCTAGGCTTGGGTCAGCCGACCAAGGCCGCCATATCGAAAAGGTTTGGTGAACGGTCCCAACACGCCCGGCGCAGTGGGCGCGACGGTAACCGAGCCTGCCCCGGCCTTCGAGCCCTTGGCACCAAGACGACGATCCAAATCCTGAGGGTGCTGTTCGACCTGGTGGAGCGCCTTGGCAAACCCACCTTCGTAAGGACCGACAACGAGGCTATCTTCAAGTCGAAACGCTTTCGATGGGCCTTGATTGCCTTCGGTGTGCGCCACCAGATCACACAGGTGGCGTCGCCCTGGCAGAGCGGCCGCGTCGAACGTTTCTTCGGGATATTGAAAGGCAAGTGGGCCCAACACGCTCACCTGCCCAGTACCTGGAGCGACTTGGTTGCCGAGCTTCGGGAATTCAGGACTTGGTACAACCATCTTCGTCCGCACCGGCACCTCGACAGCTTCACGCCAGCCAGGGCCTGGGCGGGCCAGTGGCGTCGCCGATCGTCGGAAAGCTCGGAGAACGTGGAAGCCTTGGATGGAGTCCTCTCGGGTTTCTTCCTGCCACCATAAGACTCGAAAGCAGCTTTGACGCTCGACGGGTCCGCTGTCCGCAGGACGACGTTGGACAGGTGATTCCAAAGGGGCCCTACGTGGCTAGGACGAAAGTATTTTGGGAGTTGGAGGGAGGAACTTGGCCTCGGCGAACGTCGAAAGGCAGGCCGAGGTTTCTCGAAGGCGGGATTTCAGGGGGGAAGCGGGTGTGGACAGCTCTGGACAGGACAACGGATCGGCAGCGACGCGTCGTACCGCACCACCGATTCCGTGATCCACGGTCCGTCGGACCTATTTTCGCGAGGAGAAGCTGAATCTACCGCCGTCGCAACTCGCCAAGGATCTCGCGAATAGACTGATTGAGCTTCTCGATCTCTTCGACTCTTGCTCCGACACGGATCGGAATTTCCCAGTCTTCCAAAGCCTCAAGGGTCTCGTTGAGAGCGTTTACCAGGATGAGCAGCTCCGGCTCTTTCAAGAGAACCGCAGCCGACGCTTCGTGACATTCAAGCATCTTCAATGATCTACTCCAGCCTCTCAAACGTCTGCCTGCCTCTTCTGGGAATGAAAGCAGTCCCGAGATCGACAGCGCTCGGATCATGAATGACGATCGTCTCGGTCTGCCTATCCCAGTAGGCGATTCGTCCCCGAGCGAGCTTCTTGACATCTCGGCCACGAGCAAAAGCAACTACCTCATTAATGTGTCGCGCGAGGTCTCCAACGGTCTCTATTCCCAAGTCCAAGAACTCGTGAATATGCGAATCGAATGCATGGCCCTGGGCAATAGCCTCTCCCAGAGAACGCCCACCGGCGGAGCTTGAACCAGCCCTGAGCCCCGTCTTGACTCGAAAATGACGAGCCGAATGTGTAACCCCATCTAAGGAATGCGACAGGCCAAGTGAATGGCTTCCGTGAAGGCGAGCGATTCTGGACGAAAACGCGCCAGCTTCCCCGATTCCGAGGTTCACGAGGCCCCCGGTGACCAGGCGACCGAAGCTAATCTCCTCGCCCGGGTGAGCGATCGTATGTCTCAGGTATTCCGCACCCACGTCCAGACCGACCTCTCCCGCGACCCGGCTGCCGAAGCGGGCCGTTCCTGCCGTTCCGCTCGCGAGGTGCCTCAGATTGCCGAGACTCGACAAGCCGCTCGTCGCGAAACCCAGACCGAAATCGATTGCAGCATCGCTCAGGGAATAGCCCTCACAGCCCACCGTCATACACGTCAGGCTGACGCCAACGGCTACGCTGACCGCGCCGCCGACCACGTTATCGAGGACCGCGATCTCACCTGTCGGATCTGAGAAGCTCGCCGGGTTGTTTAGAGCGTATTGATAGGTGCTCGGGCCATCGATGTACCCGTACGGGTCCACCGACACGAACCGTCCGGTCTCCGGGTCGAGGTAGCGGTTTCTCGCGTAGACGAACCCGGTGACCTCGTCGTGCTGGAGACCATGGAAACCGAATTCGTTGCCCAAGGCCGACGCGGAGGCGACCGCTAACGAGTCGAAGAGACTCACTGACGACGCGGCATCGCCAAACTCGAAGGTCCAGCTCTGACTTTCCGAGAGCCCTTCCTGGCCCTGAAGGTCCAGCGGGCCGGTGCCGAGGGTCAGGGTATGGATGCCGGACGAAAGGGGGACCGAAGACTCGAGGCTGTAGCCATCCGCCGACGGTGTCCAGGCCACAGGCAGACCGCCCAGCAGAAGCTCGCTGGACGCCAACGAGGGATCCGGGACCTCAGAAAACGAAACCCTGACCTTTCCGGCGTCGATGCAGACCTCTTCCAACCTCGGAACAGCATGATCCTCGATCACCGCTGCATCGACGGGCCAGGCGAAGGTCAAGCTCAGGCCGACGGCGAGGGTCTTGCCGAACAGATCGCGGAGGGCGTTCGGGG
>JBCDKB010000690.1:0-3491 GCA_038747035.1 Acidobacteriota bacterium | reverse complement strand
GGTTGGGCTGATGCAGCGCATCGGCCAGCTGGGGGCTCCCGAAGGGCGGCCCGACTATGTCGCCGTGACGGTGGTGCCGCCGGAGGGGACCGCGCGCCAAGGAGCGCTCGCGTCTTCAGACGGAGACCCCCCTAGAGGTCAGGCCGCGATCATCAACGGAGTGGATAGCGAGGCGGCCGACAGGGACTTGCTGCGCCGGGCCGAGGTCGTCCGCGACGCCAGTGAAGACCTCGCCGGCCGCGGCGGGTCCCAGGGTCCCGCGGGGTCGCAGGGCGGCGCCGACGACCGAGAAGCGAGGGCGGTGGACACCTCCAGCGGCAAGACCGGCCTCGTCCTGCCGTCCCCGCCGGAGGCCGAGCCCTTTGTGCTGTCTCCGGACCGGGCCGACGTCGCCGTCGCCGGACACGGTCAGGCGACCGCGAACGACAACGCCTTCAACCTCGGGGCCGAGCCGGAAGGGCAGATCATCGTCAGCGGCGAGCTGCCTTCGGTTCTAGCCTCGTCGGAATCGACAGCTGACCATGACTTCTCGCTGCCCAAACAAGACCCTTCTGTTCTGAAGCCGATCGACGTGCCGGAGCGAGGCCGGCCGCTTCCGGTATTCAAGCTCGAGGTGGCGCCGCTCGAACCCACAGCTCCGGATCCGACGGCTTCGAAGCCCGCCGCGCTGCAGGTCGATGCGCGAAAAGCCCCGACCGAGCCCATCGTGACGGAGTCCATCCGAGATGTCTTTACGCGGCGCCTCGAGACCAACCCCTTCATCGACACCGACGACGACCGCGTCTCGACCTTCGGCCTCGACGTTGACACCGCGTCTTTCAGCCTGGTGCGGTCTTACCTCAATCGCGGCGTGCTGCCGCCCGCCGACCTGGTGCGGGTCGAGGGCATGGTCAACGCCTTGGATTCGGATCTACCCGATCCGGGGGAGAACGATTTTGCGATCTCGATCGACGGCGCCCCGTCGCCCTTCGCCGGGGCTGCCGCCGAGGACGGGGGCGGGCGCTACCGGCTCGTGCGGATCGGCGTACGGGCCAGGGATCTCTTGGATGCACCGCGTCGACCGTCACGCTTGACGTTTGTCGTCGACACCTCGGGCTCGATGCGGAAAGGGGATCGCCTCGAGCTGGTGAAATCGTCGCTGCGCTTGCTGCTCGACCAGCTAGGCCCCGAGGACCGGGTCGCGCTGGTGGAGTACAACCACGCCGCGCGCACCGTCGTGGAGTCGACGGCGGACTTCGACAAGGTCCGCGAAGCGCTCCAGTGGCTACGGGCCGGCGGCAGTACCAACGCCGAGAAGGGGCTGACCTTGGGCTACCTGTCCGCCCAGGGTCACTTCCTCGACGGCGGCAATAATCGCGTCATCTTCTGCTCGGACGGAGTCGCCAACACGGGCGTCTTGGGTCCGGAGGCGCTGTTGCGTCTGCTGCGGGCGTCGAATCGGGAAGGCATCGAGCTCCTGGCGGTCGGCGTGGGCCTCGGCAACTACAACGATGTGCTCCTGGAAATGCTGGCCAACGGCGCCGACGGTCGCTACGCCTACGTCGACACGGTGGCGGAGGCCGAACGCCTCTTCGTCGGCGAGCTTTCGGCGGTGCTCGAGACGGTCGCGGAGGAAGCCAAAGTCCAGGTGGAGTGGGACCCGAAGGCCGTCGAGCGCTATCGCCTCTTGGGGTACGAAAGTCGAGATATCGCCGACGTCGATTTCCGGAATGATTCGGTGGACGCCGGCGAAATCGGCGCCGGCCATTCGGTGACGGCGCTCTACGAGATCAAGCTAGCCCGGGGCTGGACGGCGCCGCGTCGGCTCGGGACCGTGCGCCTCCGCTACCGCGCCGCGGGCGACCCGGGCCTCACCGAGCTCGAGGCGGCGATCGAGCGTCGGCGGCTCGCGCGTCGCTGGTCGTCGTCGTCGCCCCGGTTTCGCTTGGTCGCCTCGGTCGCGGAATTCGCAGAGATCCTGCGGGGCTCGTTTTGGTCCCGCGACGGCTCGCTGGCCGAGGTGGAAGAAGAGCTCGAGGCCATCCGGGACGAAGGGCCCCGGCCCCAAGAGCTCGACGATGTCCTGGATCTGGTGCGAAAGGCGCGGGCGCTGAAGCAGGAGACGGGGACGGCGAAGGACGGGCGGTAGCTTCCTTCCGCCGGGGCTAGAGCAAGCGACGGCGGCGGCCGGGTCGCGGGCCGGCGAGGAACGGGAGGGACCTCGCCGGCCCCGCTTGACGGCGCCCCGGGCCGCCCGGCCCGCAGGTCGTCGTCCGGGGCGGCCCCGCGCCCTACTCGGAGCCCGGGTCCGCCTTGGCCGTCCCTTGTTTCCGCGGCAGCTCCGCGAGCCGCTGGCGCAGCCGCTTCTTGACCTCGGCCCGCTTCGCTTCGGAGAGGCCGTCGGTGGAGACGGTCATGGGGGATGAAGCGCTGATCCACTGGACCTTGGACGCGGTGGCGGCGGCGCCGGAGGAGTGGATGGTGGGCGTCATCACCAGCGCGAGCACGCCGCCGTCCGAGTCGAGACCCCCCGGAAGCTCGATGACCCGGGTCTGGCCGGAGGCGACCCGCCAGCTTGACGCGGTGCGCTTGGACTCGCCGGCCTCGTCCGAGTTCAAGGCCTTGCGGGAGAGGTTCGACTCGAGGGATAGGGTCACTTCCTCGCTCGAAGGGTGGACTCGGGCCTCCAGCTGGATGCCGACGGACAGCTGTTCGCCGTCGGTGAGTTTTTCTTCGGTCTGGAAGTGTGCGGTGCGCCGTCCGACGATGCCCAGGTCGGTGCTGAGCAGCGGATCCCGGGCCGCTACGAGCTCTTCGAGGCCGCCGGTCTCGCCCTCCCGCCAGGCGGCCCGGGGCACGGTGACGAGTTGGAGCTTGATCGTGACCTCGTCTTCTGGCACGTCGAGGTGGCGAAGAAGATCTTGGGCGAGGTCAACTTTTTCCGCGAAGTCTCGGACCGTCAGGGTGCGCCGCGGCTCGTCGATCGTGATGTGTTTCAGGCCATAGATCGAACGCAGCGCGGTCATCGCGTCTTTGCCGCGCAGGTTCTCGAGGCGAATGGTCTGCACGGCTTGGGGTTCGTAGGCCCGGCGCTGCTGCGGCGTATCGTCGGCCACGAGCACGGTCCGCGCGTCGAGCGGGATCCAAAAGTGATCCGCGGCGAGGGCCAGGCGATCGAGGGCGTCGCCGAGGGAAACGCCCCGGACGGAGAACGGCAGGTTCGAGTCGCGCAGCTTCGGTGAGAAGACCACGTCGAAGTCGTAGCGGTCTCCGAAGGCGGTCCAGATGTCGCGCGCGGGTACGGCCGCGTCCGCCGTGTAGGTCACGGGGGCGGCGTCGAGGGCCTCGAAAATCGGGGCTTCGGCTGTGGCCGGGGGAGCGCCGACCAGGGCGATCGAGAGGCAGGCTGCGCCGAGCGCGGCGCGAAGATTCGAAGAAGTAGAAGATTCGGGGGATAGGCGAGATGAAGTCACGGCTGCTCCTTGGTGCCAAACTATGGAGAGACCCCGGCG
>JBCDKB010000689.1:0-3492 GCA_038747035.1 Acidobacteriota bacterium | reverse complement strand
CGCTCGAGCGCCGGCACGCCGTTTTGCACGGCGAAGAAATTTGTCAGCTTGACCGGCTGGCCGTCTTCGAAGAGCTCGAAGTCTTCCGGGCCCAGGCCCAGGATCGGATTGCCCCGCCGATCCGTGACGTAGACGTCGACATTGACCAAGGACGTCTGCACGGTCTCGATGAACGGCTCTTCCACGGACCCGTCCTGCGTTTCTTGGGCGTCGGCGGTGAGTCCGGCGACGGCGAGGAGGCAGCCGCAGGCCGCGGCCATCAGCGCATTACGACGCCCCACCGAGCGGCGCCCGGGGGCGACTTTGATAGCGGATTGAGTGCGAATCATGAGGGTTTTTCCCGTGCGTTTGAGCGAGGTTAACCGGGCCTTCGACCCTAGCATAGCGTCGGCGACGGGCCGCCGGAGGGCGGTATCGATGGACGGCGCCGAGGGTCCATGGGCCGAGGGGGAGGCGATGAGGGACGAGTGGAAGAAGGGCCTCCGCTGAGTCGATCTAAACTGTATGTAGCCTCGGGACAGACATCGACCGGCGGCCTCTACAGGTCCTTTAGTTCGCCGAGCGACCCGCCACCGCGGTGAGCTCGGTCGGCCCCAAGGATGCGGATGAAGAGCCCATCGGTCGCGTGCCTCAACGGTGCCGCCCGAGCGGCGCCAGGCTGTCGCACCCAGGGACCGGAGACCCGTCCGGTGACCTGGAACGACAGCCACAGCCCACACGGAGAAGCCATGACTTGCAGCCACGGAGAACGCAGCCCATCGGATTGCGCGGCTAAATCAAAAACCAAGCTCATGGAACCCTTAGTCGCCGTCCTACGGCGCCGCGGGTTGTCTTCCTCACCGTCGCCCCGCCGTTCGGGTTCGCCCGCGGCCGGCGCCGGCCTCTCTTTTCTTTCAAGGAACCTACGATGACCCCAAGACCCCACACTGCTTCCTCAGCCTTTGCGGCTTTGGCCCTGGCTTTGGCGTGCTTCACGCCGAGCGTCGAGGCCCAAGACGTCGGTACCGGCTTCTTCGAGACCGTCGAAGTTGAAGTCGTCAACGTCGAGGTTTTTGTCACCGACCGGAAAGGTGAACCGATCTCGGGCCTGACCAAGGACGATTTCGAAATCACCCACGACGGTGCACCGGTGGAAATCTCAAATTTCTACGCCGCCTCCGCCGCCGTCGCGGCCGATGAAGCTTCGGCTGTCCAGCGCCTCGACGACCCGGCCGACGACTCCGCCGTTGAACTCGCGCCGCTTGACCAGAGCCTGAATCTGGTGATCTTCCTCGACAATCGCAACCTCGAGCCGAAGAATCGCAACCGCGTCATCGACGCGCTCCGGGGCTCCCTCTTCTTCAATCTCAAGCCGCAAGACCGGGTCACCATCGCCGCCTATGACGGCGCCTTGACCGTCAAGCAGGGCTTGACCGGCGACGCCAATAAGCTCGCAGAAGTCCTCGACGAAATGGCCGCGCGCGGCGCCACCGGCGTCTTTTCCAAGCTCGATCGCCTCGCCATCCTGCGAGAGCTCCAGCAGTCGGACCTCGAGCAGGATATCGGCGCCGCCGGCGGCGGCAGCACCGTCGGATTCAGCGGCGGCGCCGGCGCCGACTTCGACGGAATCCTGCAGCAGATTCGCGCCTATACCCGAGGCGAGTACGAGCGGATCGGCTCGACGGTCGAAGCCATGGGCCGCTTCGTTGACACCCTCTCCGGCCTCGAAGGTCGCAAGGCGCTGGTCTACGTCAGTGACGGCCTGTCCCTCCGGCCCGGCGAGGCGCTCTACCAGGCGTTTTCCGCCAAGGCGCCGGGCGAATTCGGCCGCCTCGATATCGAGGCGCGGGAATATGACGCCACGCCGCTGCTCGAAAAGCTCGCCAAGATCGCCAACGCCAGTCGGGTCACCTTCTATTCGGTGCTCGCCGCCGGCGCGTCTTCCCGCGGCCTCTCCGGCGCCGAGCGCACCGCCTTCGTCCCCAGCACCTCCGGCTCCTTCGGCGACGTGTGGAACGAAGGGCTCGATGAGCTGGAACGGGCCAATTTCCGCTCCTCCATGCAGATCCTGGCGGAGGCCACCGGCGGCATCGCCACCCTCTCGACCCGCAACTTCAGCAAGGCCCTGAAGCGGGTCCAAAAAGACCTCGGCACCTTCTACTCGCTCGGCTACGAGGCGCCGGACGGCGAGAAGGGCAAAGACTATCGGGTGAAGGTCAAAGTCAAGCGCGACGGCCTGAAGGTCCGCCACCGCGAGACTTTCCGCATCCGCTCCCAGGACGAAGAGATGCAGGTCCGCACCCGCTCGGCGCTGCTCTTCGACCAGCCGAAGAATCCGCTGGGCGTCCTGGTGGAATTCGGTCCGCCCCAAGAAGATGACAAAGGCCTTTTCCTGGTGCCCTTGATCGTCAAATTCCCGCTCAGCAAGATCGTGCTGGCGCCGGGCGAGAAGACCCACGACGGCAAAGTGTCGATCTACGTCGGCGCCCGGGCGGTGGAAAGCGGCGGCATGTCGCCGGTGCAGAAGCTGCCGGCTCCGGTCAGCATCCCGAATGACAAAGTGATGACCGCCCTCGGGCAGGTGGCGGGCTACCGCCTGATGCTGCACCTGAGCCCCGGAGAGCACTCGGTCGCTGTATCGGTGCGCGACGAAGTGGCCCAGGTCGAATCCACGGCCCTGGTCAACTTCGACGCCGCCGAAGCCGCGGCTGAGGCGGCGGCCAACCAAGTCGCCTCCAGCGGCTAGTCTTAGCAGCTCGCCGAGGGCGACCCGGCCCGGTCCGACCGGGCTGGCACGTCGCGCCGAGGTCCAAGCCTCGCATCCAGCCTTTTCGCGGCCTGCGCCGCGCGCTCATTTCTCTTCAAAGCACCTGACTCGCGCCGTCCTCCACTCGCAAACAGGACCAGACGGCGCTTCCCCCCAACGTCACCGGGACAGGGGATTCCTATGCTCACACTGCGTCCACGACACTGGGCCACGCTCGCGCTCGTTTCTTCGCTCATCCCTGCGGCCGCCTCCGCGGCCGCCGAACCGCCGCCGATTCGGCCCGTTCGCGCCGGCGGCCTCGCGGCCGACGTCGCCGCCATCATCCTTTCCGGCCAGCAGGGCGGGGACCTCCCCCTCGCCGCCATCGCCGCGCCGTATCCGCGGCCTGAGGGCGGACTCACCGTGCCGGTCTCGATAGAGATCGACGCCGGCATCCTCTTCGACTACGACGCGGGCGTCGGCCTAGACGGCGAAAACCGCGGGCCAGAAAAACTCGAGATCGTCGCCTACAGCCTCGGGGAAGACGGCATTTCGATCCAAGACAGCCTGATCCAGGCCTACGAAATCGACCCGGACCGCTTGGCCTCGAGTCGACGCGGACTCCGCTTCGTCGCCGAGGTGGGGATGCCGCGGCCGCCGGGGACCGTGCGCGTCTTGGCCCGCCTCCGCCAGCGGGAAGCGCTGGGCGTGTTGAGCCTCAGCGTCGACGGCGAGGCCAACCTCGCCGCCGCGCCGTCGACGCTGAT
>JBCDKB010000688.1:0-3505 GCA_038747035.1 Acidobacteriota bacterium | reverse complement strand
CTTTTTCGCATGGGGCCGGATCGGCTTCGATTTCGCCGGCCGCCTCTTCGACGCCGCCGGCGCCCCCCTCGGCTCCGAGATGTCCTTCCCCGACACCGACGGTTTTTCCCTGAACTTCTCCCCCGCCGTCGCCTGGAACGGCGACCGCTTCTTAGCCGCGTGGTGCAAATCGGACCCCTTCGGCGTCAGGGGTCGTCTATTCGACAGCGACGGCGACGCCATCGGGGCGGACTTCGAGATCCCCAACGCCTCCTGTCCGGAAGCCACTGCTATTCCTGGAGGCGACTTTCAACTGGCGTGGATGAACTCCGCCGGCCTCTTCACCAACCGCGTCACCCCGACCGGCGAGCTGCCCGACGAAAACCGGAAGGTCAATCTCGCCGCCCTCGGAGACCACCGCGAACCCCAAGTCACGGCCAGAACCGACGGCGATATCGTTTTCGTCTGGAGAGCCCAAGGCCCCACTGTCAACGGCGTCTTCACGCGCACTTTGACCGCAAGCCCGGACATCTTCGCCGACGGCTTCGAAAGCGGCGACACCGCCGCCTGGACGTCGACGGTGCCGTGACGTCTCCCCGCCCGCGGACGGGGAGACGTCCTTAGACCGTGGGTCCTAGGACCTACGTGCCAGGCCCCGCGTCCTAAGACTTAAACGTGACCGTGATCGCGATTTTGTTGCCGTCCGTCGCGAGACCGCTGTAGTAAGCGGTCGTCGTTTGGCCGGACTGCGCGACCGACTGACCCTCGTAGGTGGTCCGCCCACCCACCGGCAGCGTCCCCTGCTCCCACCAGACGGCGGTGACCTGCGGCGTGTTGTTGGCCGCGGTGTTGTAGTTGTAGATATAGCCCAGAATCCACGTCTCGTCGGTGCCGTCCTTGGTCGCCGTAGTCAGGGTGCGGATGGTGTTGTTCGATTCCGCATAAGACGAGATCTCGCCACTCGCTGCACCGGTCAAGGTGAACTGCCCGTCAGCCACCGTCGCCTGCCAGTCGAGCACCGCGCTCGAGGTCTTCCACACCAGATTAAAGCGAGCTGTTTTGAAGATCTTGACCGCGTCGCTTTGCAGCTTCAGGCGGATAGACCCCCGCTGAGCCTGTCGCCCAGCCTTCGGCGACTCGCTGCTCTTGGCGTTGGTGATCGAGAACTCGATCTTTGCGCCGTCATTCCAGGTCATCGCCGAGTCGAGGGTCAGCTGCAGGACTTTGCGATTTCCGTCATCGACGACTTCGAACTTCCAATTCGAGGCCGAGATCTCCATCCCTTCGACATCAGCATTCTTAAAGAAACTCGGCATCACGAGCTCGAGCGTCGTGCCCACCTCGAGGTCGTAACTTCTCGACGACGTATTCTTCACAGTGACGTCGAGCGTCGCCGTTTCGCCGACCGCGATCGACGAAACGTTCGTCGCGTGGTCCACCACGTCAAACTCGAATCGCTTCGTCCGCGCCCAGGCCTTCTGCCGGCCTGCATAGGCGCCGAAAAGACTCGGGTGCTTCTCATAGATCTGGCGGAGCGGCAGGCCGAAGCCGTCGGGAAATTGAATCGACAGGCCGTAATTCGAAAATCGGCTCTCACCGTCCGCCCGCTGCTTGATGAGCATGACCCGGACGTAGGTCCCGCCGAAAAAAGTATCGAAGAGCCACCCGGCGATCACGCCGGTGATGGGTCGCTTTGTCCAGAAGCTCATTTCCAGGCCGCCGTTCACCGAGATCCCGGTCTTGATCGATCCGCCGACCCACGTCCGCGGGTGCACCTGGGTGTCATCGTCGGTGTAGAAAACGAGGTCGACCCCCGCCAAGACACCGACCACCGCGCTGGCGCCGCCCGACACGCCGAGGCCCCAGCCGGCGAGGTTTGAATCCCTGAGCACCGCGGCGCCCAGGTCCTGCTGCGCCGACTCCCCGAGACGCTGCGCCAGCTCGACACTCACCGGCAGCGGAAAGCCCTGCTCGGCCGTGACCGCCAACGACCCTTCAAGCGCCTTCACCTGCGCCGCGGTCTCCGAATTCTCCAAGAGTCGCCCGGCGGCGACGAGGCCCTTATCCACCGCCGCCCGATGTTCACGATAGAACTCGAGGATTTCCTCCGCCATCCGCGCCCGCGGCGGCGCCACCTCGCCGACCGCGTCCCAATATTCGCCGTCGACGTCATCGACCGCACCCGTTCGGGCGTCTTCAGCGGAGGCGCGGAGCAGAGCTTCAAGGAGGGCTTGTTCAAAAGAGTTTTCATGGCGGCTCATGGGGTTCTCCTGAGGTCATGGGGCGATCGTTAGATCGCCGGCGTCACGTGCCAAAGCACAGGAATTCCGCGATCCACACCGTCGGGCTCCCCGAGCCCTGATCTGGACCACACCCTTACCGCGTCGTCTGCGCGCGTCTTGTGTCATGAAATTTCCACAAAACCGGAGCACGGTTGCATTCGGCGACGCGTGCGGGCTCTCATCGGGGCCCTTTCGGCCCTCCACGAGTCCACCTACTCCCCGACGGAGGATCAATCTGGAGGCGACTTTCAGCTGGCGTGGATGAACTCAGCCGGCCTCTTCACCAACCGAGTCGCCCCGACCGGCGAGCTGCCCGACGACGACCGGAAGGTCAATCTCGCCGCCTTCGGAGACCGCCGCGAACCCCAAACCACCGCCAAGCCGAGGGCGAAGTCGTTTTCGTCTGGAGGGCCCAAGGCCCCAGCACCGTCAACGGCGTCTTCACCCGGACGATCACCTCAGGCCCGGACCTCTTCGCCGACGGCTTCGAGAGCGGCGACACGGCCCGCTGGACATCCACGGTTCCTTAGGACCCGACATCCCGAGGCCCCCGCTGACCGGAGCTGGCCCGCGATTCGGCGGCACCGGGCCATCGGCGCCCGAAGATCCTCCGATTCTCCCGGACGATCGCCGCTCGTTAAGATTGCCCCACCCATGAGCAGCGCCAATCCCCAGCCGGGGCTACCCGAATGGCTCGCTAAGGCCACCGATCATCACCGCCAAGGACGTTTCAAGCAGGCTGCGGAAAACTACCGACGCCACCTCGCCGCGCATCCCGACGACGCAGCGGTCTGGACCAACCTCGGGGTCGCCCTTCGCCAAGTCCAGTCTTTTCGCGCCGCCGTTGCCTGCCAAAGACGCGCCGTCGAGCTCGCGCCGAATAATCCGGTGTGTCTCGGCAACCTGGGGAACGTGCTGTGCGATCTCGGGGAGCTCGACGAGGCGATCGCCCGCCACCAGCGGGCTGTGGAGCTGCGGCCGAATGAAGCCTCCCCGCGCCACAACCTCGCCGTTTCCCTGCGGGAGGCGAAGCGCTTTAAAGAAAGCCTCGAGCAGCTCGAGCAGGCCGATCGACTCGGACGCGGGGGCTCCATCGAGCTCGACCGATCGATCTGCCTGCTGCACCTCGGAGAGTTCGAGGCGGGTTGGAAAGCGAACGAAAGGCGATGGGAAGCGGGCCAGGGCCAATTCCCAGCTTCCAGCGTAGCCCGCTGGCGAGGTACACCCTTTCCCCACGGCTCGCT
>JBCDKB010000687.1:0-3510 GCA_038747035.1 Acidobacteriota bacterium | reverse complement strand
GGTAGTCAAAGATCTGCGTGTCGCTCATCGCCCAATTTTGGCATGAGCAGCATCTATGCGGCAACCCCTTAAGTTAGCGCCTATGGGACAAGCCCCTCCCCTACCCCGGAAAGCGGGGTCGGTGGGCCTCGACGCAGTTCTTTCGCGCGTGCAGGGGTCGCGATCAAGGTGAAGGGCGAAAAGCACGGCACTCCGGTGTGGGGCTGGGCTTCAATCGCTCAAGGAAGCTCGGCTTCGTCACGCTGAGGCGGGGACAAGACCCGCCACTGACCTGAAACTCACGATTCGGGAGCTTCACCCCGTGTGATCTGCAGGCTTGGCGGCGGTGCTGGAACGACTCCGGAAAGCGGGGCCGGAGGAGGCAAGCTATTCCTCAACGGCGGGAGGGGACAAGCCCCTCCCCTACCCCGGAAAGCGGGGTCGGTGGGCCTCGACGCAGTTCTTTCGCATCTGCAGGCTTGACGGCGGTGCTGGAACTAGCCCGAAAGATCCTTTTTTCAACAGCCGCAGCGACGCGGTCGCCTCCGAAGGCTACCCACCGATACCCGCACGCCAGGCTAAGCCCCCGAAGAGCCAGACGGCCGACACCAGCTGGTAGAAGAGAATAATGAGCCAGAACTTCAGCCGGTAGCTGCGTTTGATCGTCTTATGCCGAAAATGCCGCTGGGCGAGGAACGAGCCGGGCCAGCCACCGACGAGCTCGACGCCGTGGAGCGTCGACTCGGGGATCCGCCGTCGTCCTTTCGTCGCCAGACGCTTGTCCCGGGCGATGAGCCCGAACGCCACGAGTGACGGGACCACCAGTATCGCTGCCGCCAGCATGACCTCGGTCGCCGCAAAGGAGCGATTGAAGAAGGCCATCAGGCGCAGGGCGAGCCACATCGGCAGGACCAGGAGTGCCGACAGCATCAGGAGTGACCTCATGAGAGCCATGCCCCGAGTCTATCGAGTGGATTCGGGCGGCCCGACCGCGGCCGAGCCGGTGCCCGTCAAAGAAAGCCGAAGCCGTCACCCCGCGGGCCAAGGCCAAAAATTTAAAATGACGACAAAAATTTTACAAATCTGCGGAATACAAATAACGACCCCCGTATTTCAGGCAATAAATCCCGTCATTGATCATTAGAACGCGCATTTTCTGTAAATTTTTGCTATCACTCCAGTTCTCCCATAGAGTAGGGCAAGTCCTCCAAAGAGCCTGAAACGGACCTGGAGTTTTCAAGATATGAGCACGCTTTCCAACCCGACGCAGCCAGCCGTGACCCTCAAGGACCTTTCACAGCACCTGGGCTTGTCCAGCGCCACGATCTCGATCGTGCTGTCGGGCTCGCCCCGGGCGAAAAATCTGCGCGCCGAGACGCGTGAACGGGTCCGCCGGGCCGCCCGGGACCTCGGTTACCGCCCCAACGGGCTAGCCCGTTCGCTGCGGGTCAAGAAGACCCACATGATCGGCGTCCTGGTGCCGCGTATCAATAGCCACTACGGCAACGGCGTCATGACCGGCCTCGAGGGATTCCTCCAAGGCCAGGGCTACACCCCGCTCGCCATCAGCCACGGCCACGAGGAAATCCAGGCGCAGCGCCGCGTCCAAACGCTCGTCGAACGCCAGATCGACGGCTTGGTGACCGTCTCGGCCCCGGAGGTCGACGCCCCGGTGCCGACGATCTCGATCGCCGGCTACCACGCCGCCGGCCGCGAGGCCGACGTCACCATCGACCATGACCGGGCCGTTTACCGGGCCCTCGCCCACCTTCAGCAGCTCGGCCACCGTCGGATTGCATTCTTCAAAGGCAACCCCGACAACCCGGACACCGGCCGCCGGTGGCGCGCCGCCCAGACCGCCGCCCGCAGTCTCGGCCTCGAGATTCTGCCGGAGCTGGTGCTGCAAATGGATCCGGCGCGGACCGGACCGATGCGGCGCGGCGGCTACGGCGCGGGCTTCCGCTTGGGTCGGCAGCTGCTCGACAGCGGCCGCCCGTTCACCGCGCTCTTCGCCTTCAACGACTTCTCCGCCATCGGCGCGATGCGCGCCTTCGCCGAAGCTGGGCTCTCCGTGCCGCGCGACGTCTCGGTGGTCGGCTTCGACGATGTCGACAACGCCGAATACAACTCGCCGGGCCTCACCACCGTCCGTCAGCCGCTGGAAGCGATGGGCGAGCTCGCCGGCCGCCTGCTGCTCGCCGCCGTCGATCCGAAGATGCCCCAGATCGGGGCCGGTCCCCGTCGGCTCGACGCGGATTTGATTATCCGCGGCTCGACGGCGGCGGCCGCGGCCTGACCACGCCGGCCCTGCCGGTCGCGCGTCGAGGACCGGCGGGCCGATGCTAGCCTCGGCCCATGGCTATCCCCTTCCCGCGCGCCCTGCTGTCCACCGTCGTCGCGATCCTGGTCGCGGCGACGGGCTCTTGCGCTGAATCCGCGGAGGCGGACTCACCGCCCCGGCCCGAGCTCTACCTGCCCGGCGTGGTCTCGCTCCCCGACCGCCACGAGTTCGGCGTCGCGGTCTCCGCCGACGAGACCGAGGTCTACTTCGGCGTCGATACGGGCGAGAAAGTCGAAATCTGGTGGACCCGCCGGCGGGGTGACCGCTGGAGCGAATCGGAACCGCTGCTCCAGGACCCGAATATCGGCTTCAACGATCCGACCCTCGATCTGCCAGAGAAGCGTCTCTATTTCATCTCCACGGCGGCGGCCCCCGGGGCCGCTCCCGGCACGCCGCCCAACGCCGACATCTGGTATCTCGAGAGGCGGGCGGAGGGGTGGTCGGAGCCGATCCACACCGGCCCGGTGATCAACACCGATAAGGATGAGTACTACATCTCGTTCACCGACGGCGGCGACCTCTACTTTTCCTCGAACGTGAGGGCGACCCGGAAAGGCAATTACGACCTCTACTTCTCACCCAACGCACGGACGGCTCCGGAACCCCCGGTCCGGCTCGGCCCGGGGGTCAACTCCGGGGCCTACGAGGCCGACCCCTTCATCGCGCCCGACGGCACCTACCTGATCTTCGCCGCCGGACGCCGAAGCGGTCTCGGTCGCGGCGACCTGCACATCAGCTTCCGTGGCGCCGGCGGCGCCTTCGAGAAGTCGATCAACCTCGGCGCCCCCGTCAATACCGAGCACCATGAGCTCTGCCCATTCGTATCCCGCGACGGTCGCTACTTCTACTTCACGAGCAACCAAGACATCTATCGCATCAGCACCGAGGAACTGTGGCGTCATCGATAGGCAGGAGGGAAAAGTCCGCATATGACTCTCGCCCCGCATAGTCCCTCGTCAGCGACTCGGATACTGCGCGGACAGGGGCAAGCCCTGTCCCTACTCCGGAAAAAAGCGGGAAAGAAGGACTGACTCTAAGCCTCCGAAAGATCACGTGATCCCATCGACGAATCCGCTCCGGCGTAGGGGCGGGGCTTGTCCCCGCCCGCGTCAACGCGACGGGGTCCCGGGCCCCTGGAGACGCGCCTCTCGCCACAGACGTCGCAACGGTCGACGCGACCGGCGCTGGGG
>JBCDKB010000686.1:0-3512 GCA_038747035.1 Acidobacteriota bacterium | reverse complement strand
GCGCCGATGACGCCGCACTACGCCAGTCCGGAGCAGGTCCGCGGCGCCGAAGTCACCACAGCCTCAGACGTCTACTCCCTGGGCGTCATCCTCTACCGACTGCTCGCCGGGCGCCTGCCCCACCAGGCGAGCGGCCACTCGCGCGAAGCGCTCCTCCGCGCCATCGAGGACACCCGACCTAGCCGCCCCAGCGACGCCGTGCTCGAAGACACCGCTCCGGGCGACGATGAAGTCTCCCGGCTGACGGGCTCCACCCGCCAGGCCCTGAACCGCCGACTCACCGGCGACCTCGACAGCATCGTACTCAAGGCGCTCCGTCCGGAAGCGAACCACCGCTACCGCACACCCAGCGAGCTGGCGCGGGACCTGGAGCGCCACCTTGATGGCCTGCCCGTGGAAGCTCGGCAGGGCTCCTGGCGCTACCGCGCCGGCAAGTTTATTCGTCGACATCAGCTCGCCGTCGGCCTGACGACCGCCGCGGTGCTCCTGCTTTCAAGCCTCTCGATCTTCCTCGCCTGGCAGTCCGCCGTCATCACCCGAGAGCGCAACGCGGCCCTCGAAGCGCGGGACCAAGCCCAGATTGCCCAACGGGCCGAAGAGCAGGTCGTTTCGTTCCTCACCGAGCTCTTCGACAACGCCGATCCGACGCGAAACAACGGCGAAGAGATCTCCGCCCGCGACGTGGTGACGGCCGGCGCCGACCAGGTCGGCGCGCTTGTCCAAAACGAACCGGCCCTCGGCGGGCGCCTATCGCTCGTCTTGGCGCAGGTCCATGACGCCTTGGGCCTCTATGAAGAGGCGAGCACACTCTTCGGCCGGGCCGCCGGGGCCTTGCAGACGCTCCCCAAGCCCGATCACCTGCTTATCTCCCAGGCATTCAGAGGCCAAGCGGGGGTCTTCACCCGTCAGGGCAAGACCGATCAAGCGGAAGCGCTTCTGGACCGGGCCATCGATGAAGCCCGTCTTTCTGGAAGCCAGTATGACTTAGCGGCGAGCTACGGCTCACGGGGTTACCTCGCACAGGTGAATCAGGACTTCGAGGTCTGTATCGAGTCTCACCGCAGCTCGATTGAGATCGAGCGGGACTTGGGGACGCTGGAAGCGAGAGAAAACCTCATCAAGAGCCTTCTGAGCCTCGGCGCGTGCCTGGATCTCAACGGTGAAGACGCCCCCGCCAAGGAGACTCTCCTCGAGGCGATAGCGCTCGCCGAGGATGGGCCAGAGAGGTTTCTCTACCTGAGTGCCTTTGCCCACAATAATCTGGGCGGCTACTACGCCGATCGCGGAGACGCTAAGGCCGCCTATGGAGCCCTTGAAAGGTCCGCGGAGATATTCGAGCGGATCTACGGCCCGAGCCATGAGAATACCGCCGGGACCTTCCTAAACCTCGCGACGATGGCTGGGAATCAGGGCCGCTACTCGGAGGCGATTGCGAACTCAAAGAAGGCGCTTGAGAGCATCGTACAAAGCACCGGCGCCCAAAACGACGTCGCGACCATCGGCTGGTGCAACCTCGGCGTTTTCTACCGTGTGATCGGCGACTACGGGAACTCTGAGGAGGTGACCACGAAATGCCGCGACAAGGCCCGGGAATCCGTAGGCCCCCAGGGTAGGAGGACCATTAAGGCGCAGCTGATCCTCAGCGAACTGCGGATCGCCCAAGGCCAAATAGACGGCGTCCTCGATGCTCTTGGGGCACTCAAGCGGGCCGAGGATCCCGAGACGCCTTGGGCTGATGGACTGGCTCGCTGGTACGAACAGATTGTTTGTGATCTCCAAGTGAGCGAGCGGACACTCCGCGACGCGGAAGAGTCTTGCCCAGGTGCACTCGAACTCATCCTCGAGGCCTCTGAAAGCGCCCAGATAAACACCGAATTTGAAAGTCAGCTGTCGCTCTTGGAGCTGCGAACTCTCCAGTCAGACTTCAAAAAAGCCCGGAAGCGAGAGCAAGTTCTTGAAGAGCTCGCGCTGAACCTAGGAGACTCGTTTGTTCCCGAGTTCGCGACTCGGTTTGCCCGACTCCGCGGCGAACTCGCCGCGGCCATGAACTCTCCCGGGGAAGCAGAAGCCCACTACCGGCGGGCACTATCGGTCGGCCGGGAAGCCGGCTTCCTCGACAAGCAGATCGATATCTCTAAATCTCTGGACGGTCTTGAAGCGCTAGGCCTCTTGGACGCACCGACACCGGGAACCGACTAAGTGGCCTTGGCGAGGCCCCAATCGAATCGGATCGATGGAGGCCGTATCGCGAATGTCGTGCTCAACGTGCTCGAGCTTCAGCCGGCGCTGCGAGGAGCGCGACGTGGGCAAGGCCAGCCGGTCCCAAGGTAGACTTTCAGCGCTTGTCCAGATTCGGGACTCTTTCTTTCTTCTGACTGTTATCGGGCCCCCACATGACACCTGACCGGCTACGCCGCATCGCGAACGTCGTGCTCAATGTGCTTGAGCTTGAGCCGACGCTGCGAAAAACCTATCTACAAACCCTCGGCGATCCCGAGCTCCAGCGCGAAGTGGAGCGCTGGATCCGGCGCACCGAAGACGACGCCACCGTCGTCGATGCGCCGAGGCGTCCCGAGGGCGTCGAACCGGGCCAGCGACTCGGCCCGTACCGCATCGTCGAACCGATCGGCGCCGGCGGTATGGGTGTCGTGCTGCTCGCTGAACGCGAAGACGACCAATTTGAACGCCAAGTGGCGATCAAGGTCCTCCGGACCGGCTTCAACGTGCCCGAGCTGATCCAGCGATTCGTCATTGAACGCCAAATCCTCGCCCAGCTCGAGCATCCGCATATCGCCGCGCTCTATGAAGGCGGCACTACGGCGGACGGTCGGCCCTATCTAGTGATGGAGCACGTCGACGGGCGGCCGATCCACCAGTTCTGCGACGAGCAGCGGCTCAGCGTCGATGAACGCGTACGCCTGATGATCAAAGTCTGCGACGCCGTCGCCTACGCCCACTCCCGCCTGGTTATCCACCGAGACCTGAAGCCTTCAAATCTCCTCGTCAACGACGCCGGCGAACCGAAGCTGCTGGACTTCGGCATCGCCAAGCTCCTCGACCCCGACGCCTTTCCGATGACCGTCGCCCACACGCAGACGGGTCAAGCGCCGATGACGCCGCACTACGCCAGTCCGGAGCAGGTCCGCGGCGCCGAAGTCACCACCGCGTCGGACGTCTACTCCCTGGGCGTCATCCTCTACCGACTGCTCGCCGGGCGCCTGCCGCACCACGAGAGCGGCCACTCCCGCGAGGCGCTCCTCAAGGCCATCGAAGACACCCGTCCGAGCCGCCCCAGCGACGCCGTGCTCGAAGACACGGCTCCGGGCGACGACGAAGTCTCCCGGCTGACGGGCACTACCCGCCAAGCGCTCAACCGTCGCCTGGCGGGCGACCTCGACAGCATCGTGCTCAAGGCGCTGCGACCGGAAGCCGGCCACCGCTACCGCACGCCGACCGAGCTGGCGCGCGACCTTGAGCGCCACTTAGACGGGCTGCCGGTCGAAGCGCGGCAG
>JBCDKB010000685.1:0-3551 GCA_038747035.1 Acidobacteriota bacterium | reverse complement strand
CCCTACGCCGGAGGAGTCAATGTCTCTCATCTGAGCCTCTTTCCGGCGTAGTGGCGGGGCTTGTCCCCGCCATGCGAGGCGAAGCCGAGCCACTCGGCAATGGCCGGTCGTCCGCATCCCGTAGATGTTGGAGACCCGGATCATGCCATCGTGGTGCGCAGCGACGTCGCGGTGACGTCAGAGAGCCGACTCCAAGAGCCGCCTCAGGCGTTCTTCCGAGCCCAGGGTTGCTTCTACCCCGGGTCACTGGCGGGTATCGAGAGGAATTTGGCACGGCGATTGCTTTTTTGAATAACACTCTTTTTTGGACCTCGACTTTGTCGAGTCTTCTTCAAACCGGCCCCCAATGTTGTCGTGGAATTCTTCCTAGCCTAGGAAGAATGGGTAGTGCCTCACCGCGAGAAAATCCCATGGACGAAACCCCGAGCCACCCGTGGCTCACGCACCCGTCGCCCTCCTCAGCCAGCAGTATTCTTTTAATCAGCGCCGCGTCCGGCGATGCCGAACAGATTGCGCGCACTTTGGAAATCGCAGGCCATCGGGTGCTGCCGGCCGTCGGCGTTAGCGCCGCCTGCCGCTTGGCGGAGCAGGCTTCGATTTCCGCCGTCATTTTTGACCTGCCCACCGGCACGTCGGAGGACCTGGAGCTGCTCGATTGGCTCGAGCGGGAGCCGTCGACGGCGGGGGCTCCGAAGCTCCTCTTGACCGACGGAGCGACCCCGGAAACCCGAGTCGACGCCCTGCGCCGCGGGGCCGACGATGTGCTTTCCAAGCCGTGCCACGACGAAGAGCTGATCGCCCGACTCGAACGCCGTCTGATGAGCGCGTCAACGCCGCGTCAACCGTCAAACGGCCCACTCCTGCGCCACGCCCTCACGCTCGGCTCGCTGCCGTCGCCGATCACCGTCGGCCGTTACCAGGCGACGGAGGTCATCGGCCAGGGCGCCATGGGTGTGGTGCTGCGGGGAGAAGACCCGCGACTGCAGCGGCCGGTGGCGATCAAGGTGCTCGGCCGGTCGAATATCGACGCCGCCCGCTGGGCCAACGTCGCCGAGATGGAGCACGAAGGCGCGGCGCTGGCCCATTTTGACCATCCCCACATCGTCAAGGTCTACGACGCCGGCCTGACGGACAACCTGCCCTTCCTGGTGATGGAGCTCGTCGAAGGCGAGAGCCTCGACTCGCGCCTCAAGTCGGGGCCGCTCAGCGCGAAGGCGGCGATCCGCATCGCCGTCGCCGTCGCCGGTGCCCTCGCGGAAGCCCACGGCCGCGGCTGGGTCCACCGCGACATCAAGCCGGCCAATATTCTGCTCGGCAGAGACGGTTCGATCAAAGTCACCGACTTCGGCCTCGCCGGCCTAGCCCGCGACTGCGAGCAGGGCAACCGGGTCTTCGGCACGCCCGGCTACGCGCCGCCGGAGTGTTTACTGGGCGAGCCCCACACGCCGCTGGGCGATCTCTTCGCCCTCGGTTCGGTGATCTTCTACATGCTAGCCGGCCGCCCCGCCTTCGCCGGCGACTCGATCGCGGAGCGCCTGGCGACCACGCTGGCCGGCCGCAACCGTCCCTTGGAAGAAGCGATCCCCGACCTGCCGCGGGCTCTCTATCAGCTGGTCGAGAGCCTGATCGATCCGCTGCCGTCCGCCCGCCCGGCGACGGCGCGCCTGGTTACCCGGCGGCTGGAGTGGCTCGCCGAAGCGATGGCTTACCAACCGGTCGCCAATGAAGATCTGGAGCCCGCCGAAACGGTGCCGATCGGGACCTCGGAGATCGTCAACTAAGAGCGGAGCCGAGCGCATTGGCCTGCTAAACTTCGCGGCGTTTAGCGAGGTCACCGATGCGCTTGATTCAGTGGATTCTTCTTCCCGTGGTTCTGGGGGCGGTCGCCCCCGGGATCGACGCCGAGACCGCCCGGCCCGCCCTTGATCCGACGGCCCACGATCCGCCGGCCACCTCGGCCGTCGAGTCCAACGCGGCGACGCGTCACGAGGTCGGCGCCGTCGTCGACGCGGCGTGGGTGGGCCTCCGCCCGTCGCCCTCGGAATTGGCCGGCGACTCCAAGAGCCTGGAGCGTCGCCACCGGCTGGAGAGCCCGGGCGCGTCATTCGTCAAGCCGCACTTCGCTCACCTCCAGCTGCGCCCCGGCGAGACGTTGACCGTCTCTGACGGCGCCGGGCGAACGATCGAAGTCCTTACCGACCGCGGCCCGGCCCGGGGATCGTCTTTCTGGGGCCTCGCGGTGCCCGGCGACGTCCTGGTGCTTGAGCTCAAGCTGCGGGAGCTGGCCCGACCGCGGGCCGGACATCGACCGAATAAGCTGGAAAGCGAAGCCGTCGTGCTCGACCGTCTAGCGGTGGGCGACGCGGACTTACTTTCAGCTGTCTTTTCGTCTTCGCCGGCGGTGACGCCGTCGAAGAGCCTGTGCGGCCCGGGAGACTTCGAAGACGCGCAGTGCTATCAAGGCGACACCGACAAATTCGCCGCCATGCTGTCGACCGCGGGCGTGCTGACGGCCGAGGGGGGTTCGGTCTTCTGGTGCAGCGGCGTCAACGTCTCGCCGCGCAACCTCGTGCTCACCGCCGAGAGCTGTCTGGCGTCGACGGCCGCCTGCCAAGACGCGGAGTTCGTCTTCGGCTTCTACCGCGACGGCTGCGGCATCGGCGCGCCGGTGGCCGACGGCTGGCGCGGCTACCGCTGCCTCGAGACCGTGGCGTCGTCGCCGTTTGGCAACCAGTGCGAGCCGACGCCGTCGAACCTCGACTTCAGCTTGCACCGCGTCGACGGCGACCCGGCCACCGACTGGGGCTGGAGCGACCCCGCGTCCACAGCGCCCGTCTCCGGCGAGCGCATCTACATTCCCCAGCACGCCGACGGCCGGCCCCTCGAGGTCACCCACGGCGACGGCGCCGACGTCGTGCTCGACGGCATGACCCTGCGCTACTTCGGCACCCTCGATACGGAGAGTTCGAGCGTCGGCGCTCCGGTTTTCCGCGATAGCGACGACCAGCTCGTCGCCATGCACCACTGCGGCGGCTGCGCGTCCCCCGGCGTCGGCAACCGCGCCGTCTTGATGGCCGATATCCGACCCGAAATCGAAGACTTCCTCTGCGAGCCGACCCTGGTCGTGGAAGCGGCGCCCGCGAGCCTCGAGCCGCTCGACGGCAACGGCGACGGTGTGCTCGACCCGGGCGAGCTGTGGCAGCTGACGCCGCGGCTGCGCAACGCGTCGTGCGCATCGTCGACGATGAGCGTCGCCGCCAGCTTCCAGGTCGGCGCCGGCTCGGCGCCGGTCACCCTGCTCGAGTCGAGCTCGACGGTGCCCGGCACCCTCGGCGCCGGCGCTAGCGCCGACGGCTCTCCGATCCGCTTCCGCGTCGACCCGGCGGCGGCATGCGGCGGCCAGGTTGTGCTCGACATCGTTTCGATCACCGGCGACGGCGGCCCATTCGCGGGATCGATGGACTACTTCACCGCGTCGATCGGCGCTGTCCCCGAAACGATGCTGCTGCTCGAGTCCTTCGACGCCGGCCTGCCGATGACCTGGACGCTTG
>JBCDKB010000684.1:0-3566 GCA_038747035.1 Acidobacteriota bacterium | reverse complement strand
GTTTCTTCTTCGGTCGGAGGCTCGACCAGGCTCATGGTGCGAACGGCAGCTGCGGAAATCGGCGTCACGTCAGGCTCCGGGGAAAGATCATTCACATCGCAGTGGGTGCGGGAGGGTGGGATGGGATCGGGCAATCGGTCGGCGGGGATCTCTGTTGAAAGGTATCGACGGTCTGGAGCTACGAAGTTAGGTGTCGGAGGAGAGTCTGAACGCAGAGCCGGTCCATGGGCACGTCCATCGAGGGGCGTCAGTCAGGGCCGCCCTGCGAGAAGGGCGCCGACGTCGAGGGCCTTCGGCTTGAGTAAGACATCGCGCAGGGCCTCGAGATTCTGGGCGCCCGCACAGAACATCGCGATCCGCAGTTCCCGCTCGGTGCGTTCGATGGCCTCGATCACGGCTTCGGTCGACTGCATGGCCCCAGGCAAGAAAGGCTGCGCCATGCCGACGAGGCCAGCGCCGAGCGCGATCGCTTTCGCGGCGTCGACCCCGCTGCGGATGCCTCCGGAACCGATCACAAAAACGTCGTCTCCGACGGCCGCCAGTTGCTGGATGGATACGGGTGTAGGAACACCCCAATCCGCAAAGAACTCTCCGAGGTCGCGATCCTGGGCCCGGGCGGCCTCGATGCGCGCCCAGGACGTTCCGCCGAGGCCGGCCGCGTCGAAATACCGGACGCCCATGTCGTAAAGCTGCGCTCCCGTGCGGCCGGAGATGCCACAGCCGACTTCTTTGACGACCACCGGCACTTCGAGTTCTTCGACCAGATGGCCGATCTTAGGAACGAGACCTCGAAAATCCCCTTGGCCTTCCGGCTGAATCGCTTCCTGCAGCGGATTCAGGTGTAGAGCCAGCGCGTCGGCGCCGATCATGTCGACAGCGCGACGGCACTCGGCGACCCCAAAACCGTAGTTCAGCTGGACGGCTCCGAGGTTGGCGAGGAGCGGCGCCGTCGGGGCCGCCTGCCGGACCTCGAAGGTCGAGGCCGTATCAGGCTGCTCGATGGCCTTGCGCTGCGAGCCGACACCGACGGCGATACCGCAATGCTCGGCGGCCTCCGCCAGGCGTCGATTGATAGCCATCGCATCGCCCGTACCGCCGGTCATGCACGACACGAGCAGCGGAGAACGCAGGGGCTTGCCCAGGAACTCGCAGCTCAGGTCGACCGAGGCGAGATCAACATCGGGCAGCGCGTCGTGCTCGAAGGCGAGCGCGTCGAAGAATCGGGCGTCGAGCTGGATTCGCCGATCCAGCGACAGCTCGATGTGCTCGAGCTTGCGGTCTCGGTCGTCCGCATCAGCGGCGGCGCGCTGGATATCAGGGGAAGAAAGGAGGGCGGTCATGGCGTTGGGATCAGTCTCCTGGGCAGGCTGGCGAGTCTGAGTGCTTGTCTGGAGCTCGTCTAGTCGCTAGAGCGAGCTGTCAAGCATGAGCTGGATCTTCTCTCGGTAGCTCCGAGAAAGCGTCAGCCGCTGGCCGCTCTTGAGCACGACGAGGTAGTCGCCGTGGAACTGCTGCTGCAGTTCCTTGATGCACTCGATGTTGACAATGGTGGAGCGATGGATGCGAATGAACTTCGAGCTGTCGAGCCGGTCTTCCAAACGGCTCATCGTTTCGCGGAGCAAATGGCTTTCACCGCCCGCGTGGAGCTTCACGTAGTTGCCGGCGGCATCGATCCAGTCGATGTCATCGACCTTGAGGAAGACCACGCGCCCCGACGACTTGATCACCAGCCGCTGCGGCGGCTTGGGACGACGCTCAGAGACGTGCTCAAGCAGCGCTTGGATATGGCCGCGCATATCCCCGAGCTCCCGCCTTTCGACCTCAGAACGGGCCCGGGCCACGGCTTGCTGGAAACGCTCTCGATCAAAAGGCTTCAACAAATAATCGACGGCGTGGACATCGAAGGCTTTGAGGGCGTATTGATCATAGGCCGTGGTGAAGATGACCGTCGGCAGGTGCTCGGGCTCGACGTTGGACAGCACCTCAAAGCCATCCATCTCCGGCATTTGCACGTCGAGGAAGACGAGCTGGGGGCGATGCTCTTCGAGGGCCTCCAGGGCCTCTTTCCCGTCGCGGCATTCCGCCACGATCGTGATGTCGCTTTCGTTCTCGAGAAATCCGCGGACTTTTTCGCGGGCGAGAGGCTCGTCGTCGATGATGAGGGCTTCTATGGGCACGGCGTCTCCTCCGGGTTTGCGGCCTTGGGCGCGCTCCCGTCTGGTGATTATTTCGCCGCCCCTGAGCAGGTGGTTGTCAGAATTGGCGGCTCTCTGTCACGAAAGACTTATAGTGTCAGGAGAGTGTCACAAAGCAGCCGATCCCGGGTACCGGACTGCCTATCTCACCCCGTCGACCGCGAGTCACGGCCGAGAGCCCGTGGGCTAGTGCGTCAGCCCACCGTCTTCGTCGGATGCCAGGCCCATCTCCAGCAGCGTCAGCAACATCGCGTGTCGAGTGCCGACGTCTTCCGCCTCGAGGAGGGCCTGCTTTTCTGCCGGCGCGAGCGGTAGGCTCATGGCCAGGCCGTTGAGCAGAGCCACCGGCGGAACTTCAGCGAGGCGGTCGAGCTCGACCTCGACTCCCCGCAGCTGGCTAAAGCGCTCCAACGCTTCAATGAGCGACCCGACTTCCAGATCCCCGTCCTGATCTTCCAAGTCGCCGGCGAAGGGCGCGTAGTCCGGGACGACCCGGCGATAGCCCCGTTCGGGCGGCAGCTCTTCGACCGTCTTGAAACGACAGACTCCGCGCAGCACAACGAGAAAGCGACCAAAAGGCAAGCTCTGGTGCTGCTCGATCTGGCCAACGCAGCCGATTTCATAGAGCGCCGGAGGCCCCTCGACGTCTTCCCCGAGCCCCCGCATGTCGGCGGGGGTCGGCACTCGGGGCTGGACCATTCCCATGAACTGATGGCTCGCCAGGACGTCTTCGACCAAATTCCGATACCGAGGCTCGAAGATGTGCAGCGGAAGCAGGCCCTCGGGCAGCAACAGGCTTCCGGTCAAGGGAAAGATCGGCAGGTGCTGCGGGAAGTTCATTCGCACTCCTCCTCCACGATCTGGTCAGCCGCCAGGCCTTGGCGGAGCGCTTCAATCGCCCGGTCCACCGCCTCCGGATCGCGGCCGTCGAAAGTGATCTTGACTTTCACCGGCCCGTCGCCCCACCTCGGATAGCTACCGATCGACACCTCGGGAAAACGGGCATCGAGCTCGTCGAGGAGCGACGCGAGCTCCGCCTCGTCGGACCGAGTCGCCACGGCGCGGCTGAGGAAAGGACGGTGGGCGCCTATGCGGTGCCGCAACGTCGGCATCTTCATGACGAAGACTTCGGGCAGCCCCGGAAGGATAAAGACGTTGCCCATGAGAACCGTCGGCCACCGCACGCCCGGAGCGGTCACCATCTCGGCGCCCTCGGGAACACGCGCCATGCGGAGATGGTCATCGGTGAGGCGATCTTTGAAATAGCGCTCCAAAAGATCCACGAGGCTCGGATCCAGCACAATTTCACGACCAAAGGCTTGGGCCACGGCGCGCATGGTGACGTCGTCGTGCGTGGGCCCGACGCCACCG
>JBCDKB010000683.1:0-3587 GCA_038747035.1 Acidobacteriota bacterium | reverse complement strand
GAAGTAGCCGAAGGGCAGCTCAAAGAGCCAGAAGCAGAAGAGATTCAGGTAGGTCGGCGTCCAGGTGTCGCCGGCGCCGTTGAAGCTCTGGGTGATGACCATGCCGTAGGCGTAGAAAGGGAAACCCACGGCGACGATGCGCAGGCAGAGGATGGCCCACTTCGCCGGCTCCGGGTCGGTGGTGAAGATCGAGACGATTTGGGGCGCAAAGACAAAGAAAAGCACCCCGGTGCCGCCGAGGAAGAACATGTTGTAGAAGCACGTCATCCACACGGCCTTCTCGGCCCGCTCCGGCTTGCCCGCCCCCAGGGCCTGGCCGACCATGGTGGCGGCGGCATTCGACAGTCCCCAGGACGGGAAGAGCGCGAAGATCACCACGCGAATGGCGATCGTGTAGCCGGCGAGCACGTCGCTGCCGAAGGTCGCCAGGATGCGGATCAGGCCGATCCAGCTGGCGGTGGAGATAAAGAACTGGAAGGTCGCCGTGCCGGAAAGGCGCACCAGCCGCAGCATGCGCTGGGGCTCGATGCGCACGTGCCGTCGTTCGATATTGATGCGTCCGGTGCCTCGGAAGAGCAGCCAGAGCTGCACGGCGACGGCGGTGCCGCGGCCGATGCAGGTCGCCACCGCGGCGCCCGTGACGCCGAGCTCGGGGAAAGGTCCGATGCCGAAGATCAGCATCGGATCCAGCACGATATTGATGCCATTGGCCAACCACAGGACGCGCATGGCGATGGCGGCGTCGCCGGCGCCGCGGTAGATGGCGTTGATCAGAAAGAGCAGCGTCACCGTGAAGTTCAAGGTGAGCATGATGCGCGTATAGGGCGTGCCCATGGCGACCACGTCTTCGTCGGCGCCCATCAAGCGCAGCAGGTCCGGCGCCGCGACGGCGCCGATCAGGCCGATGAAGCCGGCGACCCCGAAGCCGAGGGCCACCGCTTGCACGGCCGTCCGGGCGGCGCCGTCGGGGTCTTTTTCGCCGGTGCGCCGGGCGACCATGGCGGTGACGCCGATCGACAGGCCGACGGCGACGGTGTAAACGATCGCCATCATCGATTCCGTCAAGCCGACGGTGGTCACCGCCACCGAGCCGAGCTTGGCGACGAAAAAGACGTCGACGACCGCGAAAATCGACTCCATGATGGTCTCGAGCACCATCGGGACGGCGAGCAGCAGCACCGAGCGGCCGATGGGGCCGGCGGTGTAGTCGGCGTTGTGGTCGCCGGAGACGGCCCGGCGCAGGTCGAACCACAGGCTGTGGCGGGGCTCTTCGGTGAGGTCCCCGTCGATGGACTCGGGACTCTCGGGTTCGGCGCTTTCCGACTCGACGCCTTCGGCCGCACCGACGTCGCCGGCTTCTCCGTGGCCGGCGGACGTTGAGGTATCAGGGGAAGAGGATTCAGAAGAAGACATAAGGCAACGACCATATCCCAAGGCTGGACGGTCCGTTGGGCAGGGCGCTGCGCTCTGGCGCGATTGTGGCCCTCAGCCGCGCCATTCACCCCGGGTCGACGACGGGTGGGCTCTTGTCGGCCTTAGAATTTTGAGCGGCCATAGAATGGTGTTTATTGTGAGCGCCCGGGGACGTTCGCCATACAAGACGAGTTGTGGAATCCGAGGAGACCGAATGATTGACATGGTGAGTGACGCCCCCCGACCGAGACGCAGATCCAGAAACCTCGCCCGCGCCGTTGTGGTGACTCTGACCGTCTTGGCCTCCGCGGTTGTCTTCCCGGAGCCCGGCTCGGCAGAGACCCCGGTGGTCGTCGCCGTCGATACCAGTCGGTCTCTGGCGCCGTCCGCCCTGGAGGAAACCCGATCGCGGCTGCGGGCCGTGCTCGACGGCCTGGACGCCCAAACGCCGACGGCGCTGCTCACCTTCGACGATGAGCCGCGCTGGCTCGCGGGTCCCGGCGCTTCGCCGGCGGAGGTGGCGTCGGCTTTGGATGATCTGACCCTCCAGGGGAACTTCACCCTCTTGAACGACGCCCTTTTCGTCGCCACCCGCGAGCTGCCGGACGGCGGTGTCGTGGTCTTGGTGACCGACGGCCGGGACGAAAACTCAGCCGTGCTCGTCGATGATATTGCTCGGCGGTGCGAGGCGCAGAACGTGCGGCTCGTGACCTTGGGGACCGGCGCTTCGGTGGCTGAGAAGGCCCTTCGGCGCCTCGCCTTGGTGTCGGACGGCGCGTATCTCGGGCCGCTCTCGACGGCCGAGGACGCGGCCGTGGTCGGCGAAGTCCGCTCCATGCAGGAGGCGGTGGCGGCCGCCGCCAGCTCTCCGTCCCGCCGAGCGTTAGCCTCCGCCGGATCGTCCTCCGGTTCGGCCGCCGGGACTTCCCCCGACTGGACCGGAGCCGCCGCATCAACGGCTGGCCCTCCGGGAACTCCGCCTTCCGCCGCCGCCGCGTCCGGAGCGCCCGCCGCGGCGCCGGGCGCGGCCCGCGGCCCGGCCTCCGCGCCGGCTTCGGCGACGCCTTTCTGGCAGCAGTGGTGGCTGTGGGCGGCCTTGGCGGCGATCGCGGGCCTCGTGGCCTTCGCCTCGCGCCGTCGCGACCCGACGGAGCCGATCGTCGCCGACGATGACCAGCACCTCGCCGAGCAGGCGGCGGATGAGGCCGAAGCCGGCATGATCCGTCTCGACCTCGCCAAGGTGCCGGTCGCCGAGCCGATGGAGGCGCCGGAGGTGACGGTGGACACGGCGGTTTTTCAGCAGATGACGCTCGATGAGCGCCTGGAGCACACGCGGGTGCTGTCGAATCACGGCGTCCTGCTCATGCGTCGACTCGGCGAAGCGCCGCGGACCTTCATGCTGGACGATAGCAAGGCGTTCGGCGTCGGCCGCGACCAGCATAAGAACACCCTCGGCGTGCCGGATCCGGCGCTCTCGTCCCAGCACTTCCGGGTCGTGCCGCAAGGTGACGTCTACTTTTTTGTGGACCTTGAGTCGACCAACGGCAGCTATATCAACGGCCGCCGGACCTCCGCCAAGCGCCTGCGCCACGGCGACCGTCTGCGCGCCGGCCAGGTGGAATTCGAGTTCCAGAGTTACTCGAACGTCTAGAGCGCAGGGCAGGCGCCGTGGCTCTGCCCGTGGCGAAATCACTCCCTCCGGGGTTGGGGCCGGGCCTGCCCGGCCCGCCTCGAAGCGTCGAAGCTGCATTCTTGGGCGAGGTCAACGCGCAGGATGATCTTCCGCCGTCGCGCTCAGAAGCTCGGCTTCGCCTCGCTGAGGCGGGGACAAGCCCCGCCACTACCCCGGAGAGAAGCAGGAGCGGCCTTGCTACAAGCTGAGCGGCGTTGCACCGTCGTTCATGTGGTCGAGAGACACGGGAAGTTCGTCGGCGGGTGGCTGTGAGGTTCGAGCAGAACGCAGCTTCCGGCGTAGGGGCCGGGCTTGTCCCGGCCCGCGATCGCAGAGCGTCGCCCCACCGAGCAAAGGTTTCCACCGACGCCAAGAAGCCACAGATTTACCGCCGAAGAAGCTCGGCTCCGCCTCGCTGAGGCGGGGACAAGCCCCGCCGCTACTCCGGATGGGGCTGAACGCAGGCCGTCAACCCGTTTTAGCCAGCGTCGCGGTAGCGCCG
>JBCDKB010000682.1:0-3619 GCA_038747035.1 Acidobacteriota bacterium | reverse complement strand
CTAGATTCATGGCAGCATCGGGCCCCCCCATTCCCGTGGCCGAGTTCGATGTGCGCATTCTGATCCTCAACTGGCGTGATCCCGAACACCCCCAAGCCGGGGGCGCCGAGGGCTATTTGCACGCCGTCGCACGGCGCTGGGCCATGGCCGGACACCGGGTGTGCTGGCTCGCCGGGGCGGCTCCGGGCCTCGCCGCCGGCCGCCGACTGGACGGGGTGGATATCGTCCGCCGCGGCCGGAGCTACGGCGTTTTTCCGGCCGCCGCAACCCACTACCTCTCCCACCTCCGGGGCCGCGTCGACGTCATCGTCGATAGTGAGAACGGCATTCCGTTCTTCAGTCCCCTCTACAGCCGCGTCCCCAAGATCGTGCTCGTCCACCATGTGCACCAGGAGGTCTTTCGCCGCGAGCTCCCCGTCGGCGCGTCCCACCTCGCGGCGTGGCTCGAAGCCTCCGCCATGCCCTGGGCCTACCGGCGCGACGCCTTCGTCGCCGTCTCGCCCAGCACCCGCCAGGATCTGGCCGATCTCGGCGTCCCCGCCGAGCAGATCGCCATCATCCATAACGGTCTCGATGCGGACCTCTTCCATCCCCCGGATCGTTCCGACGCCGCGGAAGGCCAGCGCACGCGCCCCCCGACGGTCCTTTGGATCGGCCGCCTCCGCCGCTACAAGTGCGTGGAAACGGTCATCGATGCGGCGAGCCTCTGGGCGCAGAGTCACCCGACGCTCCAGCTGCTGATCGCCGGCGACGGCCCGAGTCGCCCGGAGCTCGAAGAGCGGGTCCGGGGTCATCGACTCGGCGACCGGGTCTCTTTTCTCGGTTTCGTCGACGACCGGCGGAAAGTGAAGCTCCTGCAGGACGCCGACCTCGTCGTGCAGACCTCGATGAAGGAGGGCTGGGGCATGACCGTCATCGAAGCGAACGCCTGCGGCACGCCGGTGGTGGCTTCACGTGTCGCCGGCCTGAAAGATTCGGTCCGAGACGGCGAAACGGGCCAGCTCGTGCCGTGGAATGACGCGTCCGCCCTGGCGGACGCCGTCACCGCCCTCATCGACGACGGGGACCGGCGCCAGCGATACGCCGCCGCCGGCCTGCGGTGGGCCCGCAGCTTCAGCTGGGCCCGGAGCGCCGATCGCTGGCTCGACCTGATCCACGCCGACCGACCCGGCGGTATAGTTCCGGCCGCGATGCGGGATGCCGCCCCGCCTCCGGGCGGCTGAGCCACCGCTTCCCGCCGTCCACCCTCCGCCGGCCGCCGCCACCTCATTTCACGAAAGTCCGCACCGAGAAAGAGCTGACGCCATGCTCGAGAGCTTCCTGACCGACTACATCAGCGCCTTGACGCGGATCACCGCCGAGCTGCCCAGGGACCGGATCGCCGAGGCTGTCCGTCATTTGGCCGCCGTCCGAGACGCCGGCGGCACGATCTTCGCCGCGGGCAACGGCGGCAGCTCGACGGTCGCGTCTAATCTGGTGGTCGACCTGGTGAAATGCGGCTCCTACGGCAAGTCGAAACGCTTCCGGGCGATCAACCTCGCGGACTCCGTGTCCACCACCACCGCCTTCGCCAACGACGAAGGCTACGACACGGTCTTCGCCGAACCGCTGCGCAGCTTCGCCGCCGCCGGTGACGTGCTGGTGGTGATCAGCGGCAGCGGCAATAGCCCCAACGTGCTGCGGGCCGTCGAGGCGGCGCGCGAGCTCGACTGCTCGGTAATCGGGCTGACCAGCGGCGAACAGGGGCGGCTCCGCGAACTGGCCGACATTCCGCTGCTGGTCCCGTCAACCCATATGGGACGCCTGGAAGACGCGTTCTTTGTGCTCAGCCACGCCCTCGCCTACCCCTTCATCGAAGACGTGCAGGGGGTCTAAGTGGTCCTGGTGAGCGTAGGTCCCCAAGCGGCGGCGAGCCGGACCCGGCGGGCTAAGGCCTTCCGGTCGACCGGCATCCTGGCGGCGATGCTCTTTTTCTCGCCCCACCTCGCCTCGGCGCAGTCGCCGTCGGCTTTCCCGTACGGCGGCCAGCTGGTGCTCGACCAGCAGCGGGTCGACACGGGCGGCGTCCCCGGTGACTATGACTTCCAATTTCGAGCTTTCGATAGTGCCGACCCTGAAACGAGCCGCCAAATCGGTCCGACCCTCGAGCGGCCTGGACTCCCCCTGAGCGACGGACGATTCAACACGCGCCTCGACTTCGGCGCCGAAGCCCTCCAGGGGCGGCAGCTTTGGGTCGAGACCTTGGTCACCCACCGCGGCCCCGACGGCCCGCGGGTCGTCGCCCAGTCGCGCCAGCAGGTCTCGCTGCGGGGCGGCGCGCCCCAGGTGAGCTCCCCCACGCCGCCGGTGACCAATGACCGCGAAATCCTCGAGAGGCTGGCCGGCGTCCGCGTCGTGATCTCGGACCGCCAAAGCCCCGGCAATCCGCACTTCCTCATCGACAACGAGAGCTTCCGCCGCGCGTTCGGCGTCGCCGAACCGGTCACCGCGACCGACACCGCCGCCGTCGGCCTGGTGGCGGCGAGCCAGCTCAAGCGCGAGCTCGACGCCAGCCGGCAGCGGACCCTTGAGCTCGAGGCGGAAATCGGACGCCTCAGATTCCGCATCAACGCCACGCTCCTGCTGCTCGCCGCCGTCGTCGCGAGCGTCTTTCTCCAGCGTCGGCGGGACGTTCCGGCGGCGTCGAGCGCCGCGTCGACGTCTGAGTCTTCTCGAGCCCCTGAGACCGCCGAAGATCCGGAGTCCTGAGGCGCTCGAGTCCTGAGGCGATCGAGTCCTGAGGCGCTCGAATCTTGAAGCGCCTCCACCTCAGCGGCAGGCGTGGCTGGAGGAGCCGGCGGAGGTGCAGAAACGCGAGTCGGCGAGTAAGGCGCGTTCGGCGACGTAGCCCGGCGCGTAGCGGAGAGCGGTGGGCACGTCACTGGCAAGGGCCACAGTTTCGACGGGTCGAGCCGCGGATCGTAATCACGGCTGACAGGCGGGCCATCCCCACATAAGTTGAAAGGCTGCGGACGCTGGACAGCGGTGGCGTGCGCGGCAACGTGCGCGGCAACGAAGCGATCAAGCGCCACGTGGACGTCGGCAGGGACGAACCACTCGACGGACGCAATGCCTAGTGCCGCGCAGAGATGTCGAAGTGCTGAGGGACGATTGCGCGATGCGAGGTCGGCCCCAGGGTTGCCGGCGCCAAAAACATGCGAAACGACAAGATGATGGTCGACGGCACGCTGAAAGACATCTAGGCCGAGGAGCCAGGCGTGCGCGCGTTGCATGGTGGGCTGGTGTGCCGAGCGACGGAGGACAGCGAAGGTAGCGAGCGAGTCCGTCGACAGCAGCAGCGGGAGCGAGCCGATGTTGTGGTGCGCGACGAGCAGGCCGATCCCAACGGCGATAAGCTCCAGCACCGAAATCGAGACTGCGGTGGGCTCGAACAGCAGGGCAGCGGGAACCGGGACGGAAGCCCAAGCACCGTGCACGAAGACACCAAAGCAAGAGGACACGGGGTCCGAAGAGCGCGCGGCGTCGACGAACATGCTGAGGCGCGCGAGCTGATGGTCGCGAGGCCGCAGGGAGCGGGACGCCGGGGTGAGCACGGACGAGCAGCAGATGCCGGCTGTGT
>JBCDKB010000681.1:0-3670 GCA_038747035.1 Acidobacteriota bacterium | reverse complement strand
CGAAGGCGCCGCGGTCGTGAAGCCCGGGGCCTCTCCGACCGGCGGCTGGGGAGCCTCCGACCTCACCGAGTCGGGGACGTACGTCCGCGAGCTGGTGCGCGCGTGGTCCAGTGGGGGCGACTAGGGGCTAAGAGGTCGGGGACTGGAGGGCCCCGTCGGCGAAGCCGGGGGATACCGTTGAAGCGAAGAGCTGCTGAGGTGCTCGGAGATCAGCGCCCTTGGGCGGTCGCCGATGATTCAACGTCCCCCAACCCCCGCCGCGCCGCTCAGTCTCCTATCGTCATATTCTCCATCACCCGGCCCACCCGAGAGGCCTCGCTCGCGACCGCATTCGACGCGGCGTTGGCGGTCTCCGAGTACTCCAAGAGAGCTTCTTCAAGCTGTCGTTCCGGCGCCGGCGGGGCGGCGGGGATTTCGGGCTTGGCTGTGGGCTTCTTCTGGTTCGGTCCAGGCATGGTCTGTTTTCCTTTCGGGAGAAAATTCGAGAAGACACTCGAGGGACGGGGGGCCGGTAGACGCAGTCAGGAGGTCACGCACGCCGAGGTGAGACGCCCCCTCTGTTGCGCCCTCCACTGTGGAGCGCCAGCCGAACGACATCTTCCTGGCGATTCGGGGACTGGGTCGCCTCAGCTTGCAAGCTGCGCCGTATCAGTTTCACCGGGTTGGCGGTCCTCGGGTGTGGCCGCTTCGCGCGGAGTGCTTCCCCGGGTTCAGTCCGACCTCTTTTCTCTCTGGCGTGACGGTGCCCGATGGTCGCGTTGAAAGTCTCAGCATCCAATGAGATAGCGGCTGCTTGGAGAATGCTGGGTTCGAGATTCCGATGCGGAATAGGGCCGGAGGGGCTATTGTTGCCATGGCCATAACCAATATGGAGACCCCGGCCATGGAAACGATCAAAATTGACTTCGGCGCGCTGAAAAGGAGCCACTGGACTCCGGACGAGCTTGCGAATGTAGAAATCATCTCTGATTTCGTTCAAAAGGTTATGAACGACCACGATTTCGACGTGGTGCTGGAAAAGTACTCGAATGGCTCCTACCTCCAGCATAACCGCAATATCGCAGACGGTATCGAGGGCCTTGCGGCGCTGCTTAGGGATTTCACCAAGAAATTCCCTGATTATTGCTACGACGTCAAGCGCATACTGGCCGACGGCGATCACGTCGTTTTCCACTCGCACGCGACCCTGAAGAGCGCCCACCGCGGCAACGACAGGAAGGGTTTTAACATCACCGATACGTGGCGGCTCCAGGACGGATTGATTGTTGAACACTGGGACTCCATCCAGGCGATGGATGGGGCGATGAGGCTCTACGCGCTCCTCAACGGCGGCAAGATCCGCAATGGCAACGGCGTTTACTAGCTTCTTCGGCTTCTTTCCCGAGGCGGCTCCAGTCGCAAGGGCCCCAGCGGGGCGGACGTGGACGACCGGCCCTCGGGGCCGAGCTTCGTCGTCAAGCCGATGCCGACCACGTCGGTCTGAAATCTCAACATAGGAAAAACCAGTGACTAGCCCACATGAACTGGGATCGACCGGAGCTTCGACGAGGGCTTCTGTAGTTATCCTCAACGGATTCCTCGGCTCCGGTAAGACCACGCTCTTTAGAAACCTGTTGGCCCAAGCCAAGCAAAGAAACCTGGCGACGTGTGCCATCGTCAACGATATGAGCGAGCTCGATATCGACGGCGAGCTGATCGGAAATACGCGAGCCGTTGAAGAAAATACCGGAGTTCTCAGATCCATCCACTCGTGCGTGCTCGGCAGCAAGCAGGGCATCGCAAAGCTCGACGCCGCACTCGAAGAATTGCTGTCCCGCCATGCGCCGGAGCTCGTGATCATCGAAACCTCCGGGGGCTGCCATCCCCTGCCGCTCGTCGAATACTTCAATGAGCACGGGGAGGTCGACCTGAAAGGGGTTTTCGTTCTGGTTGACAGCCTGATGCTGGCCCATGACTACGAGTACGGCGAGACCCTCGTGCCGAGGATGCAGAACAATATGGCGCAAGGCCGGCGGGGCACGGAGAACCTTCTGGTGGAGCAAATCATGTTTTGCAACCACCTGATCTTGACCAAGGCGGATCGCATCAAAGAGCAGAAGCTTCGGGAGGTCGCCGGTTTCATCCAGTCGATCAATCCTTTTGTGACGGTCCTTTCGGTGATCTACGGCAGGCTTTCGATCGACTACTTGCTCGAGCTCCAGCCCTACGATTACTCCAAGGTCGCTGATCTCGTCGAGGAGCTGAAGCCGGCGCTGGAAGCGGAAGAGAATGATGATCGCCCCTACGATCTTGCGACAAGAGTCATCAAGGACGACCGTCCGTTCCATCCGCAGAGGCTCTGGGATACCTGCCACCGGTATCTCGACCAGAGGATCTACCGCAGCAAAGGATTTTTCTGGCTGGCGAGCCGGAGCAAGCTCTCGCTGCTGTGGAACCAGGCCGCCGGCAGCATCAGCCTCGAGATGGTGGGCTACTGGCGGTCGGGCCTCGTGGAAGATGAGAAGAGCGATATTTCGGAATCGGAAAGACAGCAGCTCAAGGAGATGCTGGCGGAGAAATCGGGTCGATTCGGCGACCGCCGCTGCGACTTGACGGTCATCGGAGACCAAAGTCAGGTCGATCGCTTCACCGAAGCGCTCAGGTCGTGCTTCCTCACTGAGGACGAGATCGCGCGCTGGGAAAAAGGCAGAACCTTCCCCGACCCGTGGCCGAAGAAGGTTCGCAATATCGCGGGCTAGCGGTGGATCAGATTCCGAGCGCTTCGATCACCAGCTGGGCCGCGGCTCTGCCGGAGTACTGCTGCTGGCCCGTGACGAGGCGCCCGTCGCGAACGGCGTGGGGCTTGAAGGCGCTATGCACGATGAATCGCGTGCCGTCGAGTTTTCTGGCCTCGTCCTCGATCCAAAACGGCTGGATCTTTTGGCCGACAAAGGCGTCCGCGGATTGCTCCTCGCTATTGGCGAACCCGGTCCAGGTTTTGCCGTGGACCAAGAGCTCGCCGGTTCCCAAGCGCGTCTTCAGCAGGGTGCAGGTGGCGTGGCAGACGCAGGCAAGGACCTTGCCGGCGGCGTAGGCCCCGGCGAGGAAGGTGTGGAGGTCGCCGTCGTCGAACATGGTCACCATCGGTGACTGGCCGCCCACGACGAAGATCGCGTCGAAGGACTCGAAGCCGACCTCGGCGACGGGCCGGGTGTCCCGGAGAAGCCCGGCGTGATGCGGCGAGCTGAGGAAGCCGAGACTCACGAAGTCATCGGCGGAATAGCCGCTTTCGTCCCGGGGGTCGCTCCAGCCGTCGGCCTGGAGGTCACCGCCCCGGGGGCTGGCGACCTCGACTTCATAACCTCGCTCGATGAACTCCAAGTAGGGGTGGGTCAGCTCGCTCCACCAGAAGCCGACGGGCCAGCCCGTGCGCGGGTTAATTCCGGGGTTAGCGACGATCATCAGGATTCGTTTGGGCTGGTCGGGGTTCAGAATATCGACGTTGGCACTCATGGTGACCTCCTGGGTGTTGGGTGAGGATTGTCTGGGCTTGTATTGGTTCAGCGGGAAAGCGACTCTTGCGGTTGATGCGTTACGGACGAGGGTGGCAGTACCAGATCAGATTTTTCAGTAAGGGTGGAACCTTGGCGGCGGAGGCGCCGCTGCTCGCGGGCCGCCTCCAGTTTCTGGT
>JBCDKB010000680.1:0-3698 GCA_038747035.1 Acidobacteriota bacterium | reverse complement strand
GCCCGCGCCGGACTCGCCCGGTGGGGGAACCACTGGTGCGCCACTTCATGGGCGGTGACGTAGAACGGGTAGTCGATATCGTCCGAGGAGCGCTTGCGGGCGATGAATCCGATGCTTTCTGAGTACGGAATCAGACCCGGCAGCGACATGGCAAATGTCGAGTAGCGAGGAAATTCCACGATGCGCAGGGCGCGGTGGGGGTAGTCGCCGAAGGTCGACGTCAGGTAGTCGAGGCTGCGCTTCATGCCGCGCATCATCGCGTCGAGATTGGCGTCGTGCTCCGGCTGGTGGTAGATCTCCAGCTCGATATCTTTCCAGCGATCCGTGGTGACCGTGTAGCGGCCCGAGACCACCCCCCACAGGTGCTGGATCGGGACCGCCGAACGGTAGGAGAAAGTCTTCCGCCCGTCCGCCTCGCGGGTGCCGACGAGGTCCCCCGGGGCCAAAGCGATCTGGTCGGCGTCGGTGGTGACGTGAACTTCGAAGGGGATCGCGTCGGCGTCCACGGTCAGGCTCCGAGTTCTGACTCCAGCGGCGTCACGGGCCGGTAGAGGCGGCCGCTCAGGGAGACTGAAGCGTCGGCGACGCTGGGGATCGCTGAGCTCATCCGACGGTTGGTAGCCGACGCCGAGGTCGATCGACGATTCGTAAAGGAAAGTCCCGTTATCCAAGACGCCGCCGCCCCGCTGGCGGTTGGCGAAGCCGCGCTGGTCCCTGCGACCGTAGTAGGTGGCCTCGACGCTCGCGCCGGCGGCGATCGGGGTTTCGAGGTCAAGGCGGCGGTAGGCCCCCGCCAGCGGCTCGAGCGATCGGGCCCGCGTGCCGCCGAGCTCGATATCGACCAGCTCGAGCCCGCGGGGCACCCGCACCAGCACGGCGTCGATGGGCGCGTCGTGGGGGTTGTGGAGTTGCAAAGAGCCCCGCACCTCGGCCCGCCTCTCCTGCGGAAAAAGATCGACGGTATAGCGGGCCGCCGTGATGCGCGGTTGGGGACGCTCAAGCCACGGCCGCACCTGCTCTTCGATGCGGACCTGCTCGGCTTCGGCCCGGGCCGGACTCCGATAGCCGTTCAGGGCGTGGACGTTGTAGACCGTCAGGCCGCCGAAACCGAGGACGCCGGCGCCGGCGGCCGCGGCCGCGGCGCGCATCGAGGGCGACCAGCGTCGGGCGGCCCGCCGCCGTCGGCTGACGCGGTCGGTCTCGGTGCCCCGCGGCCACAGGAGAACGGCCGCCACCATCAGCAGTCCCGCGACGCCGAACCAGTAGCTCTTCACGATGATCCAACCCGGCAGAAAGTCGGCGATGCCGTTCACCTCCGAGAAGGTGTAGCCGGGGTCCTTGCCGTAACGGAGCAGCACGTGGTCAAGGCCGACGATGGGGGAGAAGCGCACCGCCAGATACGCGGCGGCGGAAGCGAGGTAGGCCAAGGCCTTGCGGTCGATGAGCAGCTGGAGGAAGACCGTGAGCACGAGCACCGGCACCAGATCCGCCATGCGGAGTGCGAACAGGTCGAGGCCATAGGTCGCCCACTCGTGGCGGGTGTGGTCCTGGTGGCGCTGGTAGAGCACGCCGGCGGCCCCGAGCATGGCCTGCAAGGTCAAAAGCACGCCGACCATCGACAGCACGGTGGTCACCACCGGCAGGGCCGGCCCGTGGGGGGTCGCGTCCACCAGCGGCTTGAGGCCGAGGTCCCGCTGGCGCCACATCAGGTGGCCGGCGAAAAAGATCGTCACGCCGACGGCGAAGGGCTCGAAGACGGCGCCGATGATTTGCAGGACGGCGTAGGTCACGGGCCAGGTCGGCGTGCCGAACATCATCGTGACGGACTGCGCCGCCGTCGCCACCGAGGCGAGGCCAAAAAGGACCGTGACCGCGAACATCGGATGCGTGAGCACCGCCCGATAGCCGCCGAGTGTCGTCTTCACCCACAGCGGCAGGCGACCCACCGGCGCCCCGAGCGGTCGAAGAAGTCCGCGGCTGACCAGCGCGGTGGCGGCCCCCGCGAGCCGCCGCGTCCAGCCCGGCGCCGGCGCGAGGGCTTGGCCTTCGGGGCGGAAAAGGACGCCGGCGAGGGCCCACATCGCCACGGCGACGCCGAGCCACAGGGCGAGATTGGCGGCGACCAGGCCGTCGATGGGCAAAAGCTGCGAGTTCTTCTCCGCCGTGGACCAGGTGCGGGTCACCAAGTCCGCCGCCACGCCGCCCGACGAATCGACCATCGCCGCGAAGCTGCGGTTGTCCAGGTCGGCAATCAAGGGCTGTACGGCTCTCCTGATGCCGATCAGGCCCACGATGGCGAGGTAGCCGGCGACGGCGGAACGGGTGAGCACCACCGCCAGGGCGACCAGGGCCCCCGCCAGCAGGGTGCGACGGACGACGGAGATCGCGAACGGCTGGGCGTAGAAGCTCAAGCGCCCCTCACCGACCAAAGTCGCGTCGATCCACGGCATGGCGACTCCCAGCCAGATGCCGACGCACGCGCTGCTCAGCAAGATCACGTTGAGCGCCAGCGCCGCCGAGCTGCGTCCCCACCAATAGCTCCACTTGCCGAGCGGGGTGGTCCATAGGAGAGGTCCGGAACCGTCCGTCGTTTCCCGGTGCAGGGCCGCAATGAAGAACGCGGCGGTGAGCGGCAGGCCCAGGGACGTGAGCAGGCGGACCGCGATCGAGATAAAGAAGGCGGAATCGACCTTGAGGGTGTCGCCGCCGAGGGAGACCATGAGACGGAAGCCGTCGAAGACGCCGGCGAAGGCCTGGACGGCGCCGAAGCCGAGGGCCGCGAAGAGCACAAAAAGCAGCCAAAAGCTCGGTCGGACGAGGCCCCGGCGGAGGTCGTACCGGAAGAGTCGCCAGGCGTTCATGCCGCCTCCCCCCGCGTCTCCGACCCGCGGTCGGCGTCGGGTTTGGCGTCCGAGAGGATGGCGAAGTAGGCGTCCTCGAGCTCGGGCGGCGCGGCCTCGAAGTCGGGACCCGGCCGCCGGTCGGCGAGCACGTGGGTGCGGATGGCGCCGAGGAACCGACGGTGGCGCAGGACCGTGAGGTCGTCCCGACCTTCAAGGGCTTCCGGCGCCGCGTCGACGGTCCAGGTCCGTCCGCGCAGGCCGTCGAGGGCGTCGGCGGGGGAGCCGAGGAAGCGAAGGCGACCGGCTTGTAGGACCGCCATGCGGTCGCAGAGCTCGGTGACGTCGTCCACGAGGTGGGTCGAGAGGATCACGATCATGCGCTCGGCGAGGTCGGCGAGAGTGTTAAAGAAGCGGCGCCTTTCTTCCGGGTCGAGGCCGGTGGTCGGCTCGTCGACGATCAGCAGCGTCGGGGCGCCGATGAGGGCTTGGGCGATACCGAACCGTTGCTTCATGCCGCCGGAAAAGGTGCCGAGCTTGCGGTGGCGGTGGTCTTCGAGGTGGACGCGTTCGAGCATGGCGTCGACGGCCCGGCGGCGTCGACGCCGGTCGGTGAGGCCCTTGAGCTCGGCGAGGTGGTCGAGTAGGCGTTCAGCCGTCGCCGACGGGTCGAGTCCGAAATCTTGGGGTAGGTAGCCGAGCTGTCGCCGGAGCGCCCGGCGGTCGCGGGACGGGTCGAGGTCGCCGAGGCGCACGGTGCCCGAGTCGGCGTCCTGGAGCGTCGCCAGGCAACGCATCAGGGTCGACTTGCCGGCGCCGTTCGGGCCGAGCAGGCCGAAGATGCCGGGGCCGATCGTC
>JBCDKB010000679.1:0-3728 GCA_038747035.1 Acidobacteriota bacterium | reverse complement strand
GCGCTCGAGCAGCTAGAGTCCTCCGCGGCCCTCTTTACTTCACTGGAGACCCCGCTCGACACGGGGATCTCGTCCCTCGAGGCGGCGCGGGTCGCGGCCAAGGTCGGCCAGGCGCCGCAAGCCCAATCCGCCCTCCAGGCCGCGCACCGCCACTTCTCAGAGCTCAACGCCAAGCTCTGGGTGGAGCAAGCGGAAGCTCTATCCAAGGAGGCCGGGCTCGCAATCTAGATTCGCGCCCCCCACCCTAGAGTTAGCCCCCCTAGGCCTACGAGTCTTGCCAAGCCCCGCGGCGTCGCCGCGGGCACTCTTGCGGCGAGCGCTTGATCAGAGCGTGTGAAATCCGGCAGAGGCTGCCGAACCCAATCGCAAGGGTTCCTTCCGGCACCCCGGGAAACCGCGGGGCCGCAAAAAAACCCCTCGCCCTGTCACCAGGATACGAGGGGTTTTCGACGTCTCCAGTGGATGGAGGCGCAACTGACGTCAGATCACATGCCGATGCCGTCGAGCTTCATGTCCATGGTCATCGTGCCGCCGCTGCCGTCGCCGCCGTTCGAGCAGCCCTTGGAGGAGCAGCTATCTTCGTCGCAGCCACCGGCAACTTCTTCGAGATCTTCGTCGGAAAGCGGTTCAATTTCGAGTTCGTCAGACATCGTAGTCTCCGTTTCAGTCGTGGTTGGATTTCAAGAGAGTGAGGCAGGTTCAGCCCCTGGGCTGGAGTGCTGTCCCCGGTTTGGCCTTGGCCGGACCTGTGGATTGTCAAGTCGCGCACCACAGATCCGAGGCGCTCACCGGGAGATCAAACTCACATACCCATCATGTTGGCGTCGATCTTCATCCCCATCGTGCCGCCGCTGCCGTTGCCGCCGTTCGAGCAGCCCTTCGAAGAGCAGCTATCTTCGGTGCATTCGCCACCGGCAACTTCTTCGAGATCTTCGTCGGAAAGCGGTTCAATTTCGAGTTCGTCAGACATGTGCAGTCTCCAGTTTCAAGATAAGGGTTCTAAGGCGCCGGTGTGCTGGATGCCGGTCGGCACCTCGGTGAGTTAAACGCGTTCTCGCCGGGATGGGATCTAGGGATCAGCCGCCCGCCATGGTGGCTTCGATGCCCATATTCATCGTGCCGCCGCTACCGTTACCGCCGTTCGAGCAGCCCTTCGAGGAGCAGCTATCAGAGGGGCATTCGCCGCCGGCAACTTCTTCGAGGTCTTCGTCAGAAAGCGGTTCAATTTCAAGATCATCGGACATGGGGGGACTCCTTTCGGGAGGTAAGCGGGCCCGACGGACGTCGGACCGTGGCGGTGCGACCGAAGCGCTTAGCAGATAGGCATCTGGCCCTTCGTCTGCCCCGAATCGCGACCCGCAATCTCGCCGAGCCTTCGACCGCTTCGCCGGCGAAGATTCATCGTCGAATGGACGGTCGTCGCCCTTCGTACATGGAATCCATTCAAACCGACGAAGTCATCAAGAGTCATGGTGCTGACAGAGATTGGGCCCTGGAACACTGCGCGCCCAAGCCCGAGCTACAGCGTTCAACCGAGGCAAATGTAATGCGTGGCAGTAGTATAGCACATAGATTACGTCTCTAGCAGCAAACATCTGCGCCAAAAGTCATGCGCTCCAGCACGGCCTAATTCTCCCCGAACCGGAGAAAGTGAAAAAACAGGTAACCCTTCGTCTCGACCCGCTCCTGCCCCCTAAAAGACGCTTTGATGTGACTCAGGACGCGCACCCCGTGCCCCTTGAGGGCCCCTGACTCGCCCGCTTCCCGCGGACGAATTACGATCTTCTTCTGCCCTCCCCAGGCGAGCAGGAAGTCGACATTCTGCTGGTCACAAAGACCCAGGGTAGCCAGTCTCGACAGCATCTCTGACCATCGAGGCTCCGATCGGGGCAGCTTCTGGAACGACGTTTCAAAGCCGATTCGGTGGAGGATCTCGCCACCGGGCGCCAGGTCGAAGGAGAGGTGTGGACGCTCGCCGGTGGATAGGCAGGACGAGACCTCGTCGAGCGTCGCGGGCACCGGGGCGCCGATCTTCTGGAGGTAGGCTTTGACCCCGTCGAAAGGGATACCGAAGAGCTCCAGTCTCAGGAGGCCGACGGACCTCGCGCCCAGGTCAAAAATATAAAGAGGCCGCGCGCCACGGGGCAGATTCTCTCGGCAGCGTTCCAGGCACTTGGCTTGGCTTCTAGAACAGCTGCCCGGGCCGAACGCGTCGCGGGCGATCGTCGCTAAATCCCCGACACTCGGCGGCAGGCGCAGGCAAGCCAAGGGCCTTGGGTGCCTACGGGCCCGGAGGTCAAACTCCAGCCAAAGCGACGGAATCTCTGCCAGTGGCCCTTTCCCCTGCGAACGCCCCTCACCCCATCGCCGAAGGAGTCCGCGAGTCCCTTCGTCGAGCCCCGATCGAGAGAGTGCGAGCGCCTCGGACGGGCTGTCGATGCGCTGCGAAATATCCGGGACGCCCGCAAGCGGCCCCCTCAGGTCGTATTCGAAGGCGGTGAGCCCCCCCACCCCGAGACCGCTCAACACCGTCCGGATCTCTTGACCGCGGTCGATCTCGTGCCCCAACGGAGGAAGAAATCCTCGAACATAGGGCCACCAGGCGTCGGCTCGCAGCGACGTGGAGGTCTTGCTTCTTTCTCTCATCAGAGAGGAGCGCTGCGGCTCATGGGTCGCGGGTTAAAACCTCTTGGGACGTGGCCTGGGGCCTCGATGAGAAAAGACGTCTCGGAGGTTTCGCGCCCCGGGTCGATATCCGACCCGGGATCAGCCGCGGGGCCAGCGTGGGTGACGGCACGTCGGCGCGATCCGAAGACTGCGCGGCGCGCTGTCCTTCAACAGGCTGGCCCTAAAAAAAGAATCGGAGCTATTGAGGGACGGGTCAGCCGCCGCCGCCCTGATTGCCCCAGCCGCCGGCGACGTTTTCGAGATCGTCGTCGGAAAGCTCTGCTTCTTCATCAAATTCGTCGTCGATTTCTTCGACTTGCGAGCTTTCGTTTTCGCTCATGGGAGTCTCCAAACAGTTTCCCGTGTGGCGTCGCCTCCTCAGGCATCGCCGTCTTAAGGATTCGTGGTGGCGCGACAGCAAACCAACAAAGTTGATTCGATGGGCCGCGCGGCCGGCATCGACAATTGTGGCTCACACTTTGCGCGAGACAGAACGTGAACACGGCGAAGATTAGCTCTGGCGAGAGGAGTTGTCAATGCAAGTGAACCAAGCTTTCAGACCTGTGGTCCAAGGATAAGCACCACTCCGAAAACCATCAGGGCGACCGCAAGCAATCGCGGTCGAGTAATCGACTCCTGGAAGGTGAGCTGCCCAAACACAAGCGCCATGATGTTCGCGATGCAGCGCTTGCCGGTCTCGACGATCCCCGCAAAGGTCTGCGTCAAGGCCCACAGCTGAAACATGAGAGCCCCGACACAGAATAAAAGTCCCAGGCTGAAGGTCTTCCAGCTCGCCTCCGGGACCTTCAAGCTAGCCCCCTGTTGCCAGATTAAGCCGAGGGCCCCGAGGGTCATACCGGCGGTCAGCGTGAAGCCATGGAATACCGCCTCCGAACGGGCCACCGCCAGCTTATCGAGGGGGATAGTGATGGACCACGCCAGAGCGGTTGCGATCATCATCCAAGCGCCGGGCATCTATTTCATCGAGGTGGGCGACAACACCACCGGCGATGCCTCGGCCTCGCCCTATCAGCTGCAGGTGGGCTTTAGCGACGGCAACG
>JBCDKB010000678.1:0-3731 GCA_038747035.1 Acidobacteriota bacterium | reverse complement strand
CGCCGACGTGGCCGCACCCCGGCCCGGTCGACGCCCCCGGCGGACCCCGGCGGCAGACTTATCCGTATTACGACGCCCCCACCCCCGGCCTCGACTTCGAGGCTAGGTTCTCGAGCCTCGCCGCCGGCGTCGAGGCCGGCGACTTTGTGCTGATCCACGGCTGTTGCCACAATCCGACCGGCGTCGACCTCTCGGCCGAGCAGTGGCGGCAGCTCGCCTCGCTCCTGTCGGCGAAGGGGGCCGTCCCGGTGGTCGACTTCGCCTACCAAGGCTTTGTCGCCGGCGCCGACGAAGACGCGGCGCCGATCCGGGCGCTGGCTTCAAGCGTCCCGGAAATGGTGGTCTGCACCAGCTTCTCCAAGAATCTCGGCCTCTACGCCGAGCGCGTCGGGGCGATTACCCTCATGGCCCGCGATGCGGACCAGGCGTCGGCGGTGATGAGCCAGCTGAAGCGGACGATTCGCAGCCTCTATTCCAATCCGCCGAACCACGGCGCCAGCGTCGTGGCGCTGGTGCTCGGCGACGGGGAGCTGCGCGGACGGTGGCGGCGTGAGCTCGCCGGTATGCGGGAACGGATCCAGGCCATGCGCGAGCTCTTCGCCGGTCGCTTGACGGACCGCGGGGTCTCGCTCTCCGAGGGCGGCAACGACTTCATCAAGGTCCAGAACGGCATGTTCTCGTTCTCCGGCCTGTCGAAGGCCCAGGTGCTTCGACTGCGCGACGACTTCGGCGTCTATATGGTCGACTCGGGGCGTCTCAACGTCGCCGGCATCACCGAGTCGAATGTCGACTATCTGGTCGAGGCGATCGCCGCCGTCGCCTGAGTCGAAGCCCTGGTCTTGAGTTGGGCGGCGCCGCGGGTTGAAATTTTTCGCCGCGGCGTGAAGGGAAGGGTCGCGACCTGTCGTGTCCGGAGTGAACGGACACCTCAACGACACGGAGAGTCGCATGCCTGTTTCCCAAGATCTTCCTCGCCCCGCGCTTTTCGGCGCCGCGGACCGTCGCCATTCACCCCCGGGCCGCCGGGCCATCGCGTTCTCTGAGCTGGTTTGGCTGGCGGCGCTCCTGGCGGCCCTCCTCCTGCCGAGCTCGGTCACGGCGGCCCCGGGCGACCTGCTGACCTCCTTCGGCGTCCAGGGGATCGCCTACGACACGTTCGGCCAGGGAAATACGATCAAAGACGCGATCCTCCACCCGATCCTCGGCATCGTGCTCGGCGCCTACGTCGACCAAGGGGCGGGGCTGGCGCAGATTCGCCTGGCGAGGATGGACCCCGACACCGGCGCCGTCCTCGGTTCAGAGACCCTCTCGGTGTCGGTCGACGCGCAGTCCGAGCTGCACATCAAGGACGACGGCGCGGGCGGGCTGATCGTCGGAGCCACGGCGATCGTCGACGCGACCAATACGGATCCGCTCATCTTCCGGGTGAACTCGGACCTGACGATCAACCCCAGCTTCGGTCTGAGGCGGATCTCGATCGACTTGGCCCCGGCCGGTTTCGACGTCCTGGAGGATATTGAGCAACTGTCGGACGGACGGATTGTGGCCCTGGTGTCGGTGCCGACAACTTTCGATCCCGAGGCTGGGCTCGTGTTCCTCAACGCGAACGGCTCCCCCGACACCTCGATCGCCAACGGAAACTTCCCCGACGGCGTGCAGATTGTGCCTTTCCAGGTCACGGGAGAGATCTACCCGGTCGCTTTGGCGGTCGATTCCCGGGATCGGCTGTGGGTCGCCGCCGCCAGGTTCGGTCCGTCGATCGAGAAGATCGCCGTCGCCCGCCTGCTGCCCAACGCGGCCGCCGATACGTCCTACGCGGGTCTCGGTTCGGCGCTCGTGGATTACCGCGAGTGTGTGCCCTGCCCATCCGACGGCGCCGATCCGTTCGATATCGAGATCTTGGGGGATCGTGGCTTCATCGCGGTCGAAGCCACGGATTCGGTGACCTTCTCTCGGGTCATCGCCGTCGCCCGCCTGACGGAGTTCGGGGGCGTCGACGGGCAGTTCGGCGGGTGGCGGCGCGTGCCGTTCCCGTCGCCGGCGAGTCGGTCCGTGGGAGGCACCCCCGTCGAGGCCGTGCGGCCCGATGTGGAGGTGGACCCCCGGCGCCGGGGCGTGGTGGTGGCGGCCGAAGTGATCGAGCTCGGAGGATCGAGCTTCATCGGCGTCGGTCGACTGCGAGCCGCCGACGGCGAGCTCGATTCGCAGTTCGCCGGGGGCGGAACCGTCCTCCACGAGCTCGCCCCCGGCGTCGGGCCGGGCCTGGTGAACCTCATGGTCGACGGTTCCCTCGCCGCGGCGGACTTCGAGTCCACCGCCTGGGTCGCGACTTCAGACTCTTCGAATCTGGACGCGGCGGTGATGGCCATTGAAGGGTGGCCGGGGCCTTTCTTCGCCGACGGCTTCGAGTCCGGGGACCTGTCGGGCTGGTCTGGGGTCTTTCCGTGACTAGCCGCGGAGGTCGTCGAGGATCGCGTCGGACGCCTTCTCGGCGACCATGATCGTCGGCGCATTCGTATTGCCGCCGACCAGCTCGGGCATCACGGAGGCGTCGGCGACGCGCAGGCCCTCAAGGCCGTGGACCTTGAGATCGGTATCCACAACGGTCTCGATCGGGCCGTCGGTGGGGCCCATGGCGCAGGTGCAGGCGGGGTGGTAAAGCGTGGCGGCGACGCGGCGGACAAAAGCTTCCAGGTCGGCGTCTGACCGGGCGGCGGGGCCGGGCCAGATCTCGCGGTCGAGATCTTCCGCGAAGGCGCCGGTGGCGGCGAGGCGGCGGGAGAGCTTGACGCCCTCCACCAGGATTCGGGCGTCGTCCGGATCGGCGAGGTAGTTGGCCTCGATCGCCGGCGCCGCGATCGGATCGGACGTCTTGAGGGTGATGCGCCCCCGGCTCTTCGGCTTGAGCAGGGTGGGCCCGAAGTTGAAGCCGTGGTCGGCCACCGAGTCAAAGCCGTGGTCGACGAGGGCGGTGGGGATGAAGTGGAATTGCAGGTCGGGCTGGGGCAACCCGGGCTCCGTCCTGACGAAGGCGCCGCCTTCGCAAACGCAGGACGTGAGCGGACCCTTGCGCGTGAAGAGGTAGCGGACGACGTTGCGCCAATTCTCCGCATTGTCCAGCGAGTTGTCGTGGCGACTGCGGAAGACCGTGGACACGACCGGGTGGTCCTGCAGGTTGCGGCCGACGCCGGGCAGGTCGTGGACCGCTTCGATGCCGTGGCGGCGCAGTTCGTCGGCGGGACCGATGCCGGAAAGCAGGAGCAGGTGGGGCGAGCCGACGGCGCCGGCGGCGAGGATCACCTCGCGGCGGGCGTGGAGCTGCCGACGGTGGGCGCCGTGGAGCACGTCGACGCCGCGGGCGCGGCCGCCTTCGACGATGAGGCCGAGGGCCCGGGCGCCGGTGAGGAGCTTTAGATTCGGACGCGAAAGCGCCGGATGCAGGTAGCCGACGGCGGCCGACCAGCGACGGCCGCGTCGCTGATTGACCTGATAGACGCCGATGCCTTCCTGGTGCGGTCCGTTGAAGTCGGGGTTGCGCGTCCAGCCGAGCTCGACGCCGGCTTCGACGAACCGCTCGGTGAGGGGGTTGGTGTAGGTCGGATCCATGACCTCGAGCGGGCCGTCCGCGCCGTGGAGCTCGGAAGCGCCGCGTCGCTGATTCTGGGAGCGCTTGAAGTACGGCAGGACGTCGTCGAAGGACCAGCCGTCGCACCCGTAGTCGCATCGCCGGG
>JBCDKB010000677.1:0-3812 GCA_038747035.1 Acidobacteriota bacterium | reverse complement strand
GCCGCCGACCCCCAACGGCGGAGGCCACACGCTTTGGGTCCTCGGGCATCTGGCCTATATCGAAGGGCTAGTTGTCCGCACTTTTATGCTCGGGGAAACGAATCCGTTGGCGACCTGGGAAGAGATCTTCGACGGAGCCGAAGTCCCGAGCCAGGCCGAGGACTTCCCGCCGTTTGAGCAGGCTTTGGCGCAATGCCGAGCCATGCGACGGTCCACGCTCGAGCTTCTCGAGACGCTCGTCGAAAGCGACCTTGATCGGAAGAGCGCAGGGGCCCCCCAGGGCTTTGAGGAGATCTTCGGCACTTTTCGCCGATGCCTCCAATTTGTCTCCGACCACGGGTACATGCACCGTGGGCAGCTGGCCGATGCCCGGCGCGCAGCTGGCCTCGGGCGGATGTGGTTCTAGCCGCGCCGTTCGATCCGTAGCCAGTACTGGCTGTCGCAGTCCAGACCGGGGAGCTCGGTGACCGAAAGCTCCCGACGCTCGCAGGCACTTCTGATCCAGGCCAGATCGTGGCGGATGACGCCGGGCACCGTGGACTCGTGGCTGGTGCCGACCCAGGTGTCGCCCCGGTAGTCCTCTTCCGGCGAGGCCGCCGGGAGATAAGAGGTCAAGAAGAGGCCGGTGGGCGGCGTGACCTTCAAGAAGCCGTCGAGCATGGTCTCGATGTGCGCTTTGCTGCAGTGGGTCCAGATCGAGCCTGCGAGGAAATAATCGAAGGGTGTCCCAAAGACGGTGGTGTCAAATTCTGCGTTGAAATCAAAGCGTGGCCGAGCGCGGTCGAGGGTCGCCGGCTCGAAGAGGTACTGACGTCCGAGCTCGACCCGATCCCTGGCGGGTTCGATGCCCGCGTAGTGTCCGGGCTCCAGGAAACGGAGTAGCCAGTAGGCAATGCGCAGGGTGCCACACCCGATTTCGAGAACCCGGGACTCGGGGAGCAGTCCATGCTCCAAGAGGCGAACGAACTGGGCCCGGCCGCCGACTTCATAGGTCTCCCGCGGGACACCGAGGAATCCTTGTTCGTCCATCATTTTCTCGGCGCGTTCTTGGATTTTTGACATTCGGGGAAGTCTCTCTGCGTCCAGACAGGGGAGCGGTGTCCTTCGGATGGGGTCCTGAGCGCGGCTTGTGCTCGGGGTTGCTTCGCAGCACGGGTTGTCCTCAGGCGCTCCAGTGTCGCCGATTCCCGGCCGCCGCGCCAGGCACTCGTCGCCAGGCACCGAGGGGAAAGCCAAGCATCGTCGCCATTCGCTTGACACGGGTCCGAGGCGTTGGTAGAAACTGGCCTCCGTCGGCCGGCGCTGCAAGCTGTCGACGACGGAAAATTGCGTGCCCAGATAGCTCAGTTGGTAGAGCACCTGACTGAAAATCAGGGTGTCCGTGGTTCAAATCCGCGTCTGGGCACCACTCCTAAGCTGTTGGAGACAAAGGGCTTAGAGCAAATGAGACGACCAGCCCGTGAGCTGGTCGTTTCTGCGTTTGGGTCACCATAGGGTCGGACTCGGCTGCATCATAGCGGCACTTGGTGAAACGGGTTGTGACGCGGAATCGGGCGAATCCGGGCAAACACCCTGATTCCGGAGTCGCACCGTGGGTCAGGACTTCAAGCGCTCTGGCAGCGACGCATAAAGCCTTTCCTGTGCCGCCCACTCAGGCTGCCTGCAAAACCAGCAGAACCTTAATGGGACCCGGGTCGCAATCGCCTAAACCCTGATCAGGCGGCCCGCAAAACCAGCAAAACTCCCCAGGCTTTTCAGTGGGATGGCCGTTGACCAGCTGCGTGCTCCCCATGTAGAAGCACCAGCCCAGCTGATCATCGGCTGACGAGCCCTGGCCAATAATGAGGCCAGATCAAGACGACTCGACGGCACGCGCCAACGTGACCGCCGAGCCTAACCGCCAAAGGGAGATAACCCCAATGACGGATAGCCCGAAGTGTATCTTGCCACTGAACTCGAAGGCTTCGACCGCAGCGTCGATCTTCGATCAACGATTCCTCGAAAATGCAGTCGACTGGACCCTCGACGGCTACTGCGTAAATGAAGCCGCTTACTCGGGACCGTGGCACGTCGAGGAGCGTGATGGTGAATTCGTCGTCCTGCGGGACGGTGACGAACGGCCGCGCGGCACCTTCGAGCAGCACGAAACCGCCTGCCTTGTTGCGGCGGTGCTGCCGGCGGTCGGCAGTGATTCGCTTTACGCGGTCCGCTCGTGTGAGCTGCTGCGGGTGATCGGTCAGGCAGCGCCGGCTGTTGCCGGTCGATTTGCCTTCGACGACGAGGACATCGCTGGCGCCCTACACGTCGCAGCCTGGTTCCTGCGCTCGCCGCATAGCCTCGCCCTGCTGCTCGAGGCCGCCAGCTCGGACGTGCTAATGACGGCCGGTCAGCTCGTGGCGGCGCGGAGAGCCGTCGGGAGTGGTGAGTGCGCGTCGTGACGGCTATCCCAGGCTCTCTGCTCTCGTCGACAGAGGGGGCCCGACCTCACTTCGTTCTCAGCCTCGGCGGCTACAGCATTCGGATCACCGAGGAGACCGACACCCGGTGCGTGATCTGCTCGGAGGCCACCGGCAGCGGCCCCGTCGGTCATTTCGAGGATGCGCCGATCTGCGATCGGTGTCTCGATGAGGGATGCAAAGACTTGGGCATGATCTTGGCGCTGATCACCGCAGCCCGCATCCACGACTCCCTGGTTCGACAGAGTCCGGACGAACAAGCTGGGCACCTCGAGACGCTCGGCGCTTTCATCGCCTCTTTCGGCCGGTTCGCCAGCCGATGGGGACAGGTTCGTATCGTTGAGGCGCGCAAGGGCGAGGATGAGGTGCCGTCGTGAGTTCCACTCGGGCTGTGGATCGGAGCCGCGAAGCAGCTGCTCGAGACTGCCAACTACTCGCGAGCCTGCTCGGCCCGGCTGTCGGCGGCGAGCGAGCGGAGACGCTCGCGGCCAAGCTGCTCGACGGCGTCGATCTTCTTCAAGTCGCCAAAGAGGACGCCGACTTCTTCGAGCATCTCGGCGTCGAGAGGGCGGCGATCTCTACCTTGACGGCCGCATTCGAGCTAAGCGCGCGCTTGGCCGAGGCTCGTATCGCCGATTGCCCAGCCCTTGAAAGTGCGGAGGAAGTCGCTCGGTTCATCGTCCAGCGCTACCGCATCCGCGACCAGGAAGTCTGCGGCGCTCTTTACCTCGATCAAGGAGGCCGGATGATCTCCGCACAGGAGCTTTTCAAGGGCTCCGGTCGCGCGTGCACCGCCGACCCGAAGGTCATCATGCGGCGGGCGCTCTTGCTCTCAGCGTCTTCTCTGATCTTGTTCCACGGCCACCCGGGAGGCAATACGACACCGAGTCTTCACGATGTCGAGTTTACGAAGCGCGTCGCCAAGGCCGGGAAACTCATGGACGTGCGCCTGCTGGATCACTTGGTGCTCGCGCCTGATGGCCAGTTCACGTCCATGCGCCGGGAACGACTGTGGTGAATGCGAGAGGGTCAAGTGACTCATTGCAGGTGACTTGCGCCTCGGCGACTTCCTTCGCGGATTTCGTCGCCTCCTGGTTGACCACCTTCGTGGACCTCCGTAGAAGTCCACCATCACATGCGGACGGGCGCTGAAGCCCACCACACGACGACCCGAAGGAGGTCCACCAATGTCCAATGGTTTTCAGTTCTTCGAAGGCACCACCACTGAAAGCGTCACCGCTGCCCGCATCACGGTCCGCAAGGGCGGCATCCTGGTCCTGACTCGGGCCGCGATCGAGATGCTGGGCGACGATGTCGCCGCGGTCCAAGTCGGCTACAACCCGGAGACGCGAGCCG
>JBCDKB010000676.1:0-3820 GCA_038747035.1 Acidobacteriota bacterium | reverse complement strand
CGCCCGGACGCCGCGCCCGCGGCAGGTCTCTTCCCGGTGACAGGCCTTGGCGGCTCCACCGCCCAGGCTTTCAGCCAGGACACCTCCAGTGTCGAGAACTCGACGGAAAATAATGACCGCTTCGGCTTCAGCCTCGCCGCCGGTGACTTTGACGGCGACGGCAAAGACGACCTCGTCGTCAGCGCCCCCTACGAAGACGACGACAAAGGGAGCGTTCACCTCCACCGTCGCCGACGCCGGCGAGGTGCGGATCTTTGAAGGATCGGTATCGTCCCACCCGACGCAGCTGAGCGATTGGAGCCAAGAAAGCAGCGGCATCGAAAACGAAGCCGACGGCGACGATCTTTTCGGCTACGCCGTGGCCGCGGGGGATTTCGACGGCGACGGCTACTCCGACCTCGCCGTCGGCGCCGCCGGCGACGGCGCCGGCGCCGCGGACCACTACCAGGACTGGCTCGCCGGAAACGCCGCCGCGGCCCGCAGCGCCTACTCGGCCGACCTCGTCGGGCTGGTGGTGAAGAACATCAGCGACGCCTGCGGATCCTTTCCAATCCCGACGTCAACTTTTCTTTCGGAGATCCGAGCGGCGTGACGGACGAACGCGATAACGCCCGCTGCGCGGAGCAGACGCTCGATGACGTGGCGGCCTACAACTGCCCCTGTCTAGCCCGGCGTCCCGGGGCCGGGCGGCCGGGCGCCCCGGGACGGACTCCTCCCCTCGGCGAAAGAAAGGTCGCCGGGGAAAAATCAGGATTTCTTGACCCATTCCGCCGGACGATGATCCGGATTTGGCGCCGGTCTCGCCGTTCCGGTCGAGACCGGAAGCTTCGCCAGCTCCCGCTCACTCTCCGCCGCCCCGCCCGTAGCGGCCGAACTCACGACCGGGAGCCCACCTATGCATCGCGCCTTCTTGATCGCCGCCTTCTGCTCAGTCTTTTTCATGATTTCCCCAACCGCCGCGGTCGGCAGTCCTGCCCCACCCGCGGCGGTGGTGATCGAAGCCTCGACCGACGCCGAGCGCCGACAGCGCCTCGAGTTCCTGGACGAACGATACGAACGCCTGGCCCACCGGCTGGAGCTCGAGCTTCCGGATGTTGAACGCGGGGAGTTGTCTCGCCGGCGGTCGAGTGACGCCGAAATCAAGGCCCGGCTCCTCGAGCTTGACCTGCCGAACTCAACGCTCCTTCCGAGGGCACTCGAGACGATCGACGCGATCGACGATCTGAGCTTCAGCCCCTTCCGAGGGGCCGGCCCCGAGCAGCAGGGCAGTATCTCAGGCACCGTATTCGATGAAGACACCGGCCTACCGATCGCCAACGCGTTCGTCGTGCGCCTCTACGACGCCAACGGCGTCTCCCTCGGCCTGGACTTCACAGACGCCAGCGGCGACTACCTTTTCGGCGGTCTACCGGCGGGGAATTATTTCGTCATGGCCGACGTGGACGACTACTTCCGCGAGCTCTATGACGACGTCCCGTGCCCGCCCTTCGACTGCGTGATCACCTCGGGCACGCCGGTCGCGGTGACGTCTGGCGCGATCACGGGGGGTATTGATTTCTCCCTCGGCCGCGGCGGCATCATCACCGGCCGGATTACTGAAGAGGCTACGGGGACGGCCGTCCCCAGCACCTCCGGCCCGCGTCTCTACGATAGCCAGGGGCGCTCCCTCGGCAACACCCACCCCGACGCCAACGGCGACTATTTCTTCGGCGGCCTAGCGACCGGCACCTATTACGTCGAGGCCGACTTCGATGACTATTTCAACGAGCTCTACGACGACATCCCGTGCCCCGACGGCTGTGACCCCACCACCGGCACCCCCATCTCGGTGACCTTCGGGGCCACCACCTCGGGTATTGACTTCGCGCTGAGCGACGGCGGCGTGATCGCCGGGCGCCTCACGGACCAAGCCACCGGACTTCCGCTCGGTAGCGCCTTCGGGGTCCGGCTCCACGATCAATTCGGCGTGTCCGTGGACGTGGTCCGCACCGACGGCAACGGCGGCTACCGCTTCTCCGGCCTCCAGTCGGGCACCTATTTCGTCCGCACCACGGTCGAAGACTATTCCGACGAGCTCTACGACAACATTCCGTGCCCCGACGGCTGCGACGTCACCCAAGGTCAACCGATCAACGTGACGTTCGGTTCGGTGACTTCCGGGATCGATTTCGCCCTCACCGGCGGCGGCAGCATTTCCGGAACGGTGACCGAGGCGGGCACCGGCGACCCCGTCGCCTTCGAGTTCGGCGTCATCCTCTACGACGCGGCCGGGGATTTGGTCACTTCGGATATCACCGGCGGCGACGGCGGATACTCCATCGGCGGCCTCGAGGCCGGCACCTTCTTCGTGAAGACCCAGCTCGACGACTATTTCGACGAGGTCTACGACGGCCTCCCGTGCCCCGAGGATTGCGACGTCACCCAAGGGACGCCGATCGTTGTCGCCGCGGGGGCGAATGTCGCCAATATCAACTTCGCCGTTGGCCCCGGCGGGGCCATCTCGGGCGTTGTCACCGACCAAGGCACGGGTCTGCCGATCGCCAACCGCCTCGGACTCCGCCTCTTCGATTCGAGCGGCGACTTCCTCCAGGTCCTGCTCACCGGCGAGAGCGGCGAGTACCGCTTCGCCGGTCTGGCGACGGGCCAGTACTTCGTGCGCACGGCGATCGACGACTTCTTCGATGAGCTCTACGAGGATCTGCCCTGTCCTATCGACTGCGACGTCACCCAAGGGACGCCGATCTCTGTGACCTTTGGCGCGACGACCCCAGGGATCGACTTCGGTCTCGACGGCCCGAGCCTGATCTTTCGCGACGGCTTCGAGTCGGGGGACACCGGCGCCTGGACGATCGCCGCGCCCTAGGGTCGATAATCGAAAGACCGGCAAGCCCCCCCGAGCACCACCTTCGATACGAAGAGCACACCCAGGAGAATAGTCTAGAAGGACGGTAGATCCAGCCCGTCTGTTGGCGTAGGTTAGGAATCCGACTGGACCGCGCTGTGCCCGGGCTTAGTATCCGGGACAGAACTTCGATCCGACAGCGATCAAAGAGCTCCAAGCGAAGCGGCTGGAGCGCCGCGGTGTCCAACTCGGACCCCCTGACGCCCCCACAGCCAACATCGAATTGGAGCTCGTTTTGTCTAGAAGACTCTTGATTGCAGCTCTTATCCCAGGCCTCTTGGCCGCCTTGCCGGTCAGCAGCCAACCCCCAACGGAGGCCACGAGCACCGCGGCGGTCGGCGACGCCCAAAACGATCAGCTGGAAATCCTGGAGACCCTTTACGAACGCCTGGCCCGCCAGCTAGAGCGCCAGCTCCCGGGCGTGGAGCGCGGCGAGCTTTCCCGCCGACAGTGGAGTGACGTCGAGCTGAAATCCCTGCTGCTCGACCTCGATCTGCCGGAGTCTCAGCTCCGGAAAGATGCCCTGGCCGTGCTCGACGACCTCGGGCGCCACGGCCTCCTCGCCCAGGCCCCGGGACAAGACGGCGACCGATCCGCCACCCGCCAGGTCGCTACGGCCCGCCGAGCCGCCGCTCTGGACGTCGCCGCGGCCTTCGGAGGAGAAACCGGCATCTCCGGACAAGTCTTCGACCAAGCGACAGGACTGCCCATCCTTTTCGCCACCGTAGAAATCTATGATTCGTCGGGATTCCTCGAGACGGACCTCCTCACCGGCAACAATGGTTTCTATCAAGCCTCCGGACTCCCGAGCGGCACCTACTTCGTGAGTACGAACGAATCTGGCTATTTCAACGAGGTCTATGACGACTTTCCGTGCGATGGATTCTGCGATGTCACCCAGGGCACACCGGTCATCGT
>JBCDKB010000675.1:0-3823 GCA_038747035.1 Acidobacteriota bacterium | reverse complement strand
CCGGCTGCAGGGTGCGTCCGATCACGGGCAGGTACTTTCGCCCGCGGTGCACCTCCCGCAGGATGCGCAGGCTGCCGCCGTTGGAGGTGCCGACGAGGATGATCTTTCGAATGCGAAATCGGGGCGCGGGCGTGGCGTCTCGCCCCGCTTCGGCTTCGGTGAGGGACATGCCGCCGTATTTGAGCAGGTAGCGACAGATGTGGGCGCCGTTGGATTGGCAGATCAGGTCCACGGCGTAGCCGTTGCCCCGCACGTCGGCGAGCTTGTCCAACGTTCGACGCAGCTTGGCCGCGGTCAGCACGTTGTCCGCGCGCCAGTCGTAGGCGAAGGGGAAGTAATTCTGCTCGGGCTTGGGATCGTGCAGGTCCCCCTCGACGAAACCGTGCTGCGTCAGCCGCTCAGCGATCGGGCCGTAGACGGGTTTTGTGGCTGGCCCGAGACGGACGCGCCTCAAAACTTCGCCGGCGACCAGGTCGTCGGCGGTTTCGGTCAGCGGATCGACCAGGGGGCGAACGAGGTTGTAGCCGCCGTCGCGGGGTCCAACGAGGTGGCGTCCTAGCCCCCAGACGGGCTCTCCGCTCGACTGGTCCTTGAGTGCAGTGCCGGTGATCCCGGGCACGAGCACCACCGGCACCCGGACCTCGGACTCCGCGGGAGGGGGAGCGCCAGGCGCCGGAGCCTGGACGGTGGCGCATCCCGTGGCGAAAAGGGCGGCCGCGAGAAGCGCCGCCGCGGCGAAATCTGGAAGCCTCAGCCGTTGCACCTCGGCAGGGTGTCAGAAGCGCGCGCGGGGCGGAAGGGCCCGGGCTCTCCCGGGCGACCTGATGAGCCTCCCGATGGCCCCGGGCCGCGCGTCGCCCTGCGCCGTTCCGTTAAGATTTCGCCATGGGCGTGCTAGCTATCGTTGGAATCGTCAAGAACGAGCCGAAGGTCGACGCCAAGGGCCAGTTCGAGTGCTACGGCACGCGTCACTTCGCGCCGGGGGCAAGGGTCTATGTGCTGCCGCCGGAACCCAGTTACGACATGGGCAGTGGTCGAGTGCGGGTCCTAGGATTCCACCGTGAAACCGGCGAAGTCACCAAGATCTGGTTCAGGATAGTTCGCGCCAGCCAATGGAAAGTGGAGATCGTCGATGATCCAGAGATTTGCAGCTATTGGTCCGGCGAATGGACGCCCTCCGAGGCGAAAGGACTTGCAAAGTTCTTCGCTCAAGAGAGCCAAGATCGCCCTGAGGTCGACCGCGGGAAATAGAAAGCCATTGTGGACGGGTCGGCGATCGGGCGGGGCTAAGTAATCGCTTCCGGTGAATCGACGAGGTCGGACCGCGCGATTCTTGATTTTCTTTCGATTCGTTGAGGGGTTGTAGTGACTTCTGTCGCCTCTTGGGAAGGTCGGGCGGACAAGCGATTCCGCTCAGTCCCCTGGGGCTCATCGACGTCTGGGTTCTTGGGTCTTGCATTGATAATGCTGTAAAAGCATAATCATAGACAGGCGTTTCGCTAACCCGAAGTTTCTTAGTTGTCTTCAGATCATGCAGAGGAGATCAGCCATGCACGTGTCAAGAATATTGCTAGCCTCGGTTTTAACTTGCCTGCTCGCGACGTCTGCGCCGGCCCACGCCTCGAGCGGAACCGAGGATGAGCTGGTCGTCTCCTTGCGCACTGGACAAGACGCCGACCAGGACGGCTTCGACGATCATTGGACGGTGGTCGTCCCCGGCTCGACAACGCCGAGCCCGTCGCCGATCGCGCCGACGCCCTTCGTGGGCTGGCGCGGCAACCTCAACGATACGGGGCCGTTCAACATGGGCTTCCGCTACCCCGCGCTCGGCGACGGGCAGTGGCTGGGCCAATTCTCAGGCGGCGGCACTTTCACGTTCGAGATGATCTTCGACCTGCCGACGTGCGAAGCCCCGAGGCTCGTCGGCGAATGGGCCGCCGACAACAGGATCGAGATCTTCCTCAACGGCATGCCCACCGGCGTCGCCAGCGATCCGGCTGTCGCTCCGCCGCTGCCGTGGCTGTCGAATGTCGACGGCCCAGATAACCCGTTCGCCGACCCGACGACGGGTCTCGTCACTCCGACCTGTGAACAGCCCCCCTTCCGATGCAACCAGGCGGCCGACGAGTTCCGTGAGATTCACCCGCTGTTGATCGACGACGTCGGTCTCTTCAACGTCGGCGGATCCAACGTGCTGACCGTCTTGGTGGAAAACTTCGGCGGGCCCGCTGGATTTCTTTTGACCGGCGGAGTCGACACGGCCACGCCGGAGGGCGCCGTTGTGATCTGCCAAGCGGCGGCGCCGCAAGTGACGGACATCCCGACCGTCTCAGAGTTCGGCGCTGCGGCTTTCGTCGCCCTGCTCGTGCTTACCGGCCTGCATCTACTGCGACGGCATTAGGCTTCAGGGCACCGTGGCGGTCCACCTCGAGGTGTCGCCGGTTTCGAAGCCGTCGATAAAGAGACGAACGGCGTCGACATCGAGCGTATAGAGCTCGACGAGGGGACTGTCGGTCTCGCGGGAGCTGTAGAAGATCCGATCGCGGACGAGGACTTCGCCGCCGATGAGGACAGGCAACGGGCGCAGCAAGAAGGGCACTCCTTCGTCGATGGAAGAAAGGTGGAAACCTCGTAAAGTCTCGAAGGCGACAGAGTCCTCGGTGTCTTGGAAGAACTCGCGCACGGCGAGCGACGGGTCGCTCAAAAGACGCCCTGGGCTGCCGTCGACCGGAGCGCTGTAGAGGATGAGCACTGAGCCATCATGGGGATCGGGGAGCAGTCGCAGTGTGACTCTGTCGCCGAGGAGCTGGCTTTGGAAGATCGAGGCGGAGGGGAAAGCGGCCGTGAGGGGCGTCATCCGGGTGCCGTCCAGGCTCAGGACGTCCGCGCGCGTGCCGTTGGAGGTGGCGCAGAAAGAACTCCTTGCAGCGCGGCCGACGGGGTGGAAGACCGCCAGACGAGACGACGGCGTGGCCAGGCTGAGTTGACTAGGGGGGCCCTTAGAGACCATCGGTCCGTCGGAATGCGGCGCCGAAAGCAGGGTACGTCCAAGGTAAGATAAGGAAAGAAGGACGGCGGGAGGACGCTCGAATTTTCCGCACGTCCGTTTCTGGCCCTCGGAGGGGCCGTTGGGCAGTGGGTCCCTGGATTCGAATTCTAGATAGCCGCGCATGAATAGTGATCTCACGTTGGCCCTGCACGTCATGGGCTTTCTGACAGCCTGCGGCGGTCAAGCCGTCACCTCTCAAAGGCTAGCCGCCACCTACGGAACCAACGCGGTGGTCGTTCGGCGGGTGATCTCGCGATTGAACAAGGCGGGCCTCGTGCAGACCCGGCGCGGCTCCGGCGGCGGCAGCGTCCTGGCGAGGAGCGCGGACTCGATCAACCTGCGGCAGATCTTCGAAGCCGTGACCGCCTCCGAAAGCCCCGAGCTGTTGCGCAGGCACCCGGGCCAAGAAAGCCCCGTCGCCGAGGTCTTGGCCGGCTTCATCAATGAGTTTTACAGCGACGCCGAAGAGGCCCTGCTCAAGCGATTTGAATCCGTCACGATCGAAGAGATGGACCAGGTCGTGCGCCCGAAGATCCTGGCTTCGCTGCACGACACTTGAAGGGCTCTCGGCGGTCTCGCCGGAGACCTAAGCGGGGCTGGCCTCCTTGGGGCGTTGACTTTGTAACAAAGATCGTTACAATTTAACCATGACTGCCGAATGCGCTGACGATTGACGACTCGGAGGTGTCCTCCGGCTGGAGTTGCAGTGTCTCGTCGCATTTCGTAACAGTTTTTGTTTCAAATTCAGGCACCGTTTCGATCGAACGCACGACT
>JBCDKB010000674.1:0-3836 GCA_038747035.1 Acidobacteriota bacterium | reverse complement strand
GGCGGTGAAGCCCGGGGCCTGGATAGGGCCGTCCCGGTATCGGGTTAAGACCGGTGCGGGGCTGGAGGAGTCTGGATCTAGAGCGTGCGGCGGTAGCGCACGGCGTGGCTGGCGCCGTCGGGGAGCTCGTCGGCGAGGGGCGTGAGCGTCCGGGGGTGTCCGGTGATCACGGCGACGTGGCCGTAGGGCAGGGGCGGCGCGAGCCGGGTGGGGCGGGCGCCGCGGCCGTCGTCTTTGTCGACGGCGAGGATGGCCTTCTTGGCCGCGATGAAGGTGAGGGTGCTGCCGGCGGCGCTCACCCGCAGGCGCAGGTCGGCGAGGTCGACCTCCGCATCCTCCGGCCAGAAAAGCGCCAGGATTTCGCCGGAGCGGCCCCCCGGCGGGCGGGAGGGGCCGCCGTCGAGGCGCTTGGAGAAGGCGAATTGGAAGCCGTCGAAGCCGAATTTACGGAGCGCCGAGATGACCACGAACCACGGATGGCGCGCCATCTTGAGGAAGGAGGTGGCGTCGCCGTAGCCGACGAGCAGAATGGTCTCGCGGACTTCGCCTTCACCGCCGATGAGCTCACCGTCGACGCCTTTGATCAGCGGCCGGGCGCCGACCCGTTTGGCCACCGGGTAGGCGAGCAGGTTGTAGGTGTCGTAGGCCCAGGGTCGGACGCGGTTGAGCAGATTGATGGCGTAGAGCGGCTCGTCGAGGCGCGCGTCGTCGTCGGTGGCGAGAATGACGGGGCGGATGGAGGCCATCGGTGCGATTCCGGTTAAACGCCGAGGTGGCGCAGGCGAAGCAGCTTGCCTTCGAGGGCCTTGGGGTCCCGGAGGTCGATCTCACCGGCCAGATACCACTGGTTGTCGCCTTCGGGGTCGACCAAGACCTGGGTGAAGTCCCAGGTCCGCGGACTCGTTTGGCGCAGGCGGGTGTGCTGGCTGGCGCGGGCGGCGTGGTTGAAGATGAGCTTGCCGTAGCTTTCGAGGAAAGGGTCGAGGGCTTGCCGGAATCGCAGCTCATCCCAGCGATACTCGCTGTCTTCCGGACCGGGCCAGACGGCGGAGACGGCGGCTTCGAGGTCGTCTTCGGCGAGCTCGGAGATGAGCAAGTGCAGCTCGGCGCGGACGCGGGCGACGAAGGCTTTGGGGTCGTGGAAGAGCTCGTAGGCGCGGAGCTCGCGCCGGGCTTCGCGCTGGGCTTCCTTGTCGAGCTGCAGCTCGGGGTGGAGCATGGCCTCCCACTCTTCGATGAGGCTCGAGTCGACGTGTTCGAGCATGGTGCGGAAGAAGCCGAGCACGTCATAGAACGCTTCGGTTTTGGCGCGTTCGGGCACGGTTTGCACCAGGGTCTTGTAGAGCTGGGAGAGGTAGCGCAGCAAAACGCCTTCGGAGCGCTGCATGCCGTAGTAGCGCACGTAGCGGTTGAAGGTGTAGTAGCCCTCGTACATGTCGCGGCCGATCGATTTCGGTCGAATATCTTCGCCGCGCACCCACGGGTGGGCTTTCCGGAAGGTCTCGAAGGTGGCTTCGATGAACTCGAGGATCGGCTTGGGGTGGTCGATTTCTTCGAGCTTTTCCATGCGCTCGTCGTAGCGAATTCCCTCGGCTTTCATGCGCCCGATCGCTTCGGTGCGCATTTTGTCGCGCTGGCGGAAGAGCACGACGTTCGGATTTTCGAGGATGGATTCGGTGACGGTGACGGCGTCGAGGGCGTAGTCGAGGTCTTCCGGGTCGAGGACTTCGATGGCTTCGACGAGGTAGAGCGCGAGGGCCTGGAAGAGGTTGAAGTCCCACTGCAGCTCTTCGTCGACGATGACCCAGTAGTAGTCCGACTGGGTGTCTTTCATCGCCTTGATGATGCCGGCGCGTCCCAAGGAGCGGACGAGCATGGCGGCGAAGGCGAGGTGGCGTTTTTTGCGTCCGTCTTCTTCGTGGCTGCGGTCGATGAGCTCGCGCAGGGAGTCGAAGTTGTCGCGCTCCGGCGCGTTGACTTCGGCGTCGCGCTGCAGCAGGTTGATGAGCATGCCGTGGCTGATGCGGAATCTGGACTTGAGCGTTTCCGGCGGCCGGTCGATCAAGGAGCGGAATGTCTTTTCGTTCCACGAGACGAAGCCCGGGGGTGGCTTCTTGGATTGCGCCTTCTTAGCTTTCTTGGGGTTACCCTTGGCTTTCCGGAGCGCCTTCTTGGCTTCGATGATGTGCTCGGGAGCCTGGCAGACGACGCTGCCGCGGTCGTCGTAGCCTTTGCGCCCGGCGCGTCCGGCGATTTGCTGGAAGTCGCGGACTTTGAGGATGGAGACTTTCTGGCCGTCGTATTTGGCGAGCTTGGTGAAGAGCACCGTGCGGATCGGCACGTTGACGCCGACGCCGAGGGTGTCGGTGCCGCAGATGACTTTGAGCATGCCCTGCTGGGCGAGCTGTTCGACGAGGAGTCGGTACTTGGGCAGCAGGCCGGCGTGGTGGATGCCGATGCCGAAGGAAATGAAGCGCTTGATGTCGCGGCCGTAGGGGGTGTCGTAGCGGAAGTGGCCGATGGCTTCCTGGATCGCTTTGCGCTCGGAGCGGCTGGCGGGGGCGAGGCTGGTGAGGCTTTGGGCCAGCTCGGCGCATTCGCGTTGCGTGAAGTTAACGACGTAAATCGGGGCTTTGCCGTCGTCGAGGAGCTTCTGGACGGTTTCGTGGAGTGGCGTTTCGCGGTACTCCCAATCGAGGGGGACGGGGCGCTCCGCGGAATAGACGAGGGAGACTTTGCGGCCGGTGAAGCGTTCGATGCGTTCGGCGATCGGCGCCGTATTGCCGAGGGTCGCCGACATGAGCAGGAAGGTGGTGCCGGGCAGGGTGATCAGCGGCACCTGCCAGGCGACGCCGCGGTCGCGGTCGCCGTAGTAGTGGAATTCATCCATCACCACGTAGTCGGCGCCGCATTCGCTGCCCTGGCGCAGCGCTCGATTCGAGAGCACTTCGGCGGTGGCGCAGACGATGGAGCCTTCGGGGTTGATCGAGGCGTCGCCGGTCTGCATGCTGACGTTCTCGGGACCGAGCACGTCGCAGAGGTCGAAGAATTTTTCGCTCGCCAGGGCTTTGATCGGGCTCGTATAAAAAGCCGTCTTGCCTTCACAGAGCGCTTTGAAGTGCATGCCGAGGGCCACGAGGGATTTTCCCGAGCCGGTCGGCGTATTCAAGATCACGTGGCGCCCCGCCATGAGTTCGAGGAGCGCTTCTTCTTGGGCCGGGTAGAGCTCGAAACCGAGGTCGGCGACCCAGCCGAGGAAGATGTCGAGGATCTCGTCGGGATCTCGGGTGCCGCCTTCGGGAATCCGGGAAACGAGGCTCGGAGTGTCGGAGTCTTGCGAATGATTTGAGGGGTCCATGCGGCGGCTACTGTAGCGTAATGCTTGGCGGACAGCCTCGAATCCGGCGTTTACGGGTTGTCCGTAGGGGCGTCTCCGACGGGCCCTCGACGCCAATGTCGCCAAAAATTGCGGAGGTTTTAGATCTTTCGCGCGTTCACAAATAGACGAGAGCGTGTTCGGCGGCACCGCCGCCGGACCGGACCTTCGAGACGCGCGGCCACCGTGCGTCGTTTTTTTTGCTCTGCCGAATCGCTATGTAGCCGATCTTCCGGGGTCTTTGGGGTCGCCCGCGGGACCTGCGGGCGGCGGCGAATAACTCGCCTCGGCTTCTCCGCGACGCTTGGAGGCGCCGAGGTCGGGGTCTCGTCTCCGCTTCGGGTGTTGCGGGATGGGTGTCGACACCGATGCGGGCGTCTTAGGGGACGGGAAGGGCGCGTGTGTCCGGGGTGTCCGCCTCGCTCAGACAGATTCGCCGCCGTCCTCGGCTCCCCCGGGC
>JBCDKB010000673.1:0-3842 GCA_038747035.1 Acidobacteriota bacterium | reverse complement strand
GGCGGAACCGGCGGCGGAACTGGCGGTGGAACCGGGGGCGGAACTGGTGGCGGCGGCGAAGCCACTGTCGCTAACGCCATCGATGATGACTTCTCCGCCGACGTGGTGTCGGTGGCCCTCGAGCATGAGATTGCCTTTGACGGTCCGTGGAGCGCGGTGGTCGGCCTCGGCTACGCCTCCCAGGAACGGCCCGGGGCCGAGCGTGAGTCCGGCGTCCATTGGCTCCTCGGCGCCACGCGGGAAATTGGCGAGCGGAGCTTGATCCGTGGCTCGGTCGCGCGTCAGATCCGCTTCCCGACCCTGCGCGACCTCTTTGACACCGTCCGAGGCAACCCCGAGCTGCGCACCGAACGCGTGGTGCACTACGAAATCGCCGGCGAAACCTCCCTCGGTGACCGCACGCGTCTAGAGCTCGCGCTCTTCCTCAGCGACGCTGAGGATTTCGTCCAGGGCGTACCCGGAGGACGGCTGGCCAACGCCGAGGAGGTGCGTCGCCAAGGCCTCGAGTTGACGGTGAACCACCGCCGCGGCGCCCTGCGCTGGGTTGGCACGTACACCTGGCTCGACGCCGAAGATCGCTCACCGGACGCCGAGCTCGAGACGATTCAGAATCAGCCCGAGCATTCGGCCACTTTGGCCCTGGACTACGCCGTGCACGATCGACTTGACCTGCGCGCCGACCTGCGCGTGGTCGCCGACCGCTTCGCGCTTTCCCGGACGCGGCCGACCCGCTCCCAGGCGCTCGACGACTATGCCGTCCTGGGCCTCCGGGCCGCTTGGGATCTACGGGACGGATTGCGACTCGTGGGCCGCGTCGAAAATGTGCTCGACGAGGACTACGAAGAGTCGATCGCTTTCCCCGGTCCCGGTCGCACGGTGCTCGTCGGTCTCGAGCTCGGCCGAGGCCGCTAGCGTTGCCGCTGGACCCGTCGGAGGTCCAGGCTCGGCTCGAGGAGGAGATCCAGACATACCGGGATGTCGAGAACGTCCACGATCTGCCAGAGATTTTCCACCTCTGGAGCAATCGGTACGTTCTTCCCAAGCTCTGGGATTGCGGCTTCCTGACGCTTGATGATTTCTACCTTCACTACCTGGCCGAAGCCTGCCACGGCTCGCCGGGGCGCGCGACCATCGTGAGTGTCGGCTCGGGCAATGGCGATCTCGAAGTCGGTTTGGCCAAGCGTCTGCTCGAGCGGGGAGTCCGGAACTTCCACTTCCGGTGCCTCGAGCTGAACCCGGCCATGAACGCGCGGGGACAGAAAGCGGCCGAAAGGGCCGGCGTGGCGGAGTTTTGCTCGTTCGAGGAAGTGAACTTAGAAGACTGGCGTCCCGACCGGCGGGCTTCCGTGTGCCTGGCAAATCACTCGCTTCACCACCTGGTGGGGCTCGAAGCGCTTTTCGAGAAGATCCACGGGGCCCTCGAAGAAGACGGCGTTTTCCTGATCAACGACATGATCGGACGCAACGGACATATGCGATGGCCTGAGGCCAGCCTCCACGTGGAAAAGATCTGGGCGGAGATGCCGCGCCGGTATAAGTACAACCATCAGCTCGCACGGTGGGACGATGATTTTGTGAATTGGGACTGCTCGTCCTCAGGCCATGAAGGGATCCGGGCCCAAGACATCTTGCCGCTCTTGATGGAGACCTTTCATTTCGATTGCTTCATTGCTTTCGCCAACGTGATCGATGTCTTCGTCGACCGGAGCTACGGCCACAATTTCGATCCGCAGGATCCGAACGACCTGGCTTTCATCGAGCGAATCGCCCGCCTGGATGAGACTTTGCTCGACAAAGGCGAGGTCAAGCCGACGCACCTATTCGCCGCAGCGCGCACCAAGCCGGTCGACAAGCTCCGCTGCTTCAGCCACTGGACTCCCGAGCACTGTCTTCGGGTACCCGGCGGCGAAGGCAGCTAGTCCGTCCAGCTAGTCAGCCCCGCTATTCCGTCCTGCCAGGTCGTAAGCCGTGCCTTTGGGGCCGGACACCAGGCAGCTTTAGGGCGACATCGGGCTGGGCGTCAACCGGTGGGCCACGAGCCGGGCCAGTCCTGGACCCTTGGCCGTGGCCACGATCTCCCAAGCGTATCCGGCGGGGGCCGGCGACACCTCGTGCACGGTGCGGATATCGCGTCGGTAGGTCAGAACCCACACGGATCGCTCCTCCAGAAGGGCCGCCGCCACCAATGCTCTTCGTTCGGTGGCGCCGAATTCAAAGACCTCGGGATTGTTTCGGTAGAGGTGGTTGTCGTAGAGCGGCGCCACCTGGGTATCGGGCGGGGTGACGGCGTGCACGTAGGGCGGATTCATATCGGTCAAGACCAAGGGAGGACCTTCGCTCCCTATGCGCGAGAGCTGCTTGGCAAAGCGAAGGCCGGGGGAGCTCGGCCGTTCGAATCTCAGGAGCGCCGCCGTCTCGGAATGGCCGCCCGGACCCGGAAATCCAAGGATTGTCGCCAGCAGCAGAAGACCTCCGAGACCGGCCGAGCTCCTTGCGTGCCCTGCGCGTCGGTAGGCTCGGCCGATGGCCGAGGCCACCGCGGGGAGCGCCAGCAAAAAGACCGGGAAGATCAATCGGGCGTCTTGAAAGAAGTAAAGCTTCATGGCGCCGTAGTACATCGCGCAGCCAATGGCGAAATACACAACTCGCCGATCTTTCCGCAGCGTCCACAGGGCCCAGCCGATTAAGGCCACGAGGGCCGGACCGAAGTAGGACCCGCTGCCGTAGAGGTTGGCGGTGGTGAATCGATCTTCCCGCTGGACGAGCTCCCGGAGGTCGTAGAGCAGGTTGGGCTGGAGGAATTCGAGGCTGAAGGCACGGCTCCCGGACCAATAGGGGACCCAGTAGCCGTAGCCGTTCTCTAAGGGGTGTCCCAAGCTCATCCAGTTGCCGAGAAAGAACGGGAGGACGCCCAATCCCATCGCCGCCCCGAGGGCGGAAGCTTCTCGGAAGCGCTGCCTCCATCCGGCCCTGCGGGACAGAACCGCAGCGAGGATCAAGGTTGCCAAGAAGAGATTGGAAAGCCGGAAGCTGGTCGCGAGTCCCAACAGGGCAGCGCCCGAAGCTCCCAGGGCTAGCGAGCCCCCGCGCGAAAAGGCGTAGAGAAGCCCGACGGCGCCGAGGACCAGGACAGACGCGGAAATTTCGCTCAGCGGGCTACGGCACAGCAGCACGAAGGACGGGAATGTGGCGAGCAGCAGCGACGCGACGCCGGCCTCCAGAACGCCGCGGGCCTTCGCCAGCCATCCGGCCATGACGAACAGAAGCAGCGCCCCGGCGAACTGATTCACCCGATAAGGGGCTGCCGAGGGCTCGACCCCCGCGGCCAGAAAGGCCGCTGTGACGAGGCTGAAGCCCGCGGGGTAGCGGGAGGGGTGCTCTTCGCCGCCGATATGAATCGCTGCGCGTCCGTGGCGATGGATGGAGACCGCGGCGTCCAGGTATTCGGCGCCGTCTGGCCAGGGCTGCGCCGCGAGGCCCTCGGCGGTCGGGCCGGCGCTGACGACCGAAAGCCAGAAGAAGGTGACGGCGCCTGCGAGCAAGGCGATGCCAAACACGCTTGCCCGGCGCATGGATGGCGCACGGGTCTTAGTCACAGCCTTCCGCCGTGACGCTCACCGTCGTATCGGCCAAGATCCTGGAGTCCTGCTTCGAGAGTAGAAGGAACCGCGTGCCGTCTGAAGCCCAGCGGCCGGTTCTAGCCGACCCGGAGGAAGGGCCTTCGGCGAAGAGCTGGCCGTCGACGCGCTCGAGCCTAATGGCCACCTCAGTTTTCCCGCCGGGGACTCGCCACACGAGCTCGGTGACGCCTAGCCCGGTTCCGTCACAGACCTGGATCGGAT
>JBCDKB010000672.1:0-3863 GCA_038747035.1 Acidobacteriota bacterium | reverse complement strand
TCGCCGCCGCCGACCTCACCCTCAGCAATGACGCCATGGCCAAAATTACCGACCTCGACCGCCACCGCCGCTACGTCGACGGCACGTTCTGGGAGGTCCCGGACGGACCGTACACCGTCCAGGACCTCTGGGGCGACTAGCCGACCGCCGTCCCGGCCTGGCTCAGCCCGCGCCGGCTGAGCCGGACCGCCTCTTCTTTTTTGCTCGGTAGTGAGCCTTTGAGGCCACGAAGACGGTCTTTCGAACCTCGCAGAACGTCAACGATCCGTCGCGGTTGGTCAGACGGGTCGTCTTGACGAAGGTGAGCTCACCCTCCTCGGCGACTCGGCGCTTGATGTCCTCGACCTCTTCAGTGCCGTAGTCGAAGCTGGCGTAGAGATCTTCTTTGGCCGGAACTTTGAAGTCGACCTGCGCTGACTTGTCCCAGACGACGTAGTCGGGGCCGAGAATATTGATCAGCTGGACCATGGGGATCGGGTCCACGGCGGAGAACATGCTGCCGCCGAAGATCGAGCCGACGTAATTTCGATTGCGGTACGAGAGCGGCAGCCGGATCCGGATCTGCGACAGGTCAGGATCCACGTCGATGATGCGGGCGGTGCTCCGCCGATACATGGGGGAGAGGTTGAAGCCCCATTTGAAGAGGGTGTCCTTGCCGAGCACCCTGGGGCCGAGCTCGCCGATTTTTCGGTACAGTGTCATTGGGCGTCTTCCTTGGCTTCTTCCAAACTGCGGGGACGTCATTTGGTCCTAATTTGCAACCGAAATATCCCACAGGTAGGGCCCCGTGACCAAACGACACGCGGCGATTTGCCCGATCGCCGGCTTCTTGAACATCTTCGGCGACGCGTGGTCCTGGCTCGTGGTGCGCGAATCGTTCTACGGCGCGACTCGCTTTTCCGAGTACCAGCGCAATACGGGAATCGCCAAGAACGTGCTGAGCGATCGGCTGAAGAAACTGGTCGACGCCGGCATCCTCTCGAAGCATGACGTCGGCGAACGGGGTTCGCGCTACGCTTACCGACTGACCGAGAAAGGCGAATCCCTGGGCACCGTCCTGGTCGCCATGGTGCAGTGGAGCAACGACCAGCTCTTCGAGCCCGGAGAGGAACCGGTCCAGCTGGTGGAGCGAGACTCCGGGGAGCCGCTCTTGCCCCTAACCCCGGTGGATCGGCAGGGCCGCACGCTCCGCTGGCGGGACGTCATCGCCGTACCGGGGCCCGGGGCCCCTGAGATGGAGAGGAAACCTCGGTCGAGCCGAACCGATGAGCCGTCGTGATCCGGACGGGCGCTACCGCTCTGGAGACGGAGACCCGCTGTCCCGGTTCTCCACGTGCCGAGCGATCGCTTCGGCGATGATCCGGTAGCCCGCCCGATTTACGTGGCAGCAGTTGTCCACGTAGAGCGTCTCTTGGCGGTCGGCGAAGACGCGGAGCAGGCTGTGGAAAGCCACACCCTCATCGGCGCGGAGGCTTTCGCCGGCGGCGACGAGTCGGGGGTAGCCGCGGCCGATGTCCCGTCGGAAGCCGCTGTCGCCGACGTAGGCGTCGCGGAGCTCTTCGGGACTCAGCGGCTTGGAGCCCTCGACATATTGATTGGGCTGGAGGAAGTGGTGGTACTCGCCGCCGGAGGCCATGAGCGTGCGATGCATGAGCAGTGAGGAGCGACGCCAGAGGGCCGCTGCGGCGTCGAAGGCCTGGTCCCAGTCGGCGTAGTGAAACTTCGGGCCGGCGGCTTGGAAGCTCGCCTCGCCGGATTCGGCGTCGCGGATCAGCGCTTCGCGCCGGGCGATGGCGTCGACGATCATGCAGTGAATCCGCGAATGCACGAGACGAACAGTGAAACTCCAGCGCCACGGCGCCTCGCTCGCCCAAGTCCGGGAGCGACGTCGGCGGTCTTCGAGCCAAGCGATTTCGGCCATCGCGCGCCGGGTTTCGGGACCCAGATCGTCAACCCGGAGCCTCCAACTGCGGGGAAAGCTCGGGTGCGTCCCGAGGCTGATATTTTCGTCACGAATCAGGGCAGTTTCGTTGAAGCCGTCGAGGTTGATAGCGACGTCGATGTGGCCGCCGAGGGCCAGGAGGTAGTGCAGCGCCTGGAGCTGCTGCGGCTGCTTATAGCCGCCGGACGCCAGATTAATCAGAATAATCTTCCGACCGGCAAAACGCTCGATGGACGCCAAAGCTTCCGTGAGTTCGGCGTAGGCGAAAATATAAGTCTGCTCGGCGAACGAGCCGCCGAAGAGCGCCACGACCAGCGCGTCATCCGACGGACCGCGGATCGGCTTGTGGAGGTTAAACGGGAAGCCTAACCGCCGCGCGACCTCGGAGTTGCCGAGACGCGGCGCGGTCTCGGCGTCGAGCACGAAGCCGAGGAACGGGTGGAGGACGACGCCTTGGCGGGGATCAAAGACGGGGCCCCCGCTTTTCTCCTCACCGTCCGCCGCATCGGCGCCCAGCTCCAATCCGACGCCGACGGCCGGAGACGAAGAGCCGCTGAGCCACCACGCCACCGCCGACGCCGCCTCGATCGCCCCCGCGACGACGAGCGCCGTCAGCGCGATGAATAGCGCGCGGCGCCGTCGGGAGACGGGTGCTACGTGTGGCGTTGTGTCGTCAACCATGGTCCATTCTGGTCCAATCTCTCAAACGCAGGGCCACGGCCGAGCGTCTAGTCCGGCGGCGAGTGGGCCTAGAGATAAGGCGACGCGAGCCGCGCTAGGCCGTCGCGCAGGCGCATCCAGTGCGGACGGGCGTCGACGTCGGCGAGGGTCACCTCGCGGGATGCGGCGATTTTTTCGTCGAGCAAGGTCTCGAGGGCACCGGCGAAGACTTCGGAGTAGACCTCCAGGTTGAGCTCGAAGTTCAGCCGGAGACTGCGGGGATCCCAATTGGCTGAACCGATCAGCGACCAGGCGCCGTCGACCACCATGAGCTTGGAGTGGTCGAAGGGCTGGGGGGTCGTAAAGATCCGGCAGCCGCCTTCGAGCACTTGCCACCACATGGCGGTGGACGCCCACTGGACCAGCTTCAGGTTGCCTCGACCCGGAAGCACGATGTCCACCTCGACGCCGCGGCGCACCGCCATGATCAGCGCCGTGATCACGCCCGGGTCCGGCAGGAAGTAGGGGGTTTGGATGCGCACGCGGCGCCGCGCGCAGGCCAGGCCCGCCAGCAAGGTCCAGCGCAGGTGGTGGATCGTCTCCGCGGGACCGTCGTCGATCACTCGCGCCGCCAGCGCCCCCGCGGGCTCGAGGGCCGGGAAAAAGGCGTCGCCGGCGAGCACCTCGTCGGTGGTGAATCGCCAATCGTCGGCGAAGGAGCGCTGGAGCGTGCCGACCACCGGACCCTCGACGCGGAAATGCACGTCGCGGGTGGGGTTCGGGGGACTTTCATCCAGCGCGTGCACAGCGCTGATATTCATGCCGCCGGTAAAGGCGACGCGGCCGTCAACCACCAGCAGCTTGCGGTGATTGCGCAGATTCGAATAGGTCGCCGACCGCGGCAGGAAGGTGGGATTGAAGACCTCCACCGGCACCCCGGCGGCCCTCAAGGTCTCGTGCATCGGCGGGCTCGTATACCGATCGCCGACGGCGTCGATCAGCACCTTTACCGCCACGCCGCGCTTCACCGCCGCGGCCAAGGACTCGCGAAATCTCAGGCCCACGGCGTCGTGGTCAAAGATGTAGGTGAGCAGCGTCACGGAGGACCGGGCGCCGTCGATAGCGCCCAGCATCGCGGCGAAGGCGTCGCCGTCGAGGTACGTCTCGATCTCGTTTCCGCCCTGGACCCGTTCGTCGACCACCATGTGGACCGAGCCCGCGAGCGACCCAACCCACACCCAGCCCCCGGGCCCCGACAACC
>JBCDKB010000671.1:0-3864 GCA_038747035.1 Acidobacteriota bacterium | reverse complement strand
CTGACCCACACCGCGGGGACGAAAGCAGCTGCTGCGACCGGCCCATAGAGCGCGATCTGAGCCCAACCTTCGCCGAGGCCGGGGAAGAGCGCTTCCCCTTGGAGCCAGGCCAAGGACCGAACCAAGCGCACGCCGCTAAAGCCCCAAGTCCACCACAGGTGCACGGCAGACAGCATCGCCAGCACCGCCCAGAGCGCTGTGCTGAACGCGAGCCAACGGCGAATTCCATCTCGATTCTCAGCCACGGCGGGATCCCACTTCGAGTGTACTGCACGCCCCGACACATCCGAATCCGCCCCCGGGCGCGGATAGAATCCCGACGCTGACCCACTGGAGACCTGCCCATGCCCCCAGCCTTTTTCCGCGGACCGATCGAAGGAATCTCACCCTGGCTCATGCCGGTGGCCCACGGCCTCGAGCATGCCCGGGAGGAGCTCATCGAGGTGGCGCCTTCCATCCCCGGCGGCACCCTCTGGCGACGCCCCTGCGGCGCCGCCAGCGTCGGCTGGCACCTACTCCACATCATCGGCGCCACCGATCGACTATTCACCTACGCCCATGGCCAGCCCCTCGATGATCGGCAGCGCACTTGGCTCGACCTTGAGCGGAGCGGCGAAGCGGAGTTCAACGCCGACCAGCTGCTTGAGATCCTCGGCACTACCTTCGACTTCAGCCAGAGCGCGCTGCGCTCCGTCGACGAGGCCGATTTGCACCAGATCCGGAAGGTCGGCGGCGGCCAGCTGCCGGCGACCATGCTCGGCCTGCTCTTCCACGCCGCTGAACACGCGCAGCGCCATAGCGGTCAGATAGTGACCACCGTCAAAGTCCTGGCTGGCCAGTCGCAGGGGAGCTGATGGCCAGCTATTGGGAGACTTTCCTCGACGGCTATCGAAACTATGCCCACTACCTGTGGGGCGAGCTCACCCACTTCCACGCGAAGAACTACCTGCTGTGGCTCGTTGCGGTGTCTGCGTTCTTCTTCCTGCTCGAGCTGCTGAAGCCCTGGCGCCGCGGCCAGCCGAAATTCCGCAAGGATTTCTGGCTCGACGCCTTCTACATGTTCTTCAATTTCTTCCTCTTCTCGCTCGTGGCGTATAACGCCGCGTCCGACGTGGCGGTGAAGCTCTTCAATGATCTGCTTGCCGGCGTCGGCGTGCGCAATTTAGTGGCGATCGAGGTCGGCAGCTGGCCCATCTGGCTTCAGCTCGGCGCGCTCTTCCTGGTCCGCGATTTCATCCAGTGGAATACCCACCGGATGCTCCACCGGGTGCCGTTCCTTTGGAATTTCCACAAAGTGCACCATTCGGTCGAGCAGATGGGATTCGCCGCCCACTTGCGCTACCACTGGATGGAGAACGTGGTCTACCGGACGCTCGAGTACATCCCGCTGGCGATGATCGGCTTCGGTATCGACGATTTTTTCATCGTCCACATCTTCACCCTCGCCGTCGGCCACTTCAATCACTCGAATATTCGCGTGCCGCTGGGGCCGTTGAAATATCTTTTCAACAACCCGCAGATGCATATCTGGCACCACGCCAAGGCGCTGCCGGCGGAGCACCCCTACGGTATGAATTTCGGCCTGACCTTAAGCCTCTGGGATTACCTTTTCGGCACCGCCTGCATCCCGTCGGACGGGCGCGATATCGAGCTGGGCTTCGAGGGCGACGAAGACTTCCCCGACACCTTCCTCGGCCAGGCCCGCTTCGGCCTCGGCCCGCGATCGAAAAGCTAGCGAACCACAGCCTCACATTCCCATGGGTCAAGTCACGTCGCTCTTCGTGCGCAAAGTCGCCGCCCAGGTCGATCCCGAGATCGATAGGGATGAGCTCCTGCGCTCGATCGGCCTCGATCCGGAGGCCTCCGTCGACCCGAAGCTGAACGTCGGGGCGGACGACTACTACCGATGGCTCGAGGGGATCGCCGCCCGCGATCGCCGCGCGACGTCGCTGCCGCTGCGGGTCGGTGCGTCGATGCGCTGCGACGAGTACGGCGCCTTCGGACTGGCGTGGAAGTCGGCCCCCGATCTCCGCGGCTCCTACCGCCGCGCCGAGCGCTACGCGCGGGTGCTGACCAGCGTCTCGACCTACACCGTCGAGCCGGCGGGCGAAGGCGGGGCGTATATGCGCCTCCACCGCAGCGGCGTGCGCCGACTCGGCCTGCGGCTTTCGAATGAGGCGACGCTCGCCAGCATCGTCGCCATCAGCCGCGAGGCCTCGTCCCAGCCGTTCAAGCCGCTGCGGGTCGAAGTCAAGCACCCAGCCCCCGCGGACCTCTCGGCCCATCGGGAGTACTTCGGCTGCCCGGTCCACTTCGGCGCGGATCGCGACGCACTGCTGGTGTCGAAGCAGGCCCTGGATGCCCCCAACAAGCTCGGCGACGGCGGCCTCGCCCACTTCTTTGACGGACACCTCCAGGGCGAAGTCGCCGAGCTCGAAAGCGGGGATCAGCGGGGGCTTTCCCTCGCCGACCAGCTGCGGAGCCACGTCGCCGACGTGCTCAGCGACGGCGTCCCCGCGGTGTCGGACGTCGCCGCGCACCTCGGCCTCAGCAGCCGAACCCTGCAGCGCCGGTTGGCGGACGAGGAGCTATCATTCCAAGTCCTCGTCGACGGCGTGCGCCACCACCTCGCCATGCGCCTGCTGCAGGAGACGGACTACGCACTGGTGGAAGTGGCGTTCATGACCGGCTTCTCCGAACAGAGCACCTTCAGCCGCGCCTTCAAACGCTGGGCCGGCCAGACGCCGCGCTCCTACCGACTCCAGGCCGGCGCCTAGCCCCCAGGAGCGCCGCACGAGGGCATCTGGCGCCAAACGTCAAAAAACTGGCGCCGCGCGCCAAGAAGGGGACGCCTCGACCCCGTAGTTTTTGGCTTGTCAACACCGCTCGCCACCGCGAGCTTTAATTCCCGGCCCGATGGGCCCAAGGAGCAAGCCATGACCGACGTGAATACGACCCCGACCTCCCGGTCCACCCACTCCGATTCCCCCGCCATCCTCGTCCTCGGCGGCACCGGCAAGACCGGACGCCGCATCGCGGAGCAGCTGCGCGGCCGCGGCTTCCCGGTTCGCGTCGGCTCGCGCCACGCGACGCCGAGCTTCGATTGGCACCGGGAGTCCACCTGGGACGCCTGCCTCGAAGGCGTCGGTGCGGTCTACATCAGCTATGCCCCCGACCTCGCCATCCCCGGCGCCACCGACGCCATCCGGGCCCTGGTCGAGCGGGCCAGGCACCACGGCGTCAAGCGTTTGGTCCTGCTCTCCGGCCGCGGCGAAGACGAGGCCCAGGCCTGCGAGCGCATCGTGCAGGCCTCCGGCCTTGACTGGACCGTCGTGCGAGCGTCGTGGTTCAGCCAGAACTTCTCCGAAGGCGCCTTCGCCGACATGGTCCAGGCGCGGCACCTCACCCTGCCGATGGGTCAGGCCCTCGAGCCCTTCGTCGACGTCGACGACATCGCCGATGTCGCGGTGGCGGCGCTGACGGAGCCCGGTCATAGCGGAGAGGTCTACGAAGTCACCGGCCCGCGCCTGATGACTTTCCAAGACATCGCCGATGCACTCGGCGCCGCCCTCGGCGAGACGGTGACCTATACCGAGATCCCCCACGCCGACTTCATCGCCGGCGCCCGTGCGTCCGGCGCGCCGAAGGAGGTCGTCTGGATCCTCGACTACCTTTTCTCCAAGGTTCTGGACGGTCGCAACGCCCACGTCACCGACGTCGTCGAGCGCTCCCTCGGCCGACCCGCCAAGGACTTCGCCGATGGTGCGTATTGGGGGTTCTGGGTTTGAGTGCGAGCTTGGACGGGGTTGTTCATGGCCTCGAGCATGAGGAGTGCTCTGGCAGCGTCATCTTCGTTTAATTCGG
>JBCDKB010000670.1:0-3870 GCA_038747035.1 Acidobacteriota bacterium | reverse complement strand
TGCAGGCCGACGCGCTGACGCTGCACGACCGAGAGCCGACTCTGGTCCATGAGCCGCAGGTCCCGGATCTCAAAGGGCGGAGTGAGGTGGGCGAGGCCGCAGAGGCTGACCGTCGCTTCGAGCACGCCGCCGGCGCCGGGCTGGTCGAAATAGTCGGCGCTTTGGATCGCGATCGCCGGCACCAGCGCGCCGGTGGTGGGGCTGGTGCCGTAGATCACGCCTTCGACGTGGTAGCGGCCTTCGGCGGCGGCGTTGACGCCGAAGCGGAAGGTGCTCGTGGTGGCGTCGGTGGAGACTTCCACGGTGTTGAGGAGCTCGGCGGTGGGCAAAGAGACCTGGAAGCCGGTGTGGACCTGGCGCTCGAAGACCGTGGTGCCGTCGGTGCCCTTGGCCGACGCGTGGACGGTCCACGGGCCCGGGGCCAGGTCCGCCAAGGCGTCGATGCGGTGTGAACCCGTGAATGAGCCGTCCCGTTCGCGCAGGAACTGGACCGGCCAGACGTCGCCGCTTGGGGAGAAGACGTGGCCGGCCATCGACGTGATCGACGCGGCGGTACCGCCGACCAGGCGCGCCGTGAAGGTCGCGACCTCGTCGTGGAAGTGCTCAGCTTTCGCCGCCACCAGGTGGAGTCCCACCGCCGAGCTCGGTTCGTCGACGTGGACCTGGTAGCTCGCGTCCCCCGATAGGCTCGGCGCCGCGAGGACGAGGGGGCCCTGGCCGACGGTGGATTTGAGGCGAGCGATGGAGGTGCCTTCCGGGAAGACATCGAGGTTCCCGGCTTCCGCTCCAGACCATTCGAGGGCCTCCCCGGCGCTGAGCTCGGAACCGTCGGTGCGCCGGATCACCCACGTCTCCGGGGCGACCACCAGCTCGGCGCCGCCGCCGGCGACCCTCGACGCCATGCTCGGCTGGATCCACAGGATCGGCTGGTCGACGGTCGTGTGGAGGGTGACGCCTTGGCGGAGCTCATCGGCGGTGACGATCTGGTCATAGTGGTGGCCGGTCGCCCCGTGGGGAGCCGGCTTGCTTTCGATGTGGGCGTCCGCCGCCACGGCGTAGTGGAAGACGACGGGGACGGTGGTGACGGCGGCGAGCGGCGTCTCGGCGGTGGCGATGAGCACGTTCGACTTGAAATCGTCTGCGGCGGCGGGGGCGAGCGTCACGAGCTGGGTCACTGTGCCGGTGCCGGTGGCGTCGGTCGCATCGGTGGTGCCGGTCCCTCCGGTCGTCTGGGCGGAAGCGCCGGCGGTGAGCAGCAGCAGCGCCAGCGCCGCGGTGAAAGAAGACAGGCCAAAGCGTGGGCGGATGGACGATGGGGTGGTGGAAAGGGACATGGGGATTCCTCAGGAAGATCGGTGTCGCGTTTAAATCGTGGATGCGGGGTGGCGTCGGCGGACGGGCGGATGACGGACGCTTAGAGTGCGTCCCGCAGGAAGAGGTCGAGTCCCCAGCAGTCGCGGCGGCTTTGGCTGTGGTTGAGCGCTCGACCGTTGGAGGTGATGTCCTTATCGATTTGCCACGGGATACCGGCGCCGGCTTGGCTGTCACAGGTCAAGAACCCGTCGTTGCACCAGTCGTCGCCGAAGCCCACGGTCTGGTGGGTGAACCACAGGTTGCCGGTATTGCCGCCGCAGTACGGAATCTCGAGGGTGGCGTCGGTGCCGATCACGGCGTAGAAGCCCTTGGGCAGCGGCGGTCGACCGGCGGTGCCCTTGAGGATCTCCGTATTGAGGGCGTGCATGTAGTACCGCTGTTGCTGGAAAACCGCGTCGTTCTTGAAGCCGTTGCTCTCGGCGAGGGCCTGCTCGACGAGGTCGCCGTTGAACGCCTTGTCGGCGAGCACCGTGCCGAGACTCGAGGGCGCCAAGGCGGTCACCCAGCGCAGGGTGGCGATGACGGCTTCGTAGTTCGGATCGAAGGTCGGAACCGACAGGATCCAGCGCATCATGTTGCCGCCGTGGGAGTGGGTGAGCGCTTCGAATTTGGTGATGTTGTCGTCGAAGACGAAGTCCTGCAGCTGCTCGGCGAGGCAGCCGGTGGAGTCGTCGCTCCAGATGTTCTGATCGAAGTCGCAGCCGATGATTTCGTAGAGGCTCGGGTCCGGCAGACCTTCCCGGATCGAGTTGATATTCGGATTGGTCCAGTACTCCCAGCGGGCGGTCGTTTTCGTTTGGGAGCGGGTGCCGTGGTTTAAGGCGAGACCGTCCCGGTCCGCGAGGTCCGGCGGCGCCAAGCCGTCGCCGGCGGCCGGCGGCGCTGAGGGCGGCGGCGCCAGGGCGCCCGGGCCGCAGGATTCCTCCGGCGGCGGACTGAAGGCGTAGCTTTGGGTTGAAATGAGGAGAGTCAATAAGGCGGTCAAGGTGAGGGCTTTCATGGGGTGCTCCAGAAGGCTCCGAAGAGCGTGGTGTCTATTCACCCCTAGACCGCAGGTTGCGATTTTTTCCCCTCACCGCGGTTCAGAATTTTTTACGAGCCTCCAGCTTTCGGCGCCAGTCTCTCTATTCCTGTTAAGAGTGTCGGTTCTAGCGTTTGCTCAAGTGCCGATCGAGTCGCCGTCTATCTTTTTGCCTTCAAAGTCATATTGAGCGAGACTTTACGTTAAGTCCAGTACAATCTCGGGCCAGTATGACGATGAAGCAAGAGCGGCCCACAGAAGAGCCCAAAGAGGAAAATCCGCATCCGAGGCTCGTCCTGCTTCGCAAGGTCATCGATGAGCACTCCTTTTCGCTCGCGTCAGTTGCAAGTGAGATGTCGCCACCAAGGCATCGCTCGTGGTTGTCGAAGGCCCTTAAAGGAGAACGCCGACTTCACGAGAAAGATGTCGACCAAGTCCTTGCCATCGTTGGGATGTCTCGAGCGCAGTTCTGCCAGCGGTATCTTTCAGTTATCAGCGGGAAAAAGCCGCCTAGATACTCGGACTTGGATCCGGCTCACCTGCTACCCGGGTTGGATTCCGGCAGGAGTGTAAGTGGCCCTCCTCCTCTTGCTAGGCTGATCGATTCTGATTTGCCCGTACTTACCCGCGATCCGTTGCCAGCTCTCCCAGGGCCTCTCGCTTCGCTCGACCGCCTTAGACTGAATGATCCAGTGCAGGCAGAGGGAGACTGTCTAGCTTGGATCGCTACGACCTATTCCCGGTTTGGCAAACGGTTTGATCCGGCGATCCTGGCTGAGCTGCTGACCGCCATGGGCGCCTACGCCTCAATCGCGCGTTCGCTCGGGAATGTACCGCTCGCCAAGCACGTCCTGGCTTTCGCATTCGAGAAGGGTGCCGCTTCGTCTGGGCTGGTGACTGGCTGGCTACTGTGGCGCGCAGCGCCGATCCTCGCTGACATCGGCTATCCGAAGGTCGCGGTGGCTTCACTTGAGCGATCTCTCGGTATTTTTTCTTCCCGCAGAAGCACGTGGGAAACGCATGGCGTCCGGCTTTCGCTGGGACTTCAATACCTTTATAGCGGAGACTTCGCGGGCAGCCTCGCTTGCCTCAGTGAATGTCTGCATTCTGACGATATCGACGAGTTCTATCAGTCAATAGCTTTGTCAAACCTCGCGTTGCTTTATGAACGCCAACAGAAACCCGAGGAAGCCATCGCTCTTCTAGACTCAGCTGAAGACGTTTTAGCGAACGCCTCTCGCCGAGTGATCGCTAACGCGCGGTGGATTAAGGCACGGGCCTTGGTCGCAAGCGGCGAGATAGAAATTGGAGCCGAGATATTCGCGGGGTTGCGAGAGGATATTTGCCGCTACGGTGCACCGGTGGATCCCTTATTGCTGTTCTGTGACTATGCCGGCGTGCTGACCCATCTTGGTGATTCAAGGCGGTTGCGGGCAGCCAGGGAATTGTTTCAAGAGCACCTCTCCAACCCGAAT
>JBCDKB010000669.1:0-3872 GCA_038747035.1 Acidobacteriota bacterium | reverse complement strand
CGGCGGATGTGCTCATGCGTGACGTCGTCGATGACGAGGTCGCGCAGCGACTGCGGATCACCGCCCAATACGCCCTCGGCCGGGTGAGCAATGACGACGCCGTGGTGCAGGCCCTGCTCCACAATATGCGCCAAGGCCGCACCTTCCCCGTCCGCGACAAAGCCGCCTGCGCCCTCGCCCATGACCAGATCCACCTCAGCGAGCGGCAAAAGATCGCGCTCTTCCGCGCCCTGGTCAAATCCCTGGACGACCCCAAACCCGACGTCCGCCGCATCGCCTTCCAGGCGCTCAAGATCCACACTGGCCAAACCCGCGGCTATAGGCCCAACAAGCCCCGCGAGAAGCGGCTAGCGGCGATGCTCGACTGGCTGCGCTGGCTCAACGAATACGAGGCGAACCTGTGAGCGCGCGCCGGCCCCGCCCGGTCGCAGCCCTTGGACCTCGAGAGATCCCGGCTCGCCTCGGGCGGCTCGGGTTTCGAGTCGGCGCGGCGCTGACGCTTCTCGTCGGGCTGACGTCGCCCGTCGTGGCCCGGTCGTCCGGCCACGACGGCGACGCGACGACGCAAGAAACGACCCTCGTCCAGTACGGCTTCGACCAGCGCACGCCCACCGGCCCCGACACGGTCCGCGTTTTCCAGAACGCCAGCGGGCACGTGCGGCTCCAGAGCGCCTACCGAGTCTCCGGCTACGGCGCCGTCGAGCTTCGAGACGTGCCGGGTGACGGCGACTTCCCCGAGCTGCAGGGCTACTTTCCCAAGACCCGGAAGGGCCACCTCTATCTGCAATTCGCCATCATGATCCCCGACGCATCGCAGGAGCTGAATATCGCGCTCGCGGGTCCGAGGGGCTTTCGACTGAGCCGGGACGGCATCGCTTTTTGGCTGTCGACGCGCGACGAATGGTTGTTTCACACGTCCGACAGCATCCCCAAGCGCCTCTTCGAGGTCGAGCCCTTCACCTGGTATCACCTGACCGTCGACTACGACGTCGAGGCCGGCCGCTACCACCTCTGGGCGGTCCGGGAAGGTGAGCGAGAGCCCTTCCTCACGCGCCTCGACCAGCCGAACGCCGCGCGGCAGGGCGCTTCGGCGGTGTCGCTCTTTTCTTTCATCGGCGACAACGGCGATGACCTCTCCGCAGCCGTCTACTACGTGGACGACGTGCTCGTCGCGCGCTCGCGCCCGGCCGAGCTCGGCCGCTTCGTGGCCCCGGCCCGCCGGCGATTCTTCGTCGACCTCTTCACCGAGCGCCCGGCCGATCTGCTCAAGAGCTGTCACCCGGTGCAGGCCCTGGAAGAGATCGGCATTCGCCGCACCGCCGAGATGACCGAAGCCGACTGGCGGACCCTCGAGCGCTGGCTCGACGACAAGGCCGCATTCGGCGCCGTCGGGCCCGCCCTCGGCATCGCCCTGCGCTGGCGCCAGGGCTGCGACGCCCTCGCGACGGGTCAATTCCAGGACGCGCTTTCGAGCTTCGACGACGGGCTCCGCCGCGATCCGGACGCCCTCGCCCTGGTGCTCGGCCGGGGCCTCGCCCTCGCCGGGCTCGGCCGCTTCGCCGAGCTCGACCGCAGCCTGGACGGCCTCGCCGACCTCGGCGCCGACCCCCGACTCCAGCACCTCCACGCCGTCGCCATCGCCGGCACCCGCGACCTCGCCACCGCCGTCGCGTGGCTCGAAGGACCGGCCCGCGGGGCCCTACTCGCCGGCGAGCCGAGCGCCATGGCCGACGCCTACTTCACCCTGCTCCGGCTCGACGGACGGTGGAGCGCAGCCTTCGACTATGCGCACTCGATGGCCGGCCTCTTCGCGCGGCAAAGCGCCGACGCCTCCCTGTGGTTTGAGCGCGCCGGCCAGGCTGCCTTCGCCGACCGTCAGCTCGACGACGCCCGCCGCGCCTTCGAGTCCGCGCGCCTCGGCGCCGACTCCAGCCGGCCGGACCTCGCCCTCGCCGACATCGCGTGGCTCGAAGGCGACGTCGAGCGGGAGCGGAAACTGCGCGAGAATATCTACGGTCGACTGGACTTCTAAGCTCGGCCGGCCGACGGCGGGGGCCGTCGAGCCGACGGGCAGTCCGCGGGACTGGGCGAACCCTTTGGACGGCAACAAATAGCTCAATCGCTATGGATAGAATGGGGTCGAGTCCCCCCACCTAGATCACACCCTGCGCGCTTTTCGAGCCGCGCGACGAAGACGCCACCAACCCGAAGAGCCTCAGCAATCACAGCTCCTGCCTGATTCGATTCGACAAGCATTTCTTTGTCGCCGCCTTCAGGAACGCGCCCTGGGAGAAGGTCGGGCCCGGCAACAACACCGACTTCTTCACCTTTGAGAATATTTTCAATCACCTTGACCACATGACGCCGCTCTACCCGAACGACCTCGTGTGGACGATGACGGCGGGCTCGAATCACATCAACGCCGAGGTGCCGTTCGACGACTACCTAAGCCAAGGGGCCCTGGTCCTCGCCCCGATGAACGACCGGTTGAAGATGGTGCCCCACGGGGTGCGGGAGGTGCCCGGAAGCGCCCCCGTCTTGGGCGTGTGTAAGACCCGGCGGGAAAACGGCATGGAGCACACCGGATCCCCTGCCGAATCATCTGCCATTCGGCACCAAGGTTACGATGCAAGATCCCCTGTCGGAGCGCTTCACCGGCGCCGATATCTACCTGCAAAATAACGCCAATCCGCCGGGGACGCTGCCGGAGCTGTCGCTGCGCGGCGGCGCCTTTATCCCGCCGATCAGCACCGCGTGATCGGCAAGGCCATCTACCTCGACGGCGCCAATGACCATATCCGCGTCGAGTCGCTACCCCAGGGGATCCTGAGCTACTACCTGGGCATGTGGGTGCACCCCGACGACCTCTCCCCCCGCGTGCTATTTACCTTCCCCGACGGCGGCGTCATCCGAACCTCCGGCGGCGGCGTCCACCTGCACTGGGGCGGAAACCAGCAGAACGCCCAGGGGTGCTATACCGACAGCCACACCTTGTCGGTCTCCTACGGGGCGGCGATGAACCGCTGGACCCACTTCGGCTTCGCCCGGAGCCCTTCGGGGACTCTCGACGTCTACGTCGACGGCACCTTGCGGGGCTCCCGCCAAGTCGGCACCGCTTTCAAGCTGAGCGAGCCCGGCCCCCACCGCTTCGCCGTCGGCCAGAATAGAGACCTGTGCCACTTCTGGCAGACCTTCCGTCCGGCCCGGGGGTGGGTCGACGAATTCAAGATCTTCGATCTGCGCTCAGGCGAGTACGCATCCCACCAGCTCCACGAGCGGGCGTGCAATCACGCCCTCGGCAGCCTTCGCACCGACGGCACCTGCGAGCAGATCGCGTTCCGACAGACCGATACGCTCGACTGCTACGGCGCCGGCGGCGGCCTCGAGTTCCCCGTCGCCGCCTACCGGTCCCGGGACTGCGGCAGCAGCGTGCACCGCAACTACAGCGACGATCCGGCGTCGAGGTGCGACCGCGACTACCGGCTCGGCACCGCCGATATCGATCCGACTCAGCCCCGTCCGAGCGCGGCCGCCAACGACTTCTGCCTCAGCTGCCACACGCCGCCGCCGAACCCGGCGGCCCAGAACGGCGCCCCCATCACCGACTATGACGTCACCACCGACGCCCTGGCCTACTCGCCCGCCGCGGCGACCGACGATCCCCGGCGCCAGCCGCTCTCCTGGCTCCAGAATTGTTGATGATGTTGACGCAGTTTGACCGAAGCCGACAACCATCACGACAAGGCCGGCAATAACGCCGGCCTTGAGGGGCATCGTGTCAGCGAAGCGATGTCTGATCATGACGTCTCTTCGGTGGGTTGAGTGTTGTTACTGCAGCACTTTGCTTGGATCATCGAGGCTGTCAGAGCCTT
>JBCDKB010000668.1:0-3936 GCA_038747035.1 Acidobacteriota bacterium | reverse complement strand
GCGAACTCAGGCAGACCCTTGCCGTCCTGGCTCAGGACGTCGACTTCGGCGATTTCGAGGTTGCTCAGGTCGATGGTCAGATCGTTACGCATGGTTTTTTCCTTTCTAGGGGAAATGGTTACCTACTATCTACTCAACAAACTCCGATTCCGTCGGGGCCGCAGGATGCGGACCCCGTAGATCGAACTTTCACTGCTTTCAGAGGCCGGCGAAAGAGGTCGCGTCGCGCCTTTGTCTTAAGCCGCCAGCTCTCAAATCTGGCCCGGTCTAGCTTCACCACGCTTTGGCGCTTGTCGCCAAAATAGGTCTAACCAGCCCGGATCAGGATCAGAGCTGCCGGATCACTCGACCTCGAGGGTCTCTTGCGAGCCGCAGGAGCAGCAGTTCGCGACGCAGGCGTTGGTCGCGGAAGAAGCGGCGAACTCAGGCAGACCCTTGCCGTCCTGGCTCAGGACGTCGACTTCGGCGATCTCGAGGTTGCTCAGGTCGATGGTCAGGTCGTTACGCATGGTTTTTTCCTTTCTGGGAAAAGTGGTTGTGGCGCTTTAGCTGAGCCCTGAAGACGGTGGCCGCGTCACTGAACTGTGTGATTTGTTCGGCGCCGTCTTGAGCGATGGGTGAATATTAGAAGCAGTTTTCTGCCTTGCCTATCCGTAACAACCCGGATATCTGATCAAAGAGCCGAGGGTCTTCCCGGGGTTGGCGAGACAGCAGGAGAAAAATCACTTCCTGGACTTTCCTCCGAGCCGCCGGATTGCGGAAAACTACACCTAATACTCTTATAGGGCTTGTCGACGATGGTCTCAGAACCCATTCGACGACACCGCGTTCCAGCCCCCGTCTCAGACCCCAGGGAATTCCCCCATAGAGCTTGGGAAGCCTCGGATATCCCCTCGATTAGGCCTCGGGCTAGTCTTCGCCCAGACGTTCGTAATCGACCGTAAAGGACGAAAAAGCTATGAGCTGGACCAAGAACAATGACTGGCTGAAGGTCAACGACGACCCGACGATCCACTGGCGAGATCTACGCCGATTCATCGCCTACTACTCCGAATTCAAGAAGATTCTCCTCCTCGCCGCCCTATTCACAATTCTCAGCTCCGCGGCTGCTTTCTACATTCCGGTGGTCTTCCGCCGGGTTCAGGAAGCCATGGTCGCGGGAAATGTCAACCTCTTGATTTGGGCTCTCGGCGGGTTTCTCGTCATCAGCCTCGCCGAGGTCGCCGCCGGCTTCGGTGTCAGGATCATCAACTCCCGGGTCGCCACTCGACTCAATGAGAATCTGGTTCTTCGCTACTACCGCAAGATCCTGAATCTCTCCATCGAAGATTTCATTGCATTCAAGCGCCGGAGCAACCTTTTCCAGCGCATCATCGATGCGATGCAGATCACCAACGACTTTACGAATATTTTGATCAGCGGCGGGCAGAAGGCGATCAGTGTCGTGGTGATCGGAGTCGTCATCTACCTCATCTCACCAACCATTCTGGCGGTCCTGGCCGTCGGCGCGGTCGCCCTGTTCATTCACGCCCTCTACCAGGCCCGTAGACTGGCGCTCTTGCGGACTCGCTCCCTGGGGGTCAACTACCCCTTGATCGGAAAGATGACCGAGGTCCTCGGCGGTCTATTCACGATCAAGGCCCTTGCAGCCTCAGTGGCGGTCACCAGCGACGTCCGCGGGCTGGTCGAGCGGAAAGCCGGTGCAGACTATTCCGAGCAGGTGGCGGAGGTTCAGTCGGCGCAGATCGGCAATGTCCTGCGACTTTTCGCGCTGACGACCTCGCTGGGGGTCGGCTGCGCCCTGACCTTGACCGGTGAATTGATGCTCGCCGAGGTCTTCGCTGTCTACCTGCTGGCTAATCTTTTCATGATGCCCGTCGCCGAATTGGCGACTTACTATCAGCTGCTATCCCGGCTGTCTGTGAATGTTGGCAAATATTTCGAAGTGATTGACCTGCCCGATGAAGCCCAGGCTGTGCGCCTGGCCGTGGCCTCCCGTTCGCGGCAGGCCGAGCTCCTCGCTTTGCCGGCGCCGCCCGCCGTCAAGGCATCGAAGGAGCTCGAGCTCGGCCTCTCACCCCAGGAAGCCAAGGCTCGCGGACACATCGTTTTCGAGAACATCAACTTTTCTTATCGCGACGGAAAAAGGGTCCTGAGCGATGTCAACCTGACGATCAAGCCAGGTGAGCACATCAGCCTCATCGGCCGCAGTGGTGTCGGCAAGACGACGTTGATGCGACTCCTGCTCGGCTTCCTGCAGCCGCAGCAGGGCAAAATTATGGTCGACGGTGTCGAAGTCACGAGCCTCGAAGACAAGAACGCCTACCGGCGGAGCTTCGGCGTGGTCAGCCAGCAGGATTTTCTCTTCGGCACGAGTATCCGAGAGAACCTGGCCTTCGGGCTTGACGACACCGTCGATGAGTCGCGAATGATGGAGGCCCTCCGCCTCGTCAACCTGCGGGATGACGTCGAAGCGCTGTCTGAAGGGCTCGATGCCAAATATTCCGAAGATCTGTTCTCAGGGGGCCAAAAGCAGAGATTCTTCATCGCCCGAGCGCTCCTGAGGGATCCGTCGATCGTGCTTTTGGACGAACCGACCTCAGCCCTCGATTTCGAGAGCGAGGAGAAGGTCATGGACGCCCTCGATCGGCTGGTGGGACGCAACACCACGATCACCATCGCCCACCGCCTCAGCACGGTTCGCAACGCGGATCGCGTCATTGTGCTCCACGACGGTCGAATCCAGGCCACCGGCACGCACGACGAGCTTTACGAGAGCGATGGCTACTACCGCTCGCTGTGCAACTACAACAGCTTTGTGGTGTGAGGTTGAGCCATGCAGACCGACGTCATCACGCCCGCGGGCCCGTCTCGAACCGAGCTTCGGTCCGATCATCCGTACCGCCTCTCGCGTCACTTAAATCTGCGGCCCCTTGAGGGCGGTGGCCTCGTCGCCGAGAGCCTGTCGAGCGGTATCGCCTGCCGCTTGACGAACCCGACGCAAATCATGCTGGCTCTCCGCTTTCTCGAACCCACCAAACCTGGCGACCTCCTGGAGGGCGTCGACGAGGAAAGGCGCTCGGCCTTGACGAGCTTCTTCTCGCATCTGTACTCGAAGGGGGTTCTCGAGTTGACGGATGGGGACGGACCCAGCCCAGAGACGCCCCCCGGGCTCGAAAATTGGGAACCCCATGACCTCTTCTTCCACCTGCGAAGCCGCCGGGGCAGAACACCCCACATGGTGGGCGCAGATTTAGAGGCCGCATGGGCCGAACCGCCCGAGCCTCCTTTCAAAACGTTGGACCGTCCTCTGACGGTGAAGCTGCCGAAAGGCGATGGCGTCTGTGGCCTTTCCCTCACCGAAGCCCTCGAGAGCAGGCGTTCGCTCTACAGCACCGCGCCTTTGAGCCTCGACCAGCTGGGGGAGTTCCTTTATCGAACCAGCCGCATCACGGGCACGCTCGACGCGGGCAGCGAGACTTTGCTGCGCCGGCCTTACCCGAGCGGCGGTGGCTTCCACTCGCTTGAGGCTTACATCGTGGCGACCCGGTGCAAGGGATTGGAGCCCGGGATGTACCACTATCGGCCACTTGAGCACGGCCTGGTCTCAATCGCTAGCCCCGGCCCTCGGGTCGAGAAGCTCCTTGAGGAGGCGCGGATCGGCACCGGTCGTCTCGACCGCGCTCCGTCGGTATTGATCGTGCTGGCAGCTCGATTTCGGCGCGTGTCTCGAAAGTATCGAGGGCTGGTCTATAGCCTGATCCTCAAAGAAGTCGGCGCCGCCTTCCAGACCTTCTACTTGGTGGCCACGGAGATGGGGCTAGCGCCGTGTGCGATCGGCACCGGAAACTCGGAGGCCTTTTGCCAAGCCGCAGGCGTTGAGTTCTTTCAAGAGTCGAGTGTCGGAGAATTCATCCTCGGCGGAGCCGAGCCATG
>JBCDKB010000667.1:0-3943 GCA_038747035.1 Acidobacteriota bacterium | reverse complement strand
CCTGACGCCGCCGATCGAAGAGACCGCCTACTACCCATTCGCCGGCGAGCGCGTCGCCATGCGCCGGGACGGTGACCTCACCTACCTGCACCGCAACCACCTCGGCTCCACCGCCATGACATCCAACGCCGCGGGCCAGGTCGTGTCCACGACCCGCTTCCGTCCCTTCGGCACCGAGCGCTGGTCCGACGGGCCCGTGGAGACCGACCTCCAGTTCGCCGGCGAGCGGGCCCACGACGGCATGGATCAGGTGCACGAAATGGGTGTGCGTTTCTACGACCCCGGCTACTACACCTGGCTTTCCGCCGACTCGATGATCCCAGACGTCAACAGTACGATGGGTCTTAACCGCTACACCTACGTCGGCGGCAATCCGGTGGGCTATGTCGATCCGTCAGGCCACTGCGGCGAGCGGGCGCAGCCCTGGTGGGCGACGGTGTGGAACGTCTTCGATAAGACCGAAGGCGTGGTCAACTCGTCCGCGCCGGTCATCTCCGCCACCGACAAAGTGGTCAACGGCGGCTATCGGTACTGGGACGTCGCGATGAAGCACTCCACCGACGCCGAGTTCATCCCCGGCTGGATGGGTGACGCCGTGAACGGCGTCAACTGGACCTTCCAGGCCAGCTCGATTCTTGTCCATTCGGATGCCGCCGGCGGTCCCCACAACGGTTCGCTGACGTTGCTGAACTCGCTCGCCCTCGGCGGCGAGATTGGCTTCGATGTCGGGACCGATTACTTGGCCACGGCACTCAGTCCGCACACCGCTGGCGCTTCGTATGCGATCGTCATCGCCAAAGACACCGGCGGCTTGCTGTCCCTGATACCGGGCATGCCCCTCGGCGACCCGACGGTAGCTTTCGGCCAGGCCGCCGCGATCATCGTCGGCACGGTCGTGAATCCCACCGGCATCGGCCGCGCGACCTTCGAGGTCTTCTTCGGCCCCGCCGGTGAGGTGATCCTGGTCCCCGAGGGCGAAGTCGAATACGGACCCCTGGCCCCCGTCCCGACCGCCGCTCCGACTCCGATGGCTCCGACGCCCACGCCGACCCCCGAAACCACGCCGACGCCGACGCCGGTCTCCACACCGACGTCCCCGAACGGCTGATCAAGCGTCACCTTTCGGAGCGAGTCCGGGCCGGTCGCCTTCTGGCGGCCGGTCCGTTTTCTCTTGGGGCCCGCGAGCGATAGTCTGTCGGGAGGCCGTCTGAGGCTGACCATCCTGCAGTCGATGCGGCCCGAACCTTTCACCACCCTGCTACGGAGCCCATAAGCATGAGAGTTAGCGCCCGCCTCGATGCGACCCGGTCCAAGAAGCTGGAGTCCTTAACCCGCTCGACCGACCAATCGAGCGCTGAGGTTATAAGGCCCGCCATCGATCTCTACTACGCCCAAGAGACCGAAGCCCGATCAAGCGGAGCGGATATCTTGAGGGCCGTCGGGTTTGTGGGTGTGGGCGAAGCCTCGCCGGATCTGGCCTCCAACTATAAGAGTGGGCGGCGGGGCCCTTCCTAGCCGTCCTCGGAACCAGCGGGGTCTGGGGAGCAGGCGGCGAGCATTCGCTGATTGGCAGCTGTGGCCGCTTGTTTCCACGGCGGGCCTCCGGAATAATCCTGTCATTAATAGAGCCCTCCTTACGGAAAGCTACGCTTCGAGATGTTCCCCTTCGCCGGCGGCGTCGGTGGGAAAGCGCTGCTTTCACAAAAAAGATGCCCTGGAGTCGACCTGATGAAGACCTTGATTTTGAACTGCACACTTCTTGGACTCGGTGCCTTGCTGGCCAGTACGGCCCACGGACAGACGACGTCGGTGATTTCCGAAAATGCTGAACGATCCTGGGTCGGTATCAATACCGAGAGCCCGCGGGCGGCCCTCCACGTGCGGGGTAACTCAAACCTGGGCGAGCCCTGGAGCCAGATCTACCTGGAGCCGACGGGGCCCAATATGTCCGGGGCCCTGGTGATGAAGTCTACGTTCGACGGCGAAGTCGCTGAGTGGTACATGGGGCCCGGGAGTGGCGATCCGCGACACAACCACTTTCGCTTTTTCATCTACGACAATCCGGAGGATCCGAGCCAGACGCCGGGCGGCAACATCCTGCTGCTTCAGCAGAACGGCGATGTGGGCATCGGCCTTGGTCCGGATGTCGCGAGGGCCAATTTCGGCATCGACGGAAACAGTTTGCGGGGAGCCGTCTTGCGGGTGATGGGCGCGCAGAATAAGGTCGCCATCGGTTCCTACAAGATGACTCTGCCCGGTGACTACGGCCTCTACGTGAACGATGGCATTCTGACGTCGAAGCTCAAGGTCGCGGAAGTGAACAAAGACGACTGGGCGGACTACGTCTTCGCGCCGGACTATGAGCTGCGCCCCCTCGAGGAGGTGGAGCGCTTCATCGAAGAGAACCAGCACCTGCCGGGGGTGCCGTCGGCTGAGGATGTGGCCCGCGACGGCGTGGATATGGTGGCGATGGACAGCACGCTGCTTGAAAAGATCGAAGAGCTGACGCTTTATATGATCGAGATCAAAAAAGAGAACGCTGAGCTGCGGCGGCAGCTCGAGGCTCTCCTTGAGACGGTCGGACCCGAAAGCCGGCGGCCGTGAGCCCGGTCCACCGTTTCCGCGCCGCCGGCCTCCGCGTGGTCTTGGCGCTCGGCTGCACCTTCTTCGCCTGGGCGGGACTCGCCCAAGAAGAGAGGACCCGGGTCGAGTACCAAACGCACGATCGCGTGATTCAAAACCCGGAACGTGGCTGGCTTAAGGCCGAAGACACCTGGGCCAGCCAGTACTTCCCCCTGAGCGGCCAAAACCTCCCGGTGGTTCTGGCCACGGACGCCTACGATGACAAGGGGGTGACCCTCGTTCGCCGGCTGTTTTACCTCAATGAATACTTCGATAGCGACATCCCGCAGGCTTTCTTAAACAACGTCGACGCCGACTTCAATACGCTCCGCGGGCTGGGTCTCAAAGCCGTGGTGCGATTCGCTTACTCCGATGACGGCGCGGCGAATCCGCGGGACGCGTCGGAGGCACGGATCCTGGGCCATATCGCCCAGCTGGCGCCGATCCTCCAGGACAACGCCGACGTGATCGCCCTCATGGAGACGGGGTTTATCGGTATTTGGGGGGAGTGGTATTACTCCGACAGCTTCAGCCAACCCGACAACACCGTCACGCCCGCGCAATATCGGGACCGCGGCGACGTGCTAGCCGCCCTCCAGGCGGCCCTTCCGAATCGTTTTATATTGATCCGAACGCCGCTATTCAAGCAGACGATCGAAGCCATCGACTTCGGCGAGGATTTGGCCCCGAATATGGAGATGGTTGGACATGTCAATGATTGTTTCCTAAAAAATGACACGGACGCGGGCACCTACGTGGCGGTGCTACCGGTGGAAAACCCCGAAACGAATGCGGAATATCAATATTTAATGGAAGAGACGCTAACGGTCCCGATGGGCGGCGAGACCTGCGGAATCCCCCGGCAGCCGACCGATGGGTCGCCCCCCATCGTCATCAACCCGGAGCGGCGCACCTGCGCGACGGCCCTGCTGCAGCTCGAACAGCTGCACTGGTCCTACCTCAATGCGGACTACCACGCTGATGTCCTTAACCTTTGGGACGACTGCCGCGGGCAGATCACCAACCGCCTCGGCTACCGCCTGTCGCTGAATTTCAGCGACATCGAAAGCCTGGAGCGCCTCGGCGGCGCGCTCTCCTACACGATTGAGCTGAGCAATACCGGATGGGCGGCCCCCTACAACCCCCGGAGTGTCGAGCTCGTCTTGCGAAATGTGCACGCCGGCGGCGATCCCGTTCGGCTGCCGCTCGTAGGCGTCGACCCCACCGAATGGACCAGCGCCACCGCCGAGAACCCCGTCCATCGAATCACAGGCACCGTCACCGTGGACGGCCTGGAGGCGGGCGTCTATGACGTCCTGCT
>JBCDKB010000666.1:0-3984 GCA_038747035.1 Acidobacteriota bacterium | reverse complement strand
TGCAATTCACGCGTTGATCGTTGCCGAAAGATAGGGCGTCAACCTCGACTTCGCCGGAGCTTCCGGGATTGAGGCCGATCGTGGAGGCAAAGACGACGACGGCCGGGGCGCCGGCGCCCGGGATCAGCAGGTCTCCGGCTCCGATGACGGCTCCGGCCGGCGCCGAAGCCGGAAGGCCGACAGTCGGCCCCTGGAACTCGATGGAATAAGCGAGCTGTGATTGGGCCGGGCCAGCCGTCGCGGCGCAGATCGCTACGGCGATCGCCGGGACCGTGAATGCGCGGCGGAGAGAGAATCGCGAGGGGGTCGTGGAAGTGTTCATGTCGGGTCTCCTGAGGGACTGTCCACTGAAGGACTCTGTTTTTCTTCGGCGAGGCCGGTGGAGCGTCGTTGTGATCGCGGTGCGGTGTCACCGTGCCTTCATGGAGCCCTTCGCGAAGGCCTAAAAAAGTCCATCATCGGTTTTCAAAGAATTTTTTTAAACGGCTTGACTGGCGGAGTCCTGCCCCGACGCCGCCACCGATACCGAGGGCGCCGGGACGGCCTAAAACGCTGGTTAGAAGCGGGCCGCGGCTATACTCAAGGACCACACTCACCAAGAGACCTGCGATGGAAGAAGCCCCGATCGATCGACGCGCGGACGTCACCGAGCTCCTGCTGCAGTGGCGCGACGGCGAAGAGCAAGCGCTGGAGCATTTGATGCCGATCGTCTACGACGAGCTGCGTCGTCTGGCGCGCGGGCAGCTGCGCCGCAACTCCGGCGGCGAGGTCCTGCAAACCACCGCCGTGGTCCACGAGGCTTATATGCGACTTTCTGGCCGCGGAGCTGACTGGGAGGGGCGCGAGCATTTCTTCGCCATCGCCGCCACGGTGATGCGGCAGGTGCTCATCGACGACGTGCGCCGCAGGACGTCGCAGAAGCGCGGCGGCCAGGACGAAAAGGTGTCCCTCGAAGAGGTCCACGACGGCGCCCGCCTCGAAGCCGCGCCGAATGTCGACCTTCTGGCGCTTGACCACGCCCTGCGTCAGCTCGGCGCCGTCGACCCGCGCAAGAGCCGCATCGTCGAGCTGCGCTTCTTCGGCGGCCTGACGATCGCCGAGACCGCCCAGGTCCTCGACCTCTCCACCGCCACGGTCGAGCGCGATCTCCGCACCGCCAAGGCCTGGCTGAGTCAGTCCCTGGGCGGCTGAGGTCGCCGTGACGCCCGACGGCGGCCGGCGGCAAGACGGCCAAGCAGCCATCGAGCTGTCGGCGAAGCGGTGGCGCCGCCTCGAAGAGATCTTCCTGCAAGCCCGAGAATGCGCCCCGGACGCCCGGCCAGCCCTCCTCGAACGGAGCTGCGCCGGTGATCCGGACTTGCGGGCGGAAGTCGAAGCCATGCTCGCCGCGGACGAAGGCGCCGAGCAGCACCTCGATCAGCTGATCGGGAGTGCCGCCTTGAGCGCCACGGAGTCGTCCGAGGCCGCGCTGCAGCGCATCGGTCCCTATCGAGTGCTGCGAGAAATCGGCCGCGGCGGCATGGGTACCGTTTTTCTCGCAGAACGCGACGACGGCCACTACCGCCAGCAGGTGGCCGTCAAGGTCTTGCGGAGGGGGCCGGAGAGCCGGGAGATGCGTCTCCACCTGAGGCGAGAGCGACAGATCCTCGCCGCCCTCGACCACCCGCACATCGCCAAACTCCTGGACGGCGGCAATACCGACGACGGGCGACCCTACATCGTGATGGACTACGTCGAGGGCGAGCCCCTCGACGCTTATTGCGAAAGCCATCGCCTCACCGTCAACGAACGACTCCAGCTCTTCCTCGACGTCTGCTCGGCGGTGCGTTTCGCCCACGCCCGCCTGGTGATCCACCGCGATCTAAAGCCCAGCAATCTCCTCGTGACCGCGGACGGAACCGTCAAGCTGCTGGACTTCGGCATCGCCAAATTGCTCGAAACGGGCGCCGAGGAAGCGGCGCTCGCCCTACCCACCGAGCTCGCCACCCCCACCGCCACCGGCTGGATGTTGCTGACTCCGGAATATGCCAGCCCCGAACAGGTCGCCGGTCAGCCGTTGACCGTCGCCAGCGACGTCTATGCGCTCGGCGTCCTGCTCTACGAGCTGCTCACCGGGCAACGCCCCTACGATATCGATCGAAAGAGCGGACTCGAGATCGAACGCGTGGTCACCGAGACCCGTCCAGAGCGGCCGAGCGGCCGGGTCCGGGGGGCCGCCGCAGAAGGCGATGGGGCCGGCGGGCCGCAGCTCGCCGAAGGATCGCCCGAAAAGCTCCGTCGGCGGCTGGTCGGCGATCTCGACAACATCGTCCTCAAGGCCCTGCGCAAAGAGCCGCAGCGCCGCTACGGGTCGGTCGAGCAGCTCGCGGAGGACCTCCGCCGCCACCTAGACGGCCTGCCGGTCCGGGCGCGTCCCGACACCCTCCGATACCGCCTCGGTAAATTCGTCGGTCGCCACCGACGCAGCGTCGGCGCGACCGTGCTCGCGCTCTTGGTGGTCGTCGGCCTGGTGACGTTTTACACGCAGCGCTTGGCGCAGGAGCGTGACCGGGCGCGGCAAGGCGAGGAGGAAGCCCGCCAGGTCGCGGAGCTGCTGACCAGCCTCTTCGACGGCGCCGACCCGGAGCTGCGCCTCGGCGACGAGATCACCGTCCGCGAAGTGCTCGACGTCGGTGCGCTCAAGCTCCGCGCCGAGCTCGCGGGGCAGCCCGAGCGCAAGGCACGGCTGCTCGACCACCTGGCCACCATCTACTTCCGACTCGGCGCCTACGACCAGATGGGAATCCTGCTCGACGAGTCCGAGAAGCTGCGCCACCAGCTCTTCGCCGACGACCACCCCGAGAGCGTCGCCGGCCTGCGCCTGCGCGGACTTTGGCACCAAGCGGCCGGAGAGCATACCGAGGCCGAAACCCTCCTGCGCCGGGTGCTGGACCTCAGATTGCGTCACCGGCCGGTGGATCCGCTCGAGGTCGCGGTGAGTCAGACTGACCTCGGCCACTTTTTCTTCAACGAGCGCGCAGACCACGGCCGAGCTCGCGACTTCTACCAGGAAGCCCTCGAGATCCGTCGACAGCTGGGGCCGAGGACCCCCGAAACGGCGGCGAGCCTGCAGCACTTGGCGTCTGTGCTCTACACCACCGGCCGGTCCGCCGAGGCCCTCCCCTGGCTCGAGGAAGCCCTCGCCATCCAGCGCGAGCACCTCGACGAGCGGCACCCGGAAGTGACCGCGACCCTCAGCACCCTCGCCTCCGTCTACGCCCGAGTCGGGCGCTACGACGAGGCTCGCAAGAATTTCCGTCAAGTGCTTGAAGTCGGGCGCCAGACCTACGGCGACGATCATCCGTCGGTCGTCAAGACGCTGAGCAACCTCGGATACCTGCTGCTCTTCCTCGGCGAGCACGAGCGGGCCGAGGCGTTGATCCGCGATGCGGTCACGAGCTTCGAGAAGTCATCCACCTCCCGCCCCCTGGACTTCTTCCGCAGTCGATCGACCCTGGCCGAAATCCTCCGTCTGCGGGGCGACGCGCCCGCCTCCGAGCAGCTGCTCCGAGAAACCCTCGACGCGGCCCGCGACACCCTCGGGCGGAACCACCCGATCGTGCCGCGGCTGTCGATGGGCCTGGGCCACTCGCTGGCGGCCCAAGACCGCCTAGCCGAAGCCGCCGTCGCCTACCGCGGAGCCCTCGAGTTCCGCCGGGTCCACCGCCCCGCAGGGGACGGACAGATCGCGTCGCCGCTTGTCTACCTGGCGCGGGTCGACCTCCGCCGCGGAGATCTCCTTGCCGTCGAGCGGCACTTGGATGAGGCGCTCGGTATCCTCACCAGCCAACGCCCTAGCCACTGGCTCACCGCCGAAGCTCACATTCTCCTCGGTCGCTGCCGGCTCCAGCAGCGCCGCGTGGAAGAGGCCGAAGAGCTGCTCCGCGAAGGCCTAGAAATTCTCGAAACGGGCGCCGCGTCGGCGATCCACGCGACGCGGCCTCG
>JBCDKB010000665.1:0-3987 GCA_038747035.1 Acidobacteriota bacterium | reverse complement strand
GAGGCGCTGGAGTACCGCCGCCACCTTCGGGTGGGCCGCCCCGTGGAGCTCTTGGCGCAGCTCGAGCTCTTCCTCATAGGCTTTGCGCGCCTCGGCGAGCTCGCTCTCACGGTAGTGGCTGGAGCCGAGGTTCGCCGTCGCCCTGGCGTAGCGGCCGCTCTCCGTTTCGCCGAGGCGCACGAGCGCCGCGCGGGCGCGTTTGAACTGAACCTGCGCCCGCACATACTCCCCGCGCTCCAAATAGTGGCGTCCATAGGCGATCCAAAGCGACGGCTTGATTCCCCGGGCGATGGACCCCGGCAGACGCTCGAGCAGGACCGCCGCCTCGTTCATTCGATTCTCGCTGGCCGCGAAATCCCCGGTCGAAGCGTTGTGCTGGCCGGTATGAATCAGGGCCCGGATCGCCACCGAGTAGTGGTGGTGGGCGACCGCGACGCGTGTCGCCTCCTCGTAGGCTTCGATGCTCCCCTCAAGGTCGCCGACGCTGTGCAGGGTACGACCTAAATCGAAGAGGGCGTCCGCCAGCAGCGACGTGTGGCCGAGCTCGCGCACATCTGCGGTGACCGCGGCCGCCAGCTCGACGGCGTGCTCGTAATCGCCCACCGCGTGGTGGGAACGCACGGCCGCGAGGTGCCGGCGCAGCACCAGGGAACGACCGGTCTCGACGCCGCGGGCCTCGAGCGCCCCGTCCGCGCGGCAGTCGTTCGGGCTGTCGAGGCCGTCGATGGCGGCGGACGCTTGCTCGATAACGGTCGGTTCGGCCTTCATCAGGATGTTGACCAGCACGCGGACCTCTTCCTGGCGCTCGGTGATGCACGCCATCTGGCGGTGCAGATCGAGGTCGCCGACGCTTTCCGTCCGCTGCTCCCTACAGATCGCCTCGCGGCTCGCGTTCCACCGCTCGACGTAGGCGTCGAGGCCGTCGCTGACGCGGTCCCAGGTGTCCCCGGCGAAGCCGACCGGTGACTCGGCGAAGGCCCGGCGCAGCTCGTCGCGGCGGCCGTCGTCCCAGACCCCCCGCCACGGTTCGGGCGCGGCGTCGCAGATGGTGCTGTTGACGCCGTTGATCGCCGTCGTCACGCCGCTGCCGGCGGCGAGACCGGCGGCGAGCAGCGCGGCGGCTGCGAGGGCGGAAATCTTGCGCCGACGGCTCGGTCGTTCGAGCACCGCGATCAGCTCGTCGAGGGACTCCCAACGATCGACGGGATTCGGCGAGAGTCCCTTGACCACCGCCTCCTCAAGCCAGCGCGGCACGCCGCGCCGGTCGGTGATCGGCGTCAGCTCGCCGTGGACTTTGGCGTTCCACAGCGGCACCAGGCCCTTCCCGGAGTGGGGCAGTACGCCGAAAAGCGCTTCATAGAGCGTGGCGCAATAGCTGAACTGGTCGGAGCGCTCGTCGGCCGGCTGCTCCATGGTTTCCGGCGCCATGTAGGCCGGCGTGCCGACGAGGCGGGCCACCGTCGTCGCGGCTCCCGTCCCGTGCTCGGACGCCGGATTGTTGACGGCGCACGCGAGGCCGAAGTCCGCCACTTGGGCCCGGCCGTCGGAGGTGACCAGCACGTTCTCCGGCTTGAAATCACGGTGCAGCAATCCGGCGCCGTGGGCGGCGGCGAGACCGTGTCCGGCCTGGACCAGGAGATCGATCACTTCCCGCCAGGGCCGGGTCTCTTTGAGGAGCCAAGCGCCGAGGCTCATGCCGTCGACCAGCTCCATGGCGATGAAGAAGCAGGTGTCTTGACCCTCGGCCGCCTTCGCGGCGTCGACCGCGCCGACGTCGTGCACCGTGACGACGTTGGGGTGGGAGAGCCTCGCTAGCGAGCGCGCTTCTCGACGCAGGCGCTCACCCGCGGCGGGGTCCCGCACAGCGCTGCGCAAGCACTTGATCGCGACCTGGCGGTCGAGCTCGGGGTCGTAAGCGGCATAGACGACGCCGGCGGCGCCGCTGCCGATCGGCTTGATCACGAGGAAGCGCCCGATCCGCGACGGCACCCCGGGCGCCGGCAGGCCGGGCGGCCCCGCCACGGCGTCCGTGCCTTCGGGGCGCATCGAGCGCATCGTCGACGCCGCCCAATCCACAAGGGTCTTGGTGATAGCCATAGGATCTTGGAGGTTAAAAGCACTATACCTCGTCATCCCGAGCCTTTGAAGGTCTGCGGGAGATGGCTATCCGGGCCGCCAAGGCGGATCTCGAAGGACCTTTCGCGGGTCGACGACCTAGCCAGAGAAGACGCCGTCGATCAGGACGTCGTCTTGTCGGCGCGCCTCGTGTGCTCGCTCGCACGACATCGAAGCACCTGCTGGTGGACGGACGCCCTTCACAGGCGACCCAAGCGATGTCGACCACTTGGCCCTCTCGGACCCCGTGGTTGAAAGATTCGAACGCTGGGCGCCAGAACCTGGCTGACTTCTCGATGGCCGCCGCCGCCGCCGTCGGCGCCAGCGAAGCACGCTGGAGCGCCGGCTGCGCAAGATCCTGGGCCAGACGCCAATCGCTTTTGTTCGCCGGCTGCGGGCTGATCGGGTCATTTTTCTTTTGGAAACGACCGACGACAGCGTCGAAAGCATCGCTGGACAGGTCGGCCACGGCGACGGCGCCACCCTGCGCACCCTGCTGCGCAAGCAGACGGGCCGCGGGATACGGTAGCTGCGCAGGCGGGCGGCCAGATAACCTCGGCAGGGGGCAAATTCTGGCCCGAATCGGCGCACGAGTCCGGGCCCGCACGGGCGCTCGAACCGGTTTATTCAACTCTTTTGTCCCAAGGCCCCCTGAGATTTCGCAAGGCTCGGTGAAGGGCACCTAAAGACCTTCCCCAGCCATGAATGGCGGGGCTTGTCCACCCGAGGCCATTGGACGGGTTCGGGGCCGGTGGTGTCGCGGCGGGGCCGCTCGGCGGCTGCCCCCCGGCCGCCGATGTGATGAACCCGAGCCGTCGAGGCCAAAGCTATGAAGAAAATAAACCGCGCTATCTTCCCGCTCCTCCTTCTCGCCGTCGGTTCCGTGTGGGCCCAGCCGGCGCCGATCGACGACGCCTTCGAAGTCAATGCGTACACCACCGGAGACCAGAGGGACGCGGTGGCGGCGATGGACGCCGGGGGAAATTTCGTCATCGTCTGGCGCAGCGACGGCTCAGACGGCACGGATATGAGCGGAACCTCCGTGCTGGCCCGTCGCTATTTCTCGACCGGCTCTCCGGCGGGTCCGGCCTTCCAGGTCAATACCGAGACCACCGGCGACCAGGGTGCACCTGCGATCGCCATGAACGCAGCCGGGGACTTCGTCATCGCGTGGGCCGGTCGCGGCGATCTCTATATCGGCGGACGCCGGTTCGCTTCGACCGGCGCCGCGACCGGAAGCCAGTTCACGGTCAATGACATCACGGTCGGCGACCACTCCGCCCCTGCCGTCGCCATTCGGGACACGGGCGAATTCGTCGTCTCTTGGGCGAGCCTGCGGTCAACGGGCAACGACCCGGCCGACTCAATCCAGGCCCGGCGCTTTGGCTCAGATGGCAGCGCGCTGGGCGCCGGCTTCCAGGTCAATACATACACTCCGGACATCCAGAGATATCCGGACCTCGCTTTTTTTCCTGACGGCGGCTTCGTCGTGACCTGGGCCAGCCTCGGGTCGGACGGTACCGATAGCGATGACATGAGCATCCAGGCCAGGAGATTCGAGGCTTCAGGAGCACCGATCGGGAATGATCTCCAAGTCAACGAGTCGACCGCGGGCACGCAGGTTTTTCCGTCTATCGACGCCCGCGAAGGCGAGTTCGTCGTCTCGTGGCAATCGTACGTGGCCGCGGTGGCGTCGAGTGTCCGCGGCCGCCGTTTCGCCTCGGGCGGCGCCGCAGTCGCCGCGGAATTTCAAGTCGCGTCCTCGGCGCCGGAGGGCCCGCAGCCCACGCCGCCCGACGTGGCCTTTCTCGGCGGCGGCTTCTTGGTGGCCTGGCCGACCGGAGTCTCCGACGCCGATATCCTCCTGAGGTC
>JBCDKB010000664.1:0-4020 GCA_038747035.1 Acidobacteriota bacterium | reverse complement strand
GTGGAGGAGGTCCGGCGCCACGTCGTCGAGCTCCGGGGCGCCACGCAGGCCGTAGCTCGACTCGCCGCCCCGGAAGTAGTCTTCGATGAGTTCGCACAGGGCCTGGTATCTGAAGGTGGTCTCGAGCTCCGAATAGCGGCCTTGGAGGACCAGGAAACGACGGTCTTTGGCCTGCTCGACGAGCTCCTGCACCAGCCTGGACTTGCCGGTGCCGGCGTCGCCGGCGATCAGCGCCAGACCCGACTCGTTGCCCAGCACGCGGGCGAGGCGATCTTCGAGCTGCCGGAGCTCGGCGTCGCGGCCGAGCAGCGGTTCGGCGGGCGCTCGGCCGACGCGTTCGCGGCGGGTGGCGGTGACCGGCTGCGACGTGCGCCGGGCCCATTCGCTCTCCGCCAGCTGGTCCCGGTAGCGGGCGAGGCGCCGGGCCAGCTCCTCCCCGGAAGCGGGGCGATCCGCCGGATCCTTGGCCAAGCAGCCGAGCACGATGGCCTCGAGCTCGGCGTCGAGGTGGAGCCCGTGGTCGGCCAGACTCTTCGGCGCTTCGTGAACGATGCGGTAGAGGGTGGAGAAGAGGGAACCTTGGAAAGGCGGCAGGCCCGCGAGGCATTCGTAAAGCACGGCGCCCAGGGCGTAGAGGTCGCTTGGCCCTTCGGCGTTTTTCCCGCCGCTTTCAACTTGCTCTGGACTGAGGTACGCGAGGGTTCCGGCGACGCGGGTGGAGCGCGTCAGGTCCTCTTCATCGAACCGACGGGCGAGACCGAAGTCGAGGATACGCAGGCGGACCTGTCCGCCGAGTCGGGTGAGGAGCAGATTGCCGGGCTTGATGTCGCGGTGGACCACCCCCCGGCGGTGGCTATATCCGAGGGCCTGGGCGCCCTGGACGCCGATCTCCAAGATGTCGCCCAAGCGCAGCTCGCCTCGGCTGATCAACGTTTTGAGGGTCTCGCCGGCGACCAGCGGCATGACCAGATAGAGCATGTCGTGGTGCCGACCCATGTCATGGATCGGCACGATCGTCGGATGCTCGAGTCGGGCGACGGTGCGGGCTTCAGCTTCGATGCGGCGCTCGGCCCGGGCGTCGACCAGCGTCGGCGACAGCATCTTGATCGCGACGTTCCGCCGGAGGAGCGTGTCGACGCTCTTGTAGACCACCCCCATGCCGCCGCGGCCGAGCTCGCCCGTGATCTGGTAGCGGCCGGAGAGCACGGCGCCGATGAGTCCGCCGGTGGGGTTCGGGGTGTCGGAGGTCATGGGACGAGCCGGGGGTCTTCGCAGGCCGCGGTCACCACCGCGGCTCGAGCCCGACCTCCCGCAGCAGGTCGCGGAATCGGGCGATGGGGCGCAGCGGTTCGTAGAGGGGCTCGACGGCGAGCCAGATCAGCTCGGAGGTGCGGAGGTGGCAAGCGCGGTCGAGCACGGAAAGGGCGAGGGAGCGCTCGTTGAGCGCGGCGTAGATTTGCGCGAGGTAGGTCGGGGGGACAAACGTTTTCTCGCGGGGCTCGAGGATCTTCTCGAGCAGCCAGCGTGCGCGGTCCCGGTCGCCGAGGGTCGCATGGGCCGTCGCCAAGGCGACGGTGGCGGCGGGTTTGCCGCCGGTGAGCTCGGCGGCCCGCAGCGCCACGTCGATCGCCCGGTCGAGCTCTCCGGCCTGGCGTAGGGCATGGGCGAGGAAGATCAGCGCCTGGGCGAAATCGGGTTCGATCTCGAGCACCCGCTGGTATTCCTCGACCGCCTGCTGGGGCTTGCCGGTGTAGTAGAAGTAGAGTCCGAGGCTGATCTTAATCGCCAGCGACATGGGGTCGAGCTCGACCGCACGGCTCAGCTGCTGGAGCGCCGAGTCGAAGCGTCGCTTCGGGATCAGGCAGTTCATTGCGTACCACTGGTAGGCGGTGGGATATTGCGGATCGAGCTCAATGGCCCGTCGGAAGTCGTTGGCGGCGCTGGCGAAGTCCCAGTCGTAGGACGCCCGGACACAGCCGCGGGAGGCGTAGGCCTCGGCGAGGGTCGGGTCGAGGTTCAAGGCCTCTTGGGCGGCCGTCACCGCCGGCGCCATCACCGCCGACGGCCGCTGGGCTCCGTAGATGCCCAGCATGGCGTAGGCGTCGGCGAGGCCGGCGTGGGCGCGGGCGAGGTCCGGCGCCTCGAGCAGCGCCGACTTGAAGAAAGAGATCGCCTGCTCGAAACCCTGGATGGTGCGCTGATTCCAGGCGTGGCGCCCCTTCATATAGAGGTAGTGCGCCTCGTAGCTCTGGTCCTCGGCGTGGCGCCCGAGCAGCCGCAGCTCGAGCTCGGAGGCGATGTGACGGGCGATCTCGTCCTGGATCTCGAACAGGTCCTGGAGTCCGCGGTTGAAGGTCTCGGACCAGCGGATCGAGCCGTCGACGACGTCGACGAGACGGACGCTGACCCGCAGGGCATCGCCGGCCACGCGGACGCTGCCTTCGAGCACGTTGGCGACGCCGAGGCGGCGTCCGAGCTCTTCGACCCCGAGGGAAGCGAGGGTGCTTTCTTGGGTCGACGTGCGGCCTGCGACCCGCAAGCCTTCGACGCGCGCCAAGCGGTTCACCAACTCTTCGGCCACGCCGCTGGCTAGATAGGCGTGGTCGCCTTCGGCGCTGAGGTCGTCGAAGGGGAGGACGGCGATCGACGGCAGCGGCTGGCCGGCCGGCGCCGGAAGTCCAGGGATCGGGGACTCGACCTGCGTGATCTCCGACGTCTCCGCCGGCGGTCCGGTATCGAGGGCCGGGCCGCGGGGCATCGACCCGGACGGCGATTCGAGCTCGAGGCGAAGCTCCTCGGCGTCGTTGTAGCGCTCGTCGGGGTCTTTGGCCAGGCACCAGTGGAGGATGCGCTGGAGCCTGAGCTCTTCGCCCTGGGCGTAGTCGGTCAACGGCTCCGGGGGCCGGGTCAGGATCGCTCCGCGCACCTCGTTGCGCGTGCCGCCGGCGAACGGTCGGCGGGCGGTGAGCAGCTGGTACAGCACGACGCCGAGGGACCAGATGTCCGTCCGGTGGTCGGTCGTTTCGCCGCGCAGCTGCTCCGGCGACATGTAGGGGACGGTGCCGAAGACCGATTTTTCGTGCCCGGTGTGCTGGATCAGGCGCGCGATGCCGAAGTCGAGGATCTTCGCTCGACCCTCCGGGGTGACCAGCAGGTTGGCGGGCTTGATGTCGCGGTGCACGATGCCGTGGCGGTGCGCTTCCGCCAGCCCGCTGGCGACCTGGGCGACGATCTGCAGGGCCCGGGTCCACTCCATGGGGCCCCGACCGAGCTGTTCCTGGAGCGTCTCGCCCTCGTAGTACGCCATGGCGATGAAGAGCACGCCGTCGTCGGTCTCGGCGATATCGTAGATCGTGCAGATATTCGGGTGGTCGAGGCCCGAAGCGGTCTTGGCTTCGCGCTGGAGCTGTTGCCGGGCCTGGTCGTCGCCGCTGCTACCGCCGGGGAGAAACTTGAGGGCGACCTGCCGACCCAGGCGTTCGTCCACGGCTCGGTAAACGACAGCCATGCCGCCCGAACCGAGCTTCTCTTCAATCCGGTAGTGCGAGACAACTTTTCCAATCAATGGGACACTCGACAAGAGAACAAATGAAGGGCGGGCGGCGACGCACGACAGGGAGCCCACCGACGGATTTCTATTGTACCGGGCCCGGTGCCGATCCGGTCTGTTCGCAGAGGGTTAGACTCCCGCGCGAACCCATCCTAGAATGCCTCCGGTGAAGCCTCTCAAGTCGTTTCCGGTCGGGGGATTTCCTAGTCCTATGGTCCCGCGTCGGCTCGGACCTCAGCGGGGAACGGCGTAGAGCCGACGTCCCGGCGCGCCCGACGGCTCGCCCCGTCGACTCTTGGCCGGGAACACGGAGTCTCGGAACTCGGAGCTCCGAGGTCTGTGCGCCGAGACACAGCCGAGACTCCCTGCGGATTTCCAGCGCTTGAAGCTTTTCCCACGGCATCGAACCTTGATTGCAGAGATGATGGATTGCACCGGAGAGAACAACGCGTGAGCGAAGCACTGCCGAC